>JAAYZA010000128.1 GCA_012515055.1 Syntrophomonadaceae bacterium | reverse complement strand
GCAGTTGTTTCTGGTTTGATCTTTATGCCAATATTATAACTGAAAGGAGAATCACCTGCATAAACAGCGATTATTCTTTCCCGGGTTGTGGCCAGATAGATATCTCCGCCATTTTCTACAATGACATTCTGGGAGTATTGCCGAAGCATCTGTCCGATATGATCAGCTATTGCTCCGGCAACAGCAGCCATGGGCCCCACCCCGGCAATAGCTGCTGCTGCCGCCATTTGATTGGCTGTCACTGGTGCCTCCGGCAGCGTTTCAATCGGTATTAACGAGGTTTTAAACTGTGGATGGATAATAAGGTATTCTTCCAGCTGCCGGCGTATTTTAATGGTTTCCCGATAGCATAATATGGACAGATCATCGGAATAATCCCTGCTATCGATGCCAATGGATAAATCCGTTTCTTTAACTTTAACCGCGAAATATTGCAGATCGCTGCCCAGGTGCAGCAAACGATAATCCCGGGGACCATTTCCCTTGGCCATAGCTTTTAAACGGCCTCGCGGACATCAAAATGCAAAATAATTGCCCGGGTGGGGCAGCATTCCAGGCACATGGAACATAAAACACATTTGGTATCATCAAAGGAGACCAACATCGTTTCCCGATCTATAGCCAATGCCTCCGTAGGGCAAAAAGAAGCGCAGGCACCGCATTGAATGCATAAATCATCATGCCATACTACCTTTTCACTCAATGGTTCAACGATTACACCCAGATTTTTTAAAAAAACCAGCCCCTCTTTGTATTTTTCTTTGCTGCCCTCCAGTTCCATAACCAGATAACCCTGTTTCAATGGATTTATATCGGCCTTTAATATATTAACAATCAAATCATAGTTTTTTACCAGGCGATAAATAATGGGTTGTTCCGATTGAGCTGCGGAAAAATAGCATACGATTTTATTTTTCACTATCGATCCCTCCTATTGCCGTTCAAACCATTTCCCCCGGGAACCCTATCGGGAATTGATTTAAACTCTATATTGGCATCTGCCCCCGGCAGCTGTGCCACCGGACAGGTAAGTTCAAATTTACCCTGACTGATCCATTCTTTTAGAGTGGCCGCAATGATTCTGGCCCGGGGATAGCTGGATTGTGGAGTTGTTATGACTTCCTTGCCCTCGATGATCACTTTACCTTTTTTCAAATCAGCCACACTGACAAACCCCAGATCTATTGGTTTGGAATAGGGGTACCCTTCATTGAAATCCACCACCGGGCAATAGATATCCTCATCTTTGACCACAGTATGCAATAGTATTTCCTCATCTAAAATGGGTATGGGAATGCCGATGCCCATGGCCAGTGTTGCCCCATAACCAGCATAACTCAATCCCACCACCCAGTTAGCTTCCATTTGTTTTAAGTCACCGATTACAGCCAGCGTCCCGGCCGGAACCATGGGCACACCATTTTCACCCCTTAACACATTGGGATGATGCTGGGTCCCGCTCCAGGCAACATAGCCGATCCCACCCCCTAAAAATATTCGCGTTCCGATGCCGATCGTCTTGTAATAAGGATCATTCAGCAGGGGACTGAGCTGACCCGCCGTTGAATAGCTGGCATTTCCCAGCTGGGGTTTTAAAATACCCATATAAGTGTAAAGAGTTCTGTCACCCAGATTAACAGCACAATTATAATTTTGATAAGCATTGCGGGGATTAAAAATAAAAGCATCATTTACATCATTTAGTGTAATTATCGTATCTACTTTCTTATTAGGGTAGCAATCAGTCCCGTAAGCATCAGCTTCCAGACGTATTTCCTTCCCGGCCAGCAAATCATGAATAACATGACCGCCGCCATATGAAAAGCGTCCCGGGAACACCTTGTTTTCCGGGTCAGTTTCCGGCAGCTGCCCGGCGCCAATATAGGCATCAACAGCTGCGATCCCTGTATATGCTTCCACTCCGTTAAGCCAGACCTTCTTCATCTTTATCCGTGGCCGGGAGTGGCCAAAATTTATAAAAGCCCCCGAAGAACACATGGGTCCAAAGGTGCCGGTCGTAACTACATCAATTTCCCGGGCTGCTACTTTTATCCCTTTCTCTTCGACCACTTTGATTACTTCTTCGGCGGTAACTACTACTGCCTCACCACGTCTGATTTTCTCATTTATTTCTTCATAAGATTTTTGCTGAGCCATTAATTCCCCCCCTGTCCTGAAAGTATTCTCGCCGTCTTTACTGCCTCCCGGGCGTCCCTGGAATAACCATCTGCGCCGAGGCTCCGGGCATATTCCTCTGTTAAGACCGCCCCTCCTACCATCACTTTGCATTTAAGTTCCCTTGCCTGGAGCAGTTCGATGACCTCCTTCATTTTAGGCATGGTCGTGGTCATCAAAGCACTTAAACCGATAATGTCAGCACCTTCCCGCTCCGCAGCGTCCACTATATCCGCTGCCTTCACGTCTTTCCCCAGATCGATGATCTTAAAACCATAGTTTTCCAGCATCACCGCCACGATGTTCTTGCCGATATCATGGATATCACCTTCAACAGTTGCCAGGACAATAATCCCTGCCGTCTGTTCCGTTTCAGCTGACAATAATGGTTTGATAATGGCAAAAGCGG
>JAAYZA010000135.1 GCA_012515055.1 Syntrophomonadaceae bacterium | reverse complement strand
CCGCCAGGTATTATCAGACTGAAGGAGGCCAGGGATCGATCGGTTTTATCAGTCCCATGAGCAACCATTTCTGCGCTCAATGTAACCGTATACGCATGACCGCCGACGGAATGCTGCGGGGATGTCTGTATGAGAAAAGGGAGACAGATTTAAAACCAGCCCTGTTCAGCGGGGATGAAGATGAGATTTTGCGTCTTATTGACCAGACTATAAAAAGGAAACCGGCCCGCCATCATATGAATGAGGGCTGGGGCCGGGAAAATGAGCGGAAAATGTATCAAATCGGAGGCTGAGATGGACTTTACCCATTTGAATGAACAAGGCCGGGCCAGGATGGTCGATGTCAGCGGCAAAAATGATACAACCAGGATTGCCGCAGCTCAGGCCGCCATAAGAATGCTGCCGGAGACTCTGGCCATGATCAAAAGCGGCGGGATCGCCAAAGGGGATGTTCTAGCTGTTGCCCAGGTGGGCGGTGTTATGGCAGCTAAAAAGACTGCCGATCTGATTCCTATGTGCCATCCTTTGATGATAACTTCAGTTGATATACATTTTACCTTCGATGAACCTCATTCCCGCATAATTATTGACGCGACGATCAAGACCAGCGGGAAAACCGGGGTGGAAATGGAGGCGCTCACCGCTGCTGCGACTGCTGCCCTGACCATTTATGATATGGCCAAAGCAGTTGATCGCTGGATGGTCATTGAAGACATCAAACTACTGGAAAAAGAGGGCGGCAAAAGCGGACATTTACTGAGAAATGAGGGCAATAATGAATAAAGGGACTTTGTATTCCATCTGTATCAGCCCTGAAAGGGGACAACTGAAGGAAGAAGTGGAAAAGGCCGAGGTAATTGATAACTCTGGCATCAGTAATGATGGGCATGCCGGAGATTGGGACCGCCAGGTCACCTGCCTAAGTTATGAAAGCGTCCAGAAGGTTAAAGCCGAGCAGGGATTGGACGTGGGACCAGGCAGCTTTGCCGAGAATCTCCTGATTGCCGGTCTGGATTGGACTGTTATCGAAGCCGGGACTCGTTTGAAGATTGGCAGTGATGTTATTTTACAGGTTTCACAGATCGGCAAAGAAGATCATCCCAGTATAGTAACCAGGACTCTGGGTGTATCCCTTTTGCCCTATGAAGGATTATTTTGCCGGGTGGTCCGCGGGGGGCTTATCGTCAAAGGCGCCCCGGTTGAGGTGTTATGATGTTTAAAACTGGAATTCTGATCATGAGTGACAAAGGATCCCGGGGTGAAAGGGAAGATTTAAGCGGACCTGAAATACAGGCTATGCTGGGTGAACAATTCAGCATTGATCATTATGAGATTCTTCCTGACGAAGAGGACTTGATCCGAAAAAAACTGATTTATTTATGTGATGAAAGACGTCTGAACCTGATCCTGACATCGGGGGGCACAGGATTTTCCCGCCGGGATGTAACCCCGGATGCAACATTGGGCGTACTGGAAAAAATCACTCCCGGCATACCGGAAGCTATTCGCTATTATGGACTGCAGAATACTCCCAAGGCCATGCTCTCCAGGGCTGTGGCCGGCATCAGGGGCGATACCCTGATAATCAATTTGCCGGGCAGTGTAAAGGGAGTGCGTGAATCTCTGGAGGCGATCCTGCCTGCTCTGGCACATGGCCTGGAGATAATTGCCGGGTCAGCTGCTGAATGTGGCCAGGAATGATAATATTTTAAAATAACGAGTTATTTAAAGGTATAAAAAGAATTTGCGAGGAGCATAATATAAATCGGGAATATAGGGCAAATTTGATGGGTATTTTGATTTGAAT
>JAAYZA010000270.1 GCA_012515055.1 Syntrophomonadaceae bacterium | reverse complement strand
GTCCTCTAGACTTTATCATTGAAGGTGGATTTAGTGTAATTAAAGGAGAGTGAATGGGAACATGAATTTTATGACCCCTGCAGAAATATCTGCAGCAGTATGCAATGCAGGTAAAGCTAAAACCGAACTGCCGTTTATGAAAATGGTAGTCCTTGGGATTCTGGCTGGTGCTTACATTGGCTTTGGGGCGAATCTAGCCACCAAGATCGGATCCATGGAAGCAGCGGGAACATCCGGAGGCCAATTTCTCTTTGGTGCAGTGTTCTCCGTCGGTCTGATGTTGGTCGTTATCGCAGGTGCGGAATTATTTACCGGCAATAATATGGCATGTTTTGCTTCCGCACTCAATGGGCAGGCTTCCTGGGGCGGCTTGCTTTACAACTGGGTAGTAGTATGGGTGTCCAACTTTGCGGGCTCTTTATTACTTGTCTACATTGTTTTCTGGGGAATGTTCTGGGCAACAGGAATGGATGGTGCCGCATTAAGTGCCATGGGGGTCAAGGCTCTGGCTATCGCCAAAGGGAAATTGACCCTGACCTGGGGCGCTGCCTTCTTCCGGGCCATTGGCTGTAACTGGCTGGTCTGTCTGGCCGTTTGGATGGCTTTTGCTGCCAAAGATATTGTCGGCAAAATATTTGGTATTTTCTTCCCCATAATGGCTTTCGTTTCCAGTGGATTCGAACATAGTGTTGCCAATATGTTCTTTATTCCCATGGGAATCACCATTGCCAATAAGGTCCCGGAAGCATCAGCTTTAGCCATGGATATGTCACCGGATGCTCTGGCATCTATTTTTAATTATGGACATCTCCTGACGGCCAACCTGATTCCGGTCACACTTGGAAATATTGTGGGCGGAGCATTCTTTGTCGGAACATTCTACTGGTATGTATATCTGAAGAAGTAATTAAATCTGTGTAACCGGGATAATAAAGCTCACCATTTTAAGGTGGGCTTTATTTTTTGGGTATGACGGTTTAAAGCCCCATAAATGCATTATCTTTGTTGAAGTAAGCGATAAACTGTTTGCATCCTTATTTATATATGGGATTTTGTCCCAAAGATCCTGCCGGCCGTATTCTATTTTTACAAAATATTCCCCACTGCCCTGTTATACTTACGGGACAACCTGATAACGGGGGGGATACAGTTGAATAGACTTCAAATTTATACCTATCAGCGAGCCGCCGAAGAAATATCTTTTAATCAGCGGGCTAAAAGACGTCAGGCCAATAAATATCAGCTGAAATTGGATTTAAAACGTTGGATTCCCCGGGGAGGAGACATTGATTATTCAGCCTTGGTAAAGACATGGGCCCGGGGGGAAAATTTATTGCTGATAATATGTGCTCTGGTCTTTTCCCGAGCCTTTGTCCTGCAGGAAATGCTGCCCTTCACCTTTGCTTATATCGCGGCCTTTGGTCAGCGGGACAAAAACAGGCTGATTATTTTAAGTTTATTTGTTGCCCTGGGTTCTTTTACTGTTCTAAAAGGGATGGGATTGGGTACCAATATCATCACCCTGGCTGTCCTGGCAGCAGTCCTGTATTATGTTGCAGTTCCTAAAGACAAGGAATGGTGGGGAATACCCCTGCTGACCATGTCGATGGTCATGATTTGTAAATCCGTCCTGATGCTGATGGGGGAGATTTCCCTTTATAATGAAATGGTAATAATATTGGAGGCCTTTTTAGCCGGGGTCCTGACTCTGGTTTTTATGGCAGCCAGCAATGCTCTTGCTCGAAAAAAACCCTGGGAGGAATATTCATTTGAAGAAATCACCGCCTTTATCGTCCTGGGGCTGGGTATAGTCATTGGGCTTAATGAAGTTTATTTACAGGGTTTAAATTTCGGCAGCATTATGTGCCGGATCGG
>JAAYZA010000306.1 GCA_012515055.1 Syntrophomonadaceae bacterium | reverse complement strand
GAGGCAATTTTCAATGATATATTAAAAAATCCCCAGGGACTGATCATTGCCCGTTACCAGGGAAGCAATTTTGATTCTTTAGCCACCGAGGATAAAAAACTGGCCATTATAATTGAGGAGCTTATTGAACCCCTCCAGGCCGCTACCATTGAAAGCGAATTGGAGAACATGAAATTGCCGGCCAAATATCCCCTTATCCTCCATGCCGGACTCCATCATGAAACAGTGGCCAACAGCAATATGCGTGATCCCTCCTGGAATGAGAAGCGCCGCTGGCAGACCATGCTCATAAATGCTGATGATGCTGACCGTATGGAAATTGCTGATGGGGAAACAGTGCGCATAACTACCCGGGCTTCATCGGTGGAAATTGAAGCGGAAATCAGTCCTCTGGCTGCGGCTGGATGTGTTTATATCCGCCATGGGCAGGGATTGATCTATGAGGGAAGAAAACACGGCGTTAATGTCAATGAATTAGTACACAGCACCGATCGGGACGAAATGTGTACACCCATGCACCGCCGCATACCCTGCCGGATAGAAAAATTGTCTTGACCGGCAGAAGTAAAATGAGGTGATAAAAGATGCGTTTAAGCAGCCGTTTTCCTGTGGCAGTGCAAATGCTGGTGATCAGTGCCTGGTGTCCGGAAGAAGTTAAGATCACCAGTGATTTGCTGGCTTTAAGTGTTAATACTAACCCGGCTTTGATCAGGCGGATCATGGGTTATTTGAAAAAGGCAGGACTCATTACCGTCAGTCCAGGTATCGGTGGGATACTTTTCACGCGTCCCGCTGATGAAATAACCCTCCTCGATGTTTATAGGGCCGTGGAGCTGACTGAGGAAAATGCTTTGTTTGGACTGCACCATGACCAGAATCAAAGCTGTCCGATCGGGAGCAGTATCAATGATATTATCGGCCCGCATTTGCACAACGCCCGGGAAGCCCTGGAAAAATCTCTGGAAAAGGTGACAATTGAACAAATAAAAAATGATTTTCCTGAATTTAACCGGGAAGAAATTAAAAAAATGTTGCCGGAAGCTGTCATAAGGGCAGGAAATTTATAATATTTCGCTTAAAGAAATTACGAAACAAATTAATATTTCTGTTATAATAGCGTTAAGCATTATTAGATAAAAAATAGGTAAAATAAAAAACATATATAAAAGAAAGGAGTTTATTATGGAAAACCTATTGTTTAATCCGAAAAAGTACCGGGATCGCGGTTACCCCGACGAGCGTTCCAAAGAAATTATGCTCAAGACCATCGAATGGTTCGAAAACAAAGGGCTGGCTGCTATCAAAGAGTCCTTCCACAACAAAGAGTTCTCGGAAGATTACCAGAAGTTTGTCACCGAGGAACGGCATTTTGAGACTCTGTTCCTGCCCAAAGGCTATGGTGATGATCCTGACCAGTATTACAGTACCTACCGGATGTATGAATACTCCGAAATAACAGGATTTTACGGCGCTGCCTACTGGT
The DNA here is from genome assembly GCA_012515055.1 of Syntrophomonadaceae bacterium. Lineage (GTDB taxonomy): Bacteria > Bacillota > Syntrophomonadia > Syntrophomonadales > Syntrophomonadaceae > UBA1368. The sequence goes on along the minus strand of JAAYZA010000306.1, from coordinate 6,693 downwards.
ATGCCTACCATGTTTCCACACTGGGACTGGATCCGGTCCTAATGGGAGACAATGAGGATGTAAAACACCGGGCAATAGCAAAGATGAAAGAAAACGCTTTTTGCGCTTTTGGACTGTCGGAAAAAGAGCATGGTGCTGACATTTATTCCAGCGAAATGACTCTGACCCCCAAAGGGGATGGCACCTATGTAGCCAATGGCAGTAAATATTACATCGGCAATGGTAATGTGGCGGCAACAGTATCCGTATTCGGCAAAATGGCGGATACCGGTGATTATGTATTCTTCGTGGTAGACTCTGCCCATCCCAATTACCGGCTGATTAAAAACGTGGTGGATTACAATCAGCAGTACGTTGCGGAATTTGAACTGCACGACTATCCCATCACCAAAGACGATATCTGCACCATCGGTCCCAAAGCCTGGGATGATATGCTTAACACCATCAATGTCTGCAAATTCAATATTGGTTCCGGAGCGACCGGCATAGTTACCCATTCTTTTTATGAAGCATTGAACCATGCCTACCACCGTAACCTCTATGGCAAGAAGGTAACCGATTTTGCTCACGTCCAAAGACTTTTCGTCGATTCCTGGCTGCGGCTTATCGGAATGAAACTCTTCGGATTGCGGGCCACTGATTATATGCGGGTGGCCAATGAAAATGACAAACGCTTTCTCCTTTACAATCCCATTATGAAAATGAAGGTCTCCATCCAGGGAGAAATTGTCCACGAACTACTGTGGGATATCATTGCCGCCAAAGGCTTTGAAAAGGATATGTATTTTGAGCAGGCCGTTGTTGAACTCCGGGGATATCCCAAACTGGAAGGGACCAGGCATGTAAACATGGCCCTGATCGCCAAGCTCATCCCCAGTTATATGTTTGCACCGGCTGAATTTGAAGAGGTAGGCAGAATCACTGATAACCGCAATGATGATTTCATGTTTGCCCAGGGGAAAACCCGCGGTTATGCCCGGACCAAGTTCCATGATTTCAATATCGCTTATCAGACCCGGGCCCATCTGCCCAATGTCAAGGTATATCTGGAACAGATTGAAGCCTACAAGGAATACCTCATGGTTTCCGGTGCCGGACTGGCAAAACAAATGGAAGATTTTGACTATCTGCTGGCAGTTGGTGAGCTGTTCACCATGGTAGCATACGGTCAGTTGATTATTGAAAGTGCCAACATGGAAAAAGTTCCTGATCATATAATGAACCAAATGTTTGATGTTTTCATCAGGGATTTTACCTCCTTTGCTATCGATCTGTATGGGAAACCCATCAATAGTGATGAACAGCTGGAAAAGATCATGAAGATGGTCAAACGGCCGGTACCCAATCTGGATGAATTTGAAAAGGTACTCAATGAGCAGGTATATAGCCTGGTAGATGTTTACACCATGAACCCCTAATACCTGTTTCATTGACAGAGTTTTAGGCAAACCTCCGGACAGCGGCCTCAAAGAAGGCAGCCGGAGGTTTGTTTTTTAACCCCATAACAAGCAATATCGGAAAAAATACTTTTATATGGTATTAAATATGGATATATTATTCTAAAATAAGGATGAGCAGCAAAAATATTTATAAAGGAGGTCGTTGCTTTGGAAAAGATTGAAGTAGGTTTCAGCAAAATGGTTGATTGGGCCAAAATACCCGATTATGATACAAAGGGAGCCGCCGGCTGTGACATAAGTGTGGCTTTACAGGATGAAATTGTATTGTACCCCCATGAAGTTAAATCTTTGTCCACCGGATTTGCTTTAAGGATTCCCGCCGGATATGAGGCCCAGATCCGCAGCCGTGCCGGTATGGCCCGCAAAGGCATCGTGGTGGCTAATGCTCCGGGAACTATTGACGCTGAACATATTGGCGAATTAAGTGTGCTTTTGCTCAATGTAACCGATAAACCCATCAAAATCCTGCCCGGGCAAAAAGTTGCCCAGATGGTTTTTGCTCCGATAGTTAAAGCTCTGTTCACTGAAGAGTAAAAAGTCCGGAGTTCAAGGTCAATATCTATATTGGGGCCAGGGGATTTAGTTATTCATGCACTAATATTATATGGCATTAAAATCACAGTAATAAAGGAGGAAACAACTATATGACCAAATTCAAGCTGGAGTCCGCAGATACGATATTGATGGTGATCGATGTACAGGATAAACTTATGGCTGCCATGAAAGATAAGGAAAGAGTATATGCCAATATTAATCTATTGCTGGAAACGGCCAAACAATTGGATATACCGGTGATCGTTACCGAACAATATCCCCAGGGTCTGGGTCCGACGGTGGATGTTGTTGCCCAGCACCTGCCCCCGCACCAGTATATGGATAAGACCACCTTTACCGCCTGCACCGATGGGCTCTGGGATATTTTGCGGCAATGGGAGCGCAAAACCATTTTAGTCACTGGCAGTGAAACCCATATATGTGTGTTCCAAACCACCCGCGATCTGCAGGAAGCAGGCTATCAGGTCCATTTGATCAAAGACGCGGTGTGTTCCCGTTTCGATGAAAACTATGAGAATGGATTGCAGTTGATGAAGGAGACTGGGGCAGTAATAACTACTGCAGAGACAGCAGTTTTCGATTTATTGAAGAGATCTGGCACTCCGGAGTTCAAAGCTATCTCAGCTCTGGTCAAATAGAAGACATATTACGAAACAAAATATCTTCGCCGGGGAAATTTAATTGACAAACTAAATATCCAAAAGTATGCTAGGTATAATGACTGAGCATTAAGGAGGTAGTATAATGGCCAACAATGACTGGTTTCTTTTTGAAATCGTTGACAATGTTGCAATTTTGACTTTAAATCACCCGGAAGCTATGAACATTGTCGATGACAAATTATTTGCCGAACTGCATGAATTGCAGAATAAAATCGAGGCCGATCCGTCAATACGTGCCGTCCTCATCAAGGCCAATGGCCCGCATTTTTCAGCCGGCATTGATTTGAAATTACTTAACACCATCGATTCCCAATTTGTCGCAGAAAATTTAAACTTCCTGCAGCGTTTATACGGCCGGTGGCAGGAATGGCATATCCCCGTAGTGGCTGCTGTCCATGGGATTTGCTACGGCTCCGCGGTGGAACTGATTTTAGGCTGCGATATTCGTGTAGCCGCCGATGATTTAAGAATATCCATCCCTGAAGTGCGCTTTGGTTTATCACCGGACATGGGCGGTACAGTAAGACTAACCCAGCTGGTAGGATTGGGGCAGGCCAAAAGGCTCATTCTGGGCTGTGAAGAGCTGGATGCGGCTGAGGCCAAAGAGATCGGCCTGGTGGAAATCGTGGTTCCCCGGGATAAACTGGAGGAAAGGGCATTCAAGCTGGCCCGTAGAATGGCCGGAATGCCGCCTATGGCTATCCGCTTTGCCAAACGGGGCATCAATCTGGCCAATGAAAGCAGCCTGGCAGCAGGGTTGGCCTTTGAACAAGCCCAGTCGGTATTCTGCTGCGGCACTGAAGACCAGACCGAAGCCATCAATTCTTTTTTCGAAAAACGTAAACCGGAATTTAAAGGCAAATAGATTTAGAACATATAACATAACAGCAGCACCTTCAGCAGGTGCTGCTGTTTTGCATTGCCCAGGTGGCGTGAGTATGTGCTGCAGGAGCAATCATTGTATTCCGGAAAAGCCCGGTCTTCTGCTGGTGGTAAGGAGCAAGGCTTCACTCTGACAAAGGGCTTTTACTATGGAGATCTCTGGTGGGTGGACCCTCGCCTTTATCTCTTTTCCTCCACACAAGGATCTGCTCCTGCTGTTATATGCTGTTAGAGGCTGGGGCAGAGGAGGAACCCGCGCGGCAGTGTTTGCTTCATATCCCATTTTTCCTATCGCTCGACAACTGCTTAGCTATCGCTCAACTACTGCTTAGCTATTGCCCAACTACTGCTAGGCTACCGCTAAGCCATTGAGGCGGGCCGACGCCTCTATCGGCTCGGGGGCCAAGGGACAGAGGCCGGGCATTGGGATTGTCCTAAAAAAAGACAAAAAAGTTGACAAGTCAGCTGAAGTTTACTAAAATAATATTTCGGAATGACCGAGTATATAATATTCGAAAATGATAGAATATCGGCATTGCATGAGCAGCTGCCGCTATTTTTTTGGATAAATGTCTTGAATAATGAAGGAGTGGAAACAAGTGCAACTTGAAAACTTGAGAAATATCGGTATTATTGCCCACATCGATGCGGGAAAAACTACCACAACGGAAAGAATACTATATTATACCGGCTTGACCCATAAAATGGGGGAGACTCATGAGGGATCAAGCGTTATGGACTTCCTCTCCTACGAAAAGGAACGAGGGATCACAGTAGCTTCTGCTGCTACCACTTGCTCCTGGCAGGGGAAAACCATCAACATCATAGACACGCCTGGCCATGTGGACTTTACTGCCGAGGTGGAGCGCAGTTTGCGGATCCTGGACGGGGTCGTGGTCATATTCTGCAGTAAAGGCGGTGTTGAACCTCAATCGGAAACCGTCTGGCGTCAGGCGGATAAATATCGGGTTCCGCGCATCGCTTACATCAATAAAATGGATGCAGTGGGTGCTGACTTTTTCAGAGTCACTGAACAGATTGAAAATCGTCTGGGGGCTAATCCGCTGGTTATTTCACTGCCGGTCCATGATGACGATGATTTCATGGGCATCATCGACTTGATAAAAATGAAATACTATACTTTCGGCGGCAAACTGGGACATGATGTGCTGGAAACAGAGATCCCGGAACGCTATTTAACGGAAGCGGAAACCTGGCGCAATACCATGATCGAAGGCCTGGCCGAAAACGATGAAGAGCTGCTGGAACTATATTTTAATAATGAAGCCATTCCGGAAGAGATGATTTACGGATCCATCCGTAATAGTACGGTAGCGGGTCAGATCGTACCGACACTGTGTGGAAGTTCTTACCGCAATATCGGGGTACAATTGCTTCTGGATTCCATTGTCAGCTATCTGCCTTCACCATTGGACGGTAAGAATGCTGCCGGCATTATACCGGGCAGTGAAGAAACACTTGATATTGTTCCTGATGCTGGGGAGCCTTTTGCTGCCTTGATCTTTAAAATTGTCAGTGACCGACATGTGGGTAAATTGGCTTTTGCCCGGGTCTATTCCGGTACAGTAAAAGCGGGCAGCTATGTGATTAACAGCAGCAAAACCAAAAAAGAGCGGGTGGGACGCCTGGTCAAGATGCATGCTAATCATAGGGAAGAGATCAGCCAGGTGTCGGCCGGGGATATAGTAGCATTTATCGGCTTAAAAGATGTCAGCACCGGGGACACCCTTTGCGAAGAAGGTCATAATATCCTGCTGGAATCCATCGCATTTCCGGAGCCGGTAATTCAGATCGCCATTGAACCTAAAACACAAAATGACCAGAGCAAGCTGGGCGAAGCCCTGGCCAAACTGGCTTCTGAGGACCCGACCTTTAAGGTGATGTATAATCAGGAGACCGGTCAAACCCTGATCTCGGGGATGGGGGAACTGCATCTGGAGATTGTAGCAGAAAGACTGGCCAAAGAATTCATGGTGGATTTTAATGTTGGTCAGCCCCAGGTAGCTTATAAAGAAACCATAAGCCAGAGTGCCGAACAGGTCACCCGCTATGTGAAACAAACCGGCGGCAAGGGACAATTTGCCCATATCGTTCTGCGTCTGGAACCCGCTGAAGAGAGTTTCGAGTTTGTTAGCAAGATCGTCGGCGGTGCCATCCCCCGGGAGTATATACCGGCAGTGGAATCCGGTATCAAACAGGCCCTCATGGAAGGGATCCTGCAGGGTTTTCCGGTGGTGAATGTCAAAGCCACTTTGCTGGATGGTTCTTTCCACGAGGTGGATTCGTCGGAGATGGCCTTTAGAACTGCAGCCATGATCGCCACCAGGGATTGTTTGAAAAAAGCCGGGCCCAAACTTTTAGAGCCGGTAATGAAACTGGAAATCACCTCGCCGGAAGAGTTCACCGGCAATATTATCAGCAATATCAGCAATATGCGGGGGCGTCTGGAATCGATGGAAATGGAAAATAATACACAGATCATCAGAAGCTGTGTGCCTCTGGTGGAACTGTTCGGCTATTCCACCACCCTGCGTTCCCTGACCCAGGGCCGGGCGGGATTTTCCATGCAGTTTTCCCATTATGAAGAAGGGATCATAGCATCTTAAATCCGGGCAGCGTATGATTAAAAAGCAAAAATCCCCTGGAATGACGCATATTAAACGCCATTACCAGGGGTTTTTATTTTATGAAAAGGTTTATTTACGGGGCCAGGTTTAATTGTATATTACTGGCCAGATCCAGCAGCTCTTCGCGGTCCAGATCGCTTTCCAGGCTGACCAGATATTCGTTTTCTTCATACTGGGTGATGACTTCCAGATGCTGGAGCAGGGGTTCAGGCGCAGCCTTTATTTTTGACATTTCTTCTTCTGCTGCACCCTGTAAATCGCTGTCGCTGACTGCATAAGGTTTGATGACAATTTTAACAGTATTTTCACCATTTTTATCCGTGTAAACAAACATGTCAGTGCCATTGGGTTTTAATTCATAATTGGCCGGCAGATTTTCTGGGACCAGCTGTAAATTATGAACTGGTTTGACCAGATTAACGGAATAAGTACGATAACGATAGGGGCTCTCCATAAACTCAGTCAGATGGGCTTCCTTGGCCATAG
>JAAYZA010000062.1 GCA_012515055.1 Syntrophomonadaceae bacterium | reverse complement strand
GGGGAAGGCGGCCATATCCATAATGAGCAGCCTAAAGTACTGGATACCAGTGCCATTATCGATGGGCGTATTTATGATGTTTGTGTTTCCCATTTCCTGCAGGGGCCATTGATAGTACCCCATTTTGTCATCGAGGAATTGCAGCATATTGCGGACTCCGCCGATAATATCCGGAGAAACAAAGGACGCCGGGGTCTGGAACTATTGACCAAAATGCAGAAGCATCATGATATAGAAATTGTTATAATGGATGTTGATGAATCGATTATCATGGAAGAAAAAGAAGTGGACAGCCGATTGATACGCCTGTGCAAGAAAATCAATGCCAGTATCATCACCAACGATTATAATTTGAACAAGGTAGCGGAACTGCAGGGTATTATAGTACTTAATATCAATGAACTTACCAATGCGGTAAAAGTCATTGTTTATCCCGGAGAAACCATGCATATAACCGTTATTAAAGAAGGCAAGGAAGCGGGACAGGGTGTTGGTTACCTGGAGGACGGCACCATGGTGGTGGTGGAAGAAGCCCGGCAGGAAATAGGCCGTGACCTTGAGGTGCTGGTCACCAGCGTTTTTCAAACGGCGGCCGGCCGTATGATTTTTACCCGCAAGGTTCAGGAAGATCTTCCGACAGGAGCAAGACAGGTTTTAAGGCCAGAGGTGAATTTATATGGATGATAACCTGCGGGTCGTTGTGGCGGCAGCAGGCAGCGGCAAGCGCATGGGGCATAGTTTAAACAAGCAGTATATCCTGCTGGAGGGGCAGATGGTACTGACCCATTGTATCAGGGCCCTGGAAAAGAGCCCCCTGGTAGATGAGATCGCGATCGTAACCCCGGAGGAGGAAATAGAGTTTTGTCAGCGGGAGATCGTGGTAATGCATGGTTTTAAGAAAGTAAAATCCGTGATTGCCGGAGGCCCGCTGCGGCAGGATTCTGTATATAACGGACTGCAGGCATTAGGGGCTGATACCAGATGGGTGGCAATCCAGGATGGGGCTCGCCCTTTTTTAAGTGAGACTTTACTGGAGAGGCTGCTGGCGGCCGCCCAGGAAATAGGCGCAGCAATACCTGGGATCATCCCAGCCGACACCATAAAAACGATAGATGATGAATCATTGGTCAGCCGGACCCTTAAACGGGAGACCTTAAGGGCAGTTCAAACCCCGCAGATTTTCGACTATCAAAAGATCTTAACCGCCTGTAAAAAAGCCCGGGAAGATAATTATTATGCCACTGATGATGCGGCACTATATGAGAAGTATTGCGGCCCGGTCCGGGTGGTCCCGGGTGAAATCACCAATATCAAACTCACCCATCCGGAGGATTTGATTCTGGCGGAGGCCATTTTAAGGGCCCGCAGAAGAAAAGATTTATAAATAATATCAAGGGAAGGGGCCGGAGGAAAATGATGAGGATCGGGATCGGCTATGATGTGCACCAGCTGCAGCCGGGGAGAAAACTGATCATTGGCGGTGTCGATATCCCGCATAGCGCTGGTCTGGCCGGCCATTCAGATGCTGATGTACTGGTACATGCTGTTTGTGATGCCCTCTTAGGTGCCGCTGCCCTGGGAGATATCGGGCGGCATTTTCCTGACAGTGATCAGCGTTACAAGGATATCGACAGTATGATCCTGTTGGAAATGGTGTGGCAAAAGATTACTGACAATTATTATAAGATTGTTAATTTAGATTGCACCATAATGGCTGAAAAGCCGCGGCTGGCCGCTTATATCCCCCGTATGGAAGCCAACCTGGCCCGGACTCTGGCCGTTAGCTCTGACCAGGTCAATGTCAAAGCTACTACAACGGAAAGACTGGGTTTTATCGGGCGGGAGGAAGGGATTGCTGCCCAGGCAGCGGTCTTGCTGAAGAAAACTCCATCAGCCCGATGATTGAATCATGGGTATCATTACGGTAGTATTACTATTATTCACGGAATCAGGAGGAGAAAGATGAAAGCCATAAAGGTTAGATTTGCCCCCAGCCCCACCGGGCCATTACATATAGGCGGTGCCCGCTCGGCATTGTTCAATTACTTATTCGCGGCCCATGAGCAGGGTACTATGGTACTGCGGATAGAAGACACCGATCTGGAACGATCCGACCGGGCCTATGAAGAAGAAATAATTGCCTCATTGCGCTGGCTGGGTCTGAGCTGGGAAGAAGGGCCGGGGGCCGGCGGCGGCAATGGTCCCTATCGGCAGACAGAACGTCTGGATATTTATGATCAGTATGCTAAAAAATTATTAGCGGAAGATAAAGCCTATTATTGCTTCTGTCAGCCGGAGGAATTGGAAGCTGAGCGGCAGCAATCCGGGGAAAAAGGAGAAATGATCGGTTATTCCGGCAAATGCCGCTCATTGACGGCCGAGGATGTGGCCGC
>JAAYZA010000282.1 GCA_012515055.1 Syntrophomonadaceae bacterium | reverse complement strand
TGTTCCTGGTTCCGGCTCCAATAACCGCTGCCTTTTTTCCAGAAGGGAGGATTACATATGACCAGCTGTGTACAGTCAGGGGGCAATAGTTTGCCGATTTCCTTGATATCCCCCCTGACAAAACTTATTTGTTCCTGCAAACCATTGTATTTGGCACTGCGTTCGGCTCTTTCCAGCATTGCTGCTTGAATGTCAAGGCCAATAATTTTCAGGGCCGGCTGTCTGAAGGCCAGCAGATGTGGGATGATCCCATTCCCGGTGCCAATATCAATGGCCGTTTTAATATCATTTAATTCAGGGAAAAAGGATAGCAATACGGCATCAATTGAAAAGCGGTAACCTTTTAAGGGCTGAATCAGGCCCATACCGCCAACTATTAAATCATCCAGGCTTTCTGCCCCGGGGTCGATCACCGGGCTGTATTCCGACACTTTTTACTCCCTGCCCATAAAAGCTATACAAAAAAGACATTCTTCTTCCCGGGGCTCACCATAGGCCATTGAACAAATATGATAACCTTCCTTATATATACCGCCCAGATTTTCATATCCCTCGGCCCGCAGCAAAATCTTGTCTTTAAGATCAGTAGGCCTGTATTCTTCCTGGGCCTTTTCTTTTTCCAACTCCCGGATCCTTTGCTTTAAATCCGCAATCTCAAATGTCAGCTCCCGGATGATCGTTGTCAATTCCTGTATCTTTTTTTCCATTTTTGCTCCCCTTCGCTCCCCTGGGTTCATAAAGCTCTGATTCAAACTTCAAACAGCACATTAACCTGCCGCAGATACCGGATATTTTGGCAGGATTAAGTGACAGGTTCTGCTCTTTGGCCATTCGTATTGAAACTGGTTCAAATTCACCCAAAAAGCCGTTACAGCAAAGGACTCTCCCACAAGCAGCTATCCCCCCCAGCATTTTAGCTTCATCCCGGACCCCAATCTGGCGAAGCTCGATCCTGGTTTTGAAGATGGCAGCTAAATCTTTGACCAGTTCACGGAAATCCACCCGCCCCTCGGCAGTAAAATAAAATATGATCTTACACATGTCAAAAGTATATTCGGCATCGATAAGCCGCATGGGCAATTGGTGTTCCTTCACCTTTTCCGCACATATTTTCAGTGCTTCCCTTTCCTTTTCCTGGTTGGCCAGATATACTTTCTGATCTGCTTCACTGGCCCGGCGCAATACTTTTTTCAGGGGCATTACCAGCAGTTCCTGCCCGACTTCCTTGCTCCCCAATGCCACCGTTCCAAATTCAATTCCGCGAATAGTCTCCACCACCACTTCGTCTCCCGGTCTCAGGTCTATGTTTTCACTATCGAAATAATATATTTTTCCGGCTGGCTTAAATCTAATTCCTGCTACACATGTCAATTCCGATGACCTCCTCTATTGACTATAAAGCTATTATATCAGTCTTGCAGTGCTTCCCATAATGCCCAGCATATATTGATGTTAATGGTTAATGCATTGACATTGGTGCGATAAAGATCCCGTAATTCGGCAATGGTCTTTATACCCTCCTGCACCTTAAATTTATTAAGTTTTTTCATTTCCTGGGCCATAACCAGATTTTCTGGTATGACTAAGGTGCTTTCCTCCCCGGTAACCTGAAATACATAAATATCCCTTAAAATCGTTTCCAGCATACTGCTGATCAAATCTGCATCTGAGTCCATTTTTTCCAGGGCCAGAAATATTTCGATCCTTTCCCGCCGGGAAGAGTTCCTCACCATTTCCCGAGCCAGATTCCATTGGGAAGAAAAATCATCCTCTTCAGCAAATCTGATGGCCCTGCCGATATTTCCCCCGGAAAGACGGGCGGCCCGATAGGCACGTTCCGGTTCAATCCCCCGCTCCAGCAGCAATTTTTCTATCGTCTGCTCATGGACTGCAAAAAAGCGAATCAGCTGGCAGCGGGATAAAATTGTTTCTAAAATACGATTTTCATCCGATATCAGTATTATTACAGCATACTCAGGGGGTTCTTCCAATATCTTCAATAATGAATTAGCCGCTTCATTTCTCATTAAATGCGCATCCCGGATAATAACCACACGGCGGGCTGCCCGAAATGGTTTGAGGGCCAGCCAGGGTTCTATTTCTCCCGTTATCTGTTCAATCATTATAACGGTTTTATCGGCCTTTTTTTCTATTATCAATATATCGGGATGAACATTATCCTTAAAAAATAAATGGGCATCTTTATCGCTCTGGCTGATGATACTTTCAGCAAAAATCCTGGCAGTATGCATTTTGCCAATGCCAGCCGCCCCCATAAACAGGTAGGCATGGCTTATTGTCCCCATTTCCAGACTTTTGCTCAGCATCTTTACGGCCTGTTCCTGGCCCGCTATTTTACCTCTGTCATCCATTTATTGCTCCTATCCCCATCTGGCCGCTATCAGGCCTTTGATATACTGCAGGGCCTCTTTCTGCACTGCCTCCTGTTCCCGGGCTGTTATTATTTTGATCCGGACAGCATCTTCTGCAGCCAGACGCAGATAGCCCTGTCTGACCTTTTTCTGGAAACCGATCCCTTCCTTTTCCAGCCTGTCCGGCCGCTCCTTCGCTTTACGTTTTTGCGCCTCCTCCGGTGTAATATCCAGGAGCAAAGTGAGATCCGGCTTAAGGCCCCCGGTACATAAATCATTGAGTTCGTGCAAAAATTTTAAATCCAGACCACGGCCAAAACCCTGGTATGCAATGGTAGAATCCATAAAGCGATCAGCTATTACTATATTATCATGGCCCAGGGCAGGTGCTATTATTTCTTTGATCAATTGCGCCCGGGCTGCGGCATATAAAATCGCTTCCGTTTCCGGCGCAATGCCCTGGTTTTTTATATCCAGAAGCAGTTCCCGGATCTTTTCCGATATAAAGGTTCCCCCTGGCTCACGGACACTTATCACCTTATATTCCGTCAGTAAGCTTTGGCGAATGACCTGGTGCAAAGTAGATTTGCCACTGCCATCTATCCCTTCCAGACTGATAAAAATTCCTTTAGCAAGCATTACTTTTCCCCTTTTTTCAACTATCGACTATATCTATATATTTCAACTGTGGATCGGCAGGTCCCTGCAACCGGCTGTTACTTCCTTTAATATACTGCAAATAGGCAAAAACCTCTTCATTTATCTTCTCCCCCGGTAAAAGACAGGGAATGCCCGGGGGGTATACGGCCACCATTTCTCCCGCTAAATGTCCCCGACATTCATTGAAGGTTACCCGGCGCCGGGGGGCAAAATAAGCCTGCCGGGGGGATAAAATGACCTCCGGCCAGGGGGGAAGTTCTATCGGTTTTACTGCTGTTGTTACAGGATATTTACCAGCCAGGGCTTTTAATGCCTGATACAATCTTTCCCAATCCTCTGCTTCGTGAAAAATGGACATCATGGCCAGTATGATTCTTTCCTCCGCCAGTTCAACCTGGATATTATAATCGGAACGCAATATATCTGCCAGTTTATAACCGTCCAGTCCCCAGCCATCCAGGCTGATCAAAACCTTGAGCGGGTCTATTCCCGTAACCCCCGGAAGAGATAATAACTCCTCATTAAGACAGTTTAAACCTTTGATAGTATTAATCCTTTTTTTATATCGCCGGGAAAGAAGCAGGCTTTGTTCTAAGATTTTCTGCCCCTCAGCCACCATCAATTCCCGGGCCAGATCCAATGAAGCCAGAATTGGATATGAAGGACTGGTAGTTGTAATGAGGCTGGCTGCTGCTTCAATTTTATCCCAGGGAGCCCGCGGACCGCCATGTAACACCGCCCCCTGATTCAGTACCGGCAAGGTTTTGTGTAAGCCGTTTACGGCCCCATCGGCACCACAGCCCATAGCTGCCGGCGGATATTCCGGGTGGAAGGGAAAATGCCCGCCATGGGCTTCATCAATATAAAGCAATTTGTCTTCTCGCCGGGTAATCTCCGCTATTGCTGCCAGATCACAGGTTGTCCCATAATAACTGGGACTGACCATGAAAACAGCCTCAACTTCTGCATTATCTTCCAGGGACCGGCTGATTGCATCGGGCATTACTGTAATGGCTATGCCCAGTTCCTCCACCATCAGGGGAGGAATATAGACCGGCCGGGCTCCGGACAGCACCATGCCTCCATAAAAAGACCGGTGTGCGTTGCGGGGCAGTAAAACAGAAGCATGGGCCGGTAAACTTAAAAAGAGTGCCTGAATTCCTGAAGTTGCTCCATTGACCAAAAACATGCTGTTGGAGGCATTATATGCCTGGGATAATAGCTGGCACGCTTCTAAAATGGCCTGCCGGGGTAAATGCCAGTCATCAAGGCCGGGAACTTCTGTAACATCGAGACTGGCCGCAGCCTTAAGTTCTGAAACCATACCCTGTCCGCCGATATGCCCGGGCATATGACAGCGAAGGTAGTTTTCCTGGACATATGTTTTTATAGCAGAATAAATTGGTGACCTGTCCATGATTGCCCGCCCCACATTAGCCGTATTAAAACCATTGTACTAATTGTAGCTTAAAATCCCCTAATGGTAAAAACCCTGGGGCCCGGACTATTTAATCAGCGCTTTTATTTTTTCCTTTCTTTCTTCATAGAGGCAAGTATCTGCCGTCAGGCTTACTATATCTTTTTCACAGGCATGGCAGATGAAACCCTTTTTCAAGCGGATGCCGCCGCGGATACCTCTTTCCGGTATCAATCCGCATATTGAACACCGGGGAAACAGTTTGGCTCTGCTTTTAATTGGCCCAGCACTATTTTCTTCCATTGTTTTTCCTTTCTGAACCTTTTTCGTGATAAACTATGCTCCCCGGTTAGAAAAGGTTCTCATATCAGCTAAATGGGCCTCATCAATTAATGGTCCCCTCTTCCACCGATTCCGCCAGCATATGATTTAGCTCCTCCCATTTCACAAATGACTCCTCCAGCCTTTGTAATACTTCCTGATATTTCTGGGGTAATTCCCGGGATAGTTTATCATCCTGATATGTAGCAAACTCCGATAAAAGTGTCTCCAGGTTTATTTTTTCCTCTTCCAGAACCGTAATACGCTCTTCCCAATCAGCAATAGCGCGCATTAATTGCCGCCGGTTTTTCTCCCGCTCCTTCTGCTGCAGCCGGAACTGCTGATCACTGGAGGTGTTTTTACGCCGGATCGGCTCCTGCTGCATCTTTTCCTTTTGCTGTATTAGCTTTTTTTCCATATAGTAACTATAATTGCCCTGATACCGCATTATTCTGCCCTGTTCCAAAACCCATACCTGGTCGGCAAAATAATCAATAAAATG
>JAAYZA010000226.1 GCA_012515055.1 Syntrophomonadaceae bacterium | reverse complement strand
TTCTCACTGTAGCCGCTATTATACTGAATAGCCACTTCTATTATCACATCATCTTTTTTATCATTAAAATAAATTGGTGGTTGGTTTACGGTATCTTTATTCTGATTAATATAGGCAACAAAGTCCATCAGACCATTTGACTCGTAAGTGCTCTGGTATAGCTCTTCTTCCCTTTCATCGGCTAATTTTATAAGCAGCCCCTTGTTTAAAAAAGCCAGTTCCCGCAGCCTTTGAATTATTATTTCCCGATCGAATATCAATTCCTCAAATATCTCGGGATCCGGAAAAAACCTTATAGCCGTACCTGTTTCGTTGGTATCGCCCTGCATCTGCAATTCGGTAGCTGGTTTGCCCCGTTCATAATCCTGCCGATATATATGACCATCTCTTTTTACGGTGATTTGCAGCTGCGAAGAAAGAGCACTCACGACGGAAAGACCTACACCATGCAGTCCCCCGGAAATGGTGTAACCGCTGCCGCCAAACTTTCCTCCGGAGTGCAATGTGGTCATAATAACTTCGATAGCCGGTCTATTGGCCATCGGATGCATGTCAACGGGTATACCACGGCCGTTGTCAGATACTGTCACACTATTATCCTGGTGGATAATAACATTTATCGTATCACACTGCCCCACGACAAATTCATCTATACTATTATCTACGATTTCAAAAACCAGGTGATGTAATCCTTTGGAACCAGTTGAACCAATGTACATACCCGGTCTTTTCCTGACCGCCTCCATACCCTCTAATATCTGGATATCAGAGGCATTATAACCATTTTCATTGGTATTCAAAGATTAAACCTCCCTGCAAAAATTATTAGCGCGTCTTAGTAGTGTTGTTGATGAAATTGGTGATAAAAACACTTTTTCCGTACAAATTATTACCGCTTTTTCTTTGCCTTTTTCGCTGACATTGAATAATTTTTTTTCGGTTTTGGCTATTTCAATGATTTCTTTTATGTCCCTGGAAATTGGCGGATCGATATTTAGGATCGCAACAATATCTGCAAAAGGTATAATACAATTATTGCCCAGGTGAATGTACATTTTTCAACCCCCCTTAAACTAAACACCCGTTTCGAAGTAAAAATGTCCGGGCTTTGATTTCATCTGTATGATCATAACCAACCGAAGAAAGAAAACTCTGGAAATCAGCCGAGGATAAACTATCCAATAGCATTCTTTTTTTATTATCATCAAGCTCTGATAAAACTTCATCAAGTAGAAAAAGCGGATAAAAACCCTTGATTTGTTTAAAGGCATAAATTTCGGCCAGTTTAAGTGTTACAGCAAGATTCCTTTGCTGTCCCTGTGAAGCAAAAATGCGAGCCAGTTTATCGTTAATATAAACATTTAAATCATCCAAATGTGGGCCTGTCATGGTTGTACATCGTATCAATTCCTGTTCTTTTTTAATTTCTCCTTGCTGAGAAAGAGCATCTCTCAAAATATCATGGTTGATTTTATGGCCCGACACCGGAAACGAAAGCGCATATTTTATTTTAATTGTAGCACCTTCATCATTTAAAACCGGAAATACTTTTTGACAAACTTCGTTTAAAATATTTACAAAATTGATACGGTTTATAATCAATTTAACCGCATTTTCGATAAATATCTCATTTATTACGGCAAATGATTTTTCGTTTATGGTTTTATTCTTCAATAATAAATTTCTTTTTAGTAAAATTTTATTATAATCATCGGACTGTATTGCGTATTCGGAAGAAACCTGTTTTAATACGAAATCCAGATAACTCCTTCTTTTGGCCGGCGATCCCTTTATTAAATATAAATCATCAGGGGTAAATAAAACGACCCGCAGATTATTGTCTTGAGAAATTTTTGTTTTCCGGCCATTGATTAAAAAATTTTTTCCCCCATCACGTTCATATTTTAAAATCGCCTCCAGGTTCCTATCCTGGCGGCTATATTTACAATTAATCAGATAAGATTCTTCCTCAAATTTCAGAAAGTTGATATCTTTACCGCTTCTAAAAGAGGTTCCCGTCGATAGAATATAAATAGATTCCAAAAGATTGGTTTTTCCCTGGGCATTATCTCCAATCAGTATATTTAATCCGGGACCAGGCTTCAGATCTATTTTCCTTATGTTACGGAAATTACGAACCCTGTGTTCATTAATTTTCAACTTATTTTTCCCTTAACCCCCTTTAATTACTGGTTCTCAGCGGTACCAAAACATATAGATAGTTTTCATCAGCCGGATTAAATATTTTTACCGGACCCAGGGGACCGGATAATTCAATTTTTATTTCTTCACATTCATCCTGCAATATTTTTACTATATCAAGAAAATAATTGGTGTTAAAAGCAATTTTAAAATCTTTTTCCCCTTCAATGGCCAAATCCTCAATTATCTCTTCTATTTCTCCCATAACTTCTGAAAAACTTTCAACTATCGCTTCAGATTCGCTGAAACTAAACTGAACATGTTGAATTTTTGTTTTATCATCCGTTGGCATTATTTTTGCTCTTTCCAGAGTATTTAATAACACTTTTGCATTTATTAATAACGAAGAAGAATGTGATTTGGGTATGACCTGCTCATAATTGGGATATTGTCCATCAATAACTCGGGATAATAGAATAAAATCCGGATTGGAAAAAATGATATTATTATCACTGAAAGATATATCTATCAATTCTTCTGTATCATCAATAATCCTCATCAATTCGTTTATGCTGCGGGTAGGTACAATGAAACTCATAGGAGTAACACCAGCTTCAGGCTTGAATAAATAATGGGCCAGACGATGTGTATCAGAGGCAACTATTCTAAGATTACCATCTTCTTTCAAATCAAATAGAATACCGGTGAAAACCTGTCTGAAATGGGCCATGGCCGATGCAAAAGAAGTTTTTTTAAAAGATTCCCGCAAAACTTTTTGCGGTATGGATATTTTATATTCAAATTTTTCTAAAGGCAAATCAGGATATTCGAAATCACTATATATATTTATATATCCTGATGAACGGCCATAGGAAATATTTAGTTTGGCTTTATCCTGATCTAATTCTATTTGAATCATGGAATCAGGAAGTAATTTTATAAAATCACTGAAATATTGCGAGTTGACCAGAACACTGCCCTCGCTGATAATTTCCACATTTTTTGTAGAAGCTTTAATTCCAATTTCCATATCCGTGGCAGTCATAACCAGGCCTTTTTCCTGCGAAATTTCAATTAAAAGGCCTGATAATACAGGAATAGTATTTTTAGATGATGCGGCACGATGCACCATGGTAGTAATTGATGACAATTCTCTTTTTTCAATTATGAATTTCATTGGCAATCCTCCTAAAATTAATTTACCGGGCTAATGATTAATTATTTATTAACAATTAACAGTAGTATTAGTAGTAGATGCTAATATGTGGATAAACAATGGCAGCATTGTTGTTCCGCACTTTGTTGAGGTGGACAAGCCTGTTAATAAATAATTAATTAAGCAGTATAATTGGGATTAATTTTTTGGCGCAGCACTTCAATGGTTACTGCCAGTTCCTGATCGACCTTAATTTCATTTTCCATTTTGTCATGGGCATGTATAACGGTAGTATGATCTTTGCCGCCAAATTGATCTCCGATTTGGGGATAGGATGCATCGGTCAATTTACGGCACAGATACATGGCCACCTGCCGGGGAACAACGATTTGTTTATTTCTTTTTTTGGACAATAAATCAGTTATTTCAACACCGTAATGTGAAGCAACTACTTTTTGTATTGTTTCAATAGTTATTTTCTTGGGACGGGGAGGCGGTAAAATATCTTTTAAGGCTTCTGTGGCAGTAGTCATGTTTAAAGTCCGGTCGTTGACTGAAGCATAAGCAACCAGCCGGATTAATGCTCCCTCGAGTTCTCTGATATTGGATTGTATATAATTTGCTATGTAATCCAGCACATCAAAAGGTATATTCAGTCTTTCTGTCTGGGCTTTTTTTCTTAAAATAGCGATACGTGTTTCCAGATCAGGTGGTTGAATATCGGTGATCAAGCCCCATTCAAAACGCGAACGAAGCCGGTCTTCTAATGTAGGTATATTACGGGGCGCACGGTCACTGGATATGACCACTTGCTTATTGGCCTCATAAAGAGTATTAAAAGTATGAAAAAATTCCTCCTGTGTTCTTTCCTTACCGGCTAAAAACTGAATATCATC
>JAAYZA010000243.1 GCA_012515055.1 Syntrophomonadaceae bacterium | reverse complement strand
TGGTCACCTTGAATAATATCCCCAAATCCCCCCAGACCCGTCTGCTGGCTATTCTGGTAGAAGCCGCCATTGACGGCTTTATATTGAAAAACATCCTCGGCGTTCAGGAGGAAGAAAATGATAGAGTACTTGATATGATAGGAGAACTGGACCTGGGCAAAATCATTGCTTTACTCAAGGGTGATTTATCTTAAAGGGCCTGTAATGCCACAGAATTACTCAGGATTCATTCGTAATGGCAATTGCGATTATCCTTGCAGAAAGGTTGATTTTATGAGCGCAAGTGAAACCGCTCCTATAATGGATTGGACTCCCCGGGAGCACTGGTCGGCTGTTACCCATCTGGCCGGCTTGTTTCTAGCTGTGATTGGCATGATCTATCTGCTGCTGACCGGCTATGAGAACGGCGGAGTTTTATATCTAGCCGCTTTCGCTGTTTACGGAATTTCCATGATTTTGCTCTATCTGGCCAGCACCCTTTACCACTGGCTCCAAATAAATGACCGCGGGATACTGATCCTGCGCAAATTCGATCACAGCATGATATATGTACTTATTGCCGGCAGCTATACACCCCTGTGCCTGATTGCATTATCAGGAGGATGGCGGGTCGGCTTGTTATCAGGAATATGGCTCATAGCTATCGGCGGCATCCTCCTGACCATTTTTTATTTTTCCGCCCCCCGCTGGCTGACCACCAGTATCTATATTTTCATGGGCTGGCTGGCCCTGGCGGCTATTTTCCCCCTGAGCCAAACCCTCCCTGCAGCAGGTTTTTTCTGGCTGATTATCGGAGGACTCTTCTACACCGCCGGGGGAATTATTTACGGCATCAAGCCAGCAGCCCTCGGCTGGGCTGGATTTGGCTTCCATGAGGTATTTCATCTCTTCGTCCTGGCCGGCAGCGCCTGCCACTACCTTTTAATGCTGCTGGTTCTGGCCAGAATGTAGTTGTTGAACGATTGTTAAACGATGGTTGAGCAATTGTTAAGCAGTAGTTAAGCAATTGCCAAGCGATAGCCGAGCAATGGCTAAGCAATGGCTAAGCAGTTGTTGAGCAAGAAGAAACATAGGATATGAGGCAAATACCGCCGCACAGAGTTCACCTTACACCTATCTCACTTTTTCCAACTTTCCACTTTCTTCTTTCCACTTTCATGGTGTAGACCCCTACAGGTCAATAGCAAGGTTTTCTGACCCCTAGCCCCAAGCCCCTAGCCCCTAGCTGTTTCCGACTTTCCTCTTTCTGCTTTCCCCTACCCAACTACCCAACTGTCCAACTAACCAACCCTATTTCCTGGCCCCCAGGCCCTATTGTCTTTTATTCGCCCGTATCAAACATTTTGTTGTATACTTAGTGCAGACTTTTTTGGTGAGGGAATGACTTTTGGAAATAAGCTGGCATTTGATATGGGACATTATAATTCATTTAAATGATTACCTGGTTTTATTGATCCAAAATTATGGCAATATAGCTTATATGATCATCTTTTTGATTATATTCTGCGAAACTGGTCTGGTCATTTTCCCTTTTCTTCCCGGTGATTCGATGATTTTCATCATCGGTGCATTAGGGGCCAATGGTGAGATCAATCTGCTGCTCATCGCTGGTTTGATGATGGCAGCAGCCATATTGGGCAATGAAGTCAATTTTCGCATCGGCCGCTATTTAGGCCCCATAGTTTTCGAGAAAGACTTCCGCTTCCTGAAAAAAGAATATCTTTACCAGACCCAGGAGTTTTTTGCCCGTCATGGCAACAAAACCATTTTTCTGGCCCGTTTCTTTCCTATTATCCGCACCTTTGCCCCCTTTATAGCCGGAGTCGGTAATATGAACAGACGTGTTTTCACCATATTCAACGGACTGGGCAGCATATGCTGGGTCTTGATTTTCCTGCTGGGGGGATATGTTTTCGGCAATATACCCCAGGTAGAAAATAATTTTACCCTTTGCATCTTCGGCATCATTTTTATCACCATGATCCCTGCCTTTCTGGCCGCCTTAAAAGCCCGGCGGGACAGTAAAAAGGCTTCCTCCCGCTAAGCCAGCGTCATATGTCGCTTTTTTTACATTTTTACCCTCCTGATAAAAAAGGAATAATAATTAATTGTACGAATATTGGTAAAAAGGACTATTTTTTTCTCCCCCGGACGAGGGAGCGTTTTTGACCGGGGATTTTTAGCCATTAGTCCCTCCCTTTTTAAAACTACATTATAAGGAGGTATCAGCAATGAGTCAGGTCATGGAATACCAGATGTTTATCAATGGCGAATGGACCTCGGGACATTCAGTAGACCGAATGGAAGTTATCAACCCCTCCACTCGAGAAGTGGTAGCTACCGTCCCGCGGGCTGTCCAGGCAGATGTAGACGAAGCTTTAGGCTGCGCCCGGGAAACTTTTGAATCCGGGATATGGTCTAACAAGCCCATTGAAGAAAGAGCCCAAATCCTTATGAATGCTGCCATGTTGTCCGTTGCCAACAAAGACCGGATGGCTTACCTGGAATCCTTAACTTCCGGCGCCACCATCCGCCGCACTACCACTGTCGATGCTGCCGAAGTAGGAGCAACACTTTTGCTAACCGCCATGATCGCCAAGGAACTCCCCATTGTGGAACATTCCTTTTTCTCTCCGCCCTGGGTGGCTCCCATGCATACTTTCTGGCGGCGGGAGCCTATCGGGGTATGTGCCGGGATCACGCCCTGGAACTTTCCCTTGATTTTAGCCATTTTTAAAATTGCCCCAGCCCTGGTCATGGGCAACAGCCTGGTGATGAAACCGGCCAGCATAACCCCGGTTACCACGCTGGAACTGGGCAAATTACTTTTTGATGCGGGAGTACCTGCCGGTGTTTTCAATGTTATCACCGGTCCGGGTTCGGCTGTGGGCAATTATATGGCCGGACATCCGGAAGTCGACAAGATCGCCTTTACCGGCTCAACTGAGGTCGGCAAGTCCATTGCCCATCTGGCTGCCGACTCCATTAAACGGACCACCCTGGAACTGGGGGGCAAATCCCCTATTTTGATCCTGGATGATGCTGATATGGATGTAGCAGCCAACATGTGCCTGTTAGCCTTTCTTTTTCATTCCGGGCAGGTCTGCGAATCCGGCACCCGGCTGCTGGTGCCCCGCCATATGCAGGATGAACTGGTGGAACGCATGATTGCCAAAATCGAAAAAATGATCATCGGCGATCAAATGGAACTGACTACTGATTTAGGACCCATTGCCAGTGATGAACAGCTTAGAACCATCATGGAATATGTTCGTATCGGCAAAGAGGAAGGAGCCCAGCTGGCTTACGGCGGCAACCGTATGACTGAGGGTATTTATGAAAAAGGATTCTTCTTTGAACCAACTATTTTCGTTAACTGCAATAACCAGATGACCCAGGTCAGGGAGGAAATCTTCGGACCGGTTCAATGTGTGATTCCCTATGATGACGAAGAAGAGGCCATTGCCATTGCCAATGACAGTATTTACGGTCTGGGAGGCGGTATCTGCAGTAAAAATATTGCCCGGGCCCAAAGGATCGCCGGCCGGATGCGCACCGGAACCGTGTGGATCAATACCTGGCATGTCCTGCGTCCTGATGCGCCTTTTGGCGGCTACAAACAAAGCGGTTACGGCCGCGAATGCTGCTATCACTCTTTGCTGGCCTACAGCGAAGTCAAACATATTTGCCAGGATCTGACACCGGACGGCCATGATAAACTAATGAACCTGCTGATTGGTTCCAGTAAATAAAGGGAAGGAAAGGAGGTAACACAATGACCACACCGAAATATTTCCTGTGGGATTACAAAAGCACCGTTGAGGCTGGCTCCGGATGCCGTACCTTCATACCCCAAAGGTTTGTGGATATGGGCTGTAAAAGGATCGGTCTCATAACTGATAAAGGGATCGTAAATGCCGGCATTATAGATGATATCCTGACCATTTTCGAGCTCCAGGCACATCCTAAAATTGCTGGTGTCTACGATGAAATCGAACCGGATGCCGTAAACACCAGGATCAATGATTGTGCCCGCTGGTGCCGGGAACTGGCGGTGGATGGACTGCTGGCAATCGGAGGCGGCAGTGTTCTGGACTCCGTTAAAGGGGTAAAAGCCATGCTGGGAATGGGAATAACTGATATTATCGAAATAATGCCTGGTAATATCGGACCCTATATGCATCCCATGGGCAAACCCCTGAATTTCCCCCATATTGCTGTACCCACAACTGCCGGGACGGGATCGGAATCATCCCCCATCGCAGTTATTTATAATGCTGAAGCCAAAATAAAAGGCGATCTGCTCCATCCTTATCTGCCAGCTGATTACGCCTTTTTGGATCCGGACTATACCGTGGGACTGCCGCCAAAAATGACGGCTTTTACCGGCTTTGATGCCCTGTCCCATGCAGTGGAAGCCATCAGTTCACCAGCCGCCAATTGTATGATTGATGCACTGGCTATCCAGGCGATAAAGCTCATCACTAAATTCCTGCCCATTGCCGTGGCAGACGGCCAGAACCTGGAAGCCCGGACCAAAATGCTGGTAGCCAGCAATATGGCTATAATGGCTTTTTCCATGTCCGGACTTTTTTATCCCATCCATAATGTAGCCCATGCAGTTGGCGGTCAGCTGCGGGTACCTCATGGGGAAGCCAATGCGGTCCTGATCCCCATCCTGATGGACAAATTCCCCAAACATTATTTAAATTGTGTTGAAGTCCTGGCCGATGCCTTCGGTTTCCCCAGCCAGGGTAAAACAGCCGAAGAAATCATCGCTCAGACCGCCGCACGGGTGCGGGAACTGCAGAAAGAATGCGGTTTGAATGATAAATTTGATCAGTCCCTGGATGATGGCACGGCAGAATTGATGTACTGGGCAGTCAAATTCGATCCTTCCGGATTGTTTTATCCGTTGCCCGATGATGTGATACGGGGCAGTCTGAAAGCTGCCTTTGCTTAAAATAATCGAC
>JAAYZA010000039.1 GCA_012515055.1 Syntrophomonadaceae bacterium | reverse complement strand
TTTACCACCGGCTCGTCCTGTAAGGTACCATTAAAGGTCCCTACCGGGGTACGGCATCCGCCTATTAATACCACTTCTCTTGTCATTGATGACGCCTCCTTTTTATAGAATAAATACTGCAGGATTTAAAAATATGCCCGGCTCCGCCATATTAATGATTAAACTGGTACGCAGGCGGGGCGGGCCTTTTTTAATTAATAAGCAAAGAAACCTTCGCCGGTTTTACGGCCCAGCTTGCCAGCCCGTACCATTTTCACCAGCAAGGGACAGGGACGATATTTGGGATCGCCAAATTCTTTATACAGGGTTTCCATTATAGCCAGGCATATATCAAGACCGATCATATCCGCCAGGGCCAGGGGGCCCATAGGATGTCCGGCGCCAAATTTCATGGAGGTATCGATATCTTCTGCGCTGGCGACACCTTCCATTAAAGCATACATCCCTTCATTCAACATGGGGATCAGCAGACGGTTAACAACAAAGCCGGGCGCTTCGTTTATTTCCACCGGGGCTTTCCCCAACTTTTCAGTGAGGTCCTTGATGACATCGAAAGTAGCCTGACTGGTGGAGGCGCCGCGAATGATTTCCACCAGTTTCATTGATGGTACCGGGTTAAAAAAATGCATGCCGATTACCCGGTCAGCCCGGTTAGTAACTGCACCGATAGCAGTAATGCTAAGTGCCGAAGTATTAGAGGCCAGAATACATTCCGGTTTGCAGATCTGATCTAATTCCTTAAAAATGCTATTTTTGATCTCCATTATTTCCACAGCAGCTTCAATTACCAGGTCGCAGTCTGCCGCGCTGGCCATATCAACCACGCCGACAATTCTACCCATTGCTGCTTCTTTGTCCGCCGCCTCCAACCGACCTTTTTCCACCAGACGGGAAAGATTTTTATCTATTCCCTTTAATCCATTATCAACAAACTCCTGTTTGATATCCCGCAAAATAACATCGAATCCGCTTTGAGCTGCTACTTGAGCAATTCCAGCCCCCATGGTGCCCGCACCTAAAACCATAATTTTCATTCCATTACCTCCTAATTATAAATTCAATAAATAGTATATCAAAATGCAGACCTTAATAGCTATTCGCCCTCAAGGCGGTTATGGCAAAGGATGTATTTCAGTTATACTGAATCAATAATGAATCAAAATGATTTAATTAAACAATAGAACCTGCATTATAATGACACATCAATTAGTCCTTCCCCGAGTCACTCCCATTTATAAAACATTACATTTCAAGAGCGCAGTTTTCTTGATGCTGTTTGCACATCATCATAGCTATTATTCTGACCCGCCGGTGCTCTGTTCACAGGGACAGAACCCGCCCCATCGGCAGTTGGAGGAAACGGGGGAACCCCGACGGGCCAACAGAGGCGTCGGCCCCAACATCGTCACACATCAATCGTCGGAAGTCAGGAGAAATATGGGCCTGGCGCGGGTTTTCCTCACCCCCTAACGCCATCCTGGACCCTGCCCTTGACCCCGGCGTACCGACAGAGGCGTCGACCCCTGCAGCCTGTGGGGCAGATAATTTGCTTCGTCAATAGTTTTTCGGCCCTGATAACTACAGGAGGAAAATATCAATTAAATTTAAGGTATAATACTTATAGCATTAATTAATGCAAAAGCCGTGCCAGGTCTCTGGCCAAAAGGTCCGACTAAACAGTCCGAAAATTTCGGCATATCGCGAGAGAACGATTTCTTTAAAGGGGGCCAATTGGATAAAAAATGCAGAATGGCATCATGAATAATGCTGAGATGCATTGATTGACAGGATGGCTGGGGAAATAACCAGTTTGCGATATTAGCTATGATTGGATTCCAATAATCATGGTGAATATACTGAAATACGGGATAAAATAATGCTAAAATGCATTAAATTGTTTTAATAAAAAATTATCACAGAAAAGAGGAAGCATTTTGCTTCCCGGTATGCTGTTATTTAATAATAGATTCAGGCCTGATGGGTTATTTCATTAATTGTGACGGCTGAAGAGCACAATTATATATTCTTCGATTCAACCAGAAAGTATTCAGAAGCAATTACTCCCAGCTAATAAGAAAATGTAATATCATTTTAATATACAGGTTCTAAAATAATTTTATAATACAAAAGACTTTCAATTCTGGCATAATATAATCTAATAACTTTTAAACGGATAGACTTAAGGGACCGATAAACGAGGGATATCTTCCCGGGTGTAAGAATTTTTAGGAGATGAAGACGAATGGAACAAATCACAATCCAGAAAACTGAGACTGCAAGGGAAAAACCGGATCAAGCCAACCTTGCTTTCGGCAAGCATTTTACCGATCACATGTTCATTATGGATTATACTGAAGGCCGGGGCTGGCATGACCCGCGCATCATTCCCTATGGGCCATTGTCATTTGACCCATCAACAGCTGTTCTTCATTATGGTCAGGCCACTTTTGAAGGACTAAAAGCATATAAAACACGGGAGGGTAATATCCAATTATTCAGACCATATGCAAATATGCACCGCATGAATATTTCCAATGACAGGATTTGTATTCCGCAGATTGACGAAGAATTTTGTGTCAATGCCCTTAAAGAGCTGGTTTTGATAGATCAGGACTGGATTCCCGAGGCTGAAGGGACCTCCCTTTATCTGCGCCCCTTCGTTATTGCAACTGAAGCGCAATTAGGAGTACACCCTTCCAGAACTTATAAATTTATAATAATTATGTCACCGGTGGGGGCCTATTATCCACAAGGAATCAATCCAGTCAGCATTTATGTGG
This sequence comes from Syntrophomonadaceae bacterium, assembly GCA_012515055.1. Lineage (GTDB taxonomy): Bacteria > Bacillota > Syntrophomonadia > Syntrophomonadales > Syntrophomonadaceae > UBA1368. The sequence continues at coordinate 2,397 of JAAYZA010000039.1, read as the reverse complement.
AGCAAAACTATGTCAGAACTGTTAAAGGCGGGACCGGCTTTGCTAAAACAGCCGGCAATTATGCTTCCAGCTTGAAATCCCAGGAAGAGGCAGAGAAAAAGGGCTTTACCCAGGTATTATGGTTGGATGGTGTCGAAAAAAAATACATAGAAGAAGTTGGTACTATGAATGTATTTTTTAAGATTAAGGGAGAAATTGTTACTCCAGCCCTCGATGGCGGCAGCATATTAGCAGGAATCACCAGGGATTCAACCATCCAGCTGCTCAAACATTGGGGAATGCCAGTTAATGAAAGAAAAATCACAATTGAAGAATTGTTTACAGCAGAAGCACGGGGGGAAATGGAAGAAGCCTTTGGCACAGGTACTGCGGCAGTAATCTCCCCTATAGGTGAACTGGTTTATGGGGGAAGGAAAATGATCATCAACGACAATAAAATTGGTGCTGTTGCGCAAAGATTGTATGATGCCATAACCGGGATCCAGAATGGCAGCATAGCGGATCCTTTCGATTGGATAACCAGAGTAAAATAGAATTCTTTAGCGATAAAACGGGATGGACAACAAGACCATCCCGTTTTTTATATTAAATTTACATATGTTTATTTGGTATGAAAAAACCTTCCGCCATTTATGATGAAAATACCTCCGGTGACTATAAAAATAAAGAGGGTTAATTGGTTAAATTACAGAATCATATAAGAAATGGTAGAATGGCCTGTCTCATAACGGTATGGGGTGGGTCAACGCGGTATATTAATGAATGGATTAAAGAATTTATTAAAGAACGGGGTGATTATATGCAGAACAGGACATTAGCAGGAATGATCCAAAGTCAATTAAAGAAGTATGAGAACCGTGCGGAAAATGCGCTTTATTACAAGGAAGGTGATGAATGGAAAGGTATCTCCTGGAAGGAATTTGGTGAGAGGATTAATAATACTGCCAGAGCTTTGCTGGAGCTGGGGGCAGAGGAAAATGAAATGATTGCTATATATTCCAGCAATCGGCCTGAATGGGTAATCAGTGACTATGCTATCATGAGCATCAGATGTTCTACTGTGGCTATTTATGCTACCAATACGGCTGAACAGGCAGAATATATAGTAGATGATGCCAGATGCAGAATCATATTTGTGGATGATCAATATCAATATGATAATGTTATGCAATTTTACAAAGGTAATTCCAAAATAGGTTATGTGATCGTTTTCTCCAGATCTGTAAAGATTGATGAAAATGATGAAAACATCATGTACGTTGATGATTTCTATGAACTGGGCAGAAAATCCAATCAGGAGAAAGAATTGCAAAGGCGCCTGGCATCAATAACCGAAGATGATATCATGTCAGTTATCTACACTTCGGGAACCACTGGAGATCCGAAAGGTGCCATGCATGCCCACCGCAGTTTCTTCGTGGAGATTGATGCCCTCAATTCCCGTTTTCCCATGGGAGAAAATGATATAGAAGTAGTTTTCCTTCCTCTGAGTCATGTTTATGAAAAAGCCTCCAGTTACTGGATGCATTCTCAGGGGGCGACCCAATATTTCTGTAGTGATACCAATAAAATAGTAGAATATTTTGGAGAGATCCGACCAACCTATATGTGCGGTGTGCCGCGCTTATTTGAAAAAATGTATGCCGCCATCTATGCCAAAATGGAGAAGGCCGGGGGTATTAAAAAAAGTATCTTCGATTGGGGTATTGATATTGGTAAACAATATGAATTTGCTAAATTCCGGGGGGAGAAGATTCCTGCCTCACTCGAATTTAAGCACAAAGTAGCTCATAAGATGGTACTCTCCACTGTTCGTGAACTGCTGGGGGGCAGGCTGAATTTCTTTTCTGCCGGCGGGGCTCCTCTGGCCAAAGAAATCGAAGAATTCTTCTTTGGTGCCAATATTTTTATTGCCCAGGGTTATGGATTGACAGAGACTGCACCAATGGGCTCCTGTAATGCTCCCAAAGATTTTAAATTTGGTACCGCCGGAAAACCCATCGACGGCAACCATATTAAAATTGCTGAAGACGGTGAGGTGCTTATCAAGGGAGATAATGTTTTTAAGGGTTATTGGAATAAACCTGAAGCAACTGCAGAAGCCATGACGGATGACGGCTATTTCAAAACCGGCGATATAGGCATGATAGATGAGGATGGTTTTTTGAAGATTACCGACCGCAAGAAAGATATCATCATTACTGCCAATGGTAAGAACATTGCACCGCAATTAATCGAATCCAGGATTGGACAGGACTATTATTTTGAACAGATGGTGGTTTTCGGCGATCGGCAAAAATATCTTACAGCGCTGATTGTTCCGGCTTTTCCGGCTCTGGAAGAATATGCCCAGGATAAAGGCATCACCTACAAGGATATTCCTGATCTTTTGACCAA
>JAAYZA010000094.1 GCA_012515055.1 Syntrophomonadaceae bacterium | reverse complement strand
GGTACGAACATAGATCCGGCTTGTGGTTCAGGATCTTTGCTTATTCGGGCAGCTAATGAAGCACCAAATGGGATTACCATATATGGCCAGGAATATGATGTTAACACTACGGGTTTAGCGAAAATGAATTTTGTTTTGCATAACTATGCTATAGCCTCAGTTGTCAATGGTAATACACTTTCCTCACCCAAGTATAAAAACGGTGACCGACCTGAGCAATTTGATTTTGCGGTTGCCAATCCCCCCTTTTCTTACAAATCATGGAGTAATGGAGTTGACCCTGGCAGCGATATGCGATTTACAGGTTATAATGCGGTGCCGCCGAATAAAAATGGTGATTACGCCTGGTTGATGCATTTTATTTATTCATTGAAACCGGGTACTGGAAAAGGGGCTATTATCCTGCCCCATGGAGTATTGTTTCGCGGCAATGCTGAAGCAACCATCAGAACCGCAATAATTAAAAAGAAAGTTATTAAAGGAATTATCGGGCTGCCGCCTAATCTGTTTTTTGGGACTGGTATTCCGGCTTGTATTATTATAATTGACAAGGAAAATGCAGCCGCCCGGAAAGGCTTATTTATAATTGATGCCAGTCGTGGCTTTGTAAAGGATGGCAATAAGAATCGGCTGCGGGAGCAGGATATCCGTAAAATAGTGGATTGCTTTACAAACTTTAAAGACATTCCTAAGTACTCCCGTATGATTCCCTATAGCGAAATCGAAGGCAATGACTATAATCTGAACATTCCTCGTTATATCGACAGCAGCGAACCGGAGGACTTACAAGATATAGAGGCGCATTTATCAGGGGGGTTACCCCAGCATGATATTGATGAACTGTCCAGCTACTGGGGAGCTTTTCCCAGTATGAAGGAAGAATTATTCACTGACTTTGGCCGAGATGGTTATGTAAAGTTAAAAATAAAGGAAGACGATATTCGAGATAGCATTTATGGCAATGATGAATTTATGGACTTTGCTGACATGGTTTTGGAAGCCTTCCGAACCTGGAAGAAAAACAACTTGGAATTATTAAACGGGATAAAAAAGGGTGACGATCCAAAATATTTTATCGAAGAATTATCTAATGATTTATTGCAGTGCTTTAGTAACATTGATCTTATAGACAAATATGATGTGTACCAAAGCCTGATGTCACATTGGGAAGAAACCATGCAGGATGATGTTTATGCTATTGCCTCAGATGGCTGGGGAGCAGGAAATGAAATAGAACGACAAATGGCCAAGAAAAAAGACGGCACACCTACGGCGAAAATGAAATCCTTTGATGGTAGGCTTATTCCTAAGCAACTCATTGTTGCTGCGTTTTTTGCTGACAAACAGGAAGAAATTAATCGCCTGCAAAATAAGAGCGATGAGTTAACGAACCAGATGGAAGAATTGAAAGAGGAACATAGTGGCGAAGATGGCTTATTAAATGAGGTTATCAATGATAAGGGTAATATCACCAAAGGTGATTTGCAAAAACGCATTAAAGAGATCTCCAAAGATAAGGATCTAGCCGACGAATTAGTGATACTAAAACAGTATGACAAACTGGTGAAAGACGAAGCTGCAGTTAGCAAATCCATAAAAGAGAAGTTGGGAGCCCTGGATAGACTTGTTATCAAGAAATATGGCGAACTAAGCATAAAACAAATAAAGGAACTGGTGGTTGATAAAAAATGGTGTGCCACGGTATATGCTTCAATCGAAGAGATTAATACAGCTCTCGTCCATCGCCTTACCAACCGGATTACGGAGCTGGTAGAAAGGTATGAGCAGACTTTGCCAGAGATTGAGAATGAAATAGCTGATTATGAAAGCAAAGTAAAAGTTCATCTGGAAAGGATGGGCTTTTCATGGAAGTAAGAAAAGGTTATAAACAGACAGAGGTTGGGGTTATACCTGAGCAGTGGGAAGAAATAATTTTAGATGAAATCTGTAATATTAAAAGAGGTGCTTCACCGCGACCGATTGAAAGATTTGTTACAGATACTTATGAAGGTGTGAATTGGATTAGAATTGGCGATGTAGACAAATCGGGTGTTATTAAGGAAACGCAACAAAAGATAACTAAAGAAGGTAAAGAAAAAAGTGTTTTTGTTAATAAAGGAGATTTATTGCTCTCGAATAGCATGAGTTTTGGGAAACCTTATCTTTTAGAAATAGATGGCTGTATTCATGATGGTTGGCTAGCCATATCAGAAAAAAAGAATGCAATTAGTAAAAAATATCTGTACTACTATTTAATGTCAACAAAGGCGAGAAGTTTTTTTGAAATAATGTCAGCCGGTTCAGGAGTTCAAAATTTAAAAAAAGAAACGGTATCAAAATTAAAAGTAGCAGTTCCTAATGATTCCGAGCAACAAGCTATATCTATTGCTCTTTCCGACATTGACGGGCTTATTAGCTCGCTGACAAAGATAATTAACAAAAAGAAAAATATTAAGCAAGGAGCAATGCAGGAACTACTTACAGGCAAAAAGAGGCTTGAGGGGTTTGGAGGGGAATGGAAACAAACACCTATTAGTATTATGGGGAAAATTTATGGGGGAATGACTGGAAAAACAAAAACAGAATTCGGACATGGTGAATCGAAGTACATTCCATTTATGAATATTATGATTAATCCAATCATTGATAAAAAATTTCTTGAAAGTGTGAAAATAGGAGTTAACGAATTTCAAAACACTGTGGAAGTTGGGGATTTATTGTTCAACACATCTTCTGAAACGCCTGAAGAGGTTGGAATGTGTTCAGTTTTGCTTGATGAAATTGAAAGAATTTATCTTAATAGTTTCTGTTTTGGATTTAGAATCGATGACTTAACTTTGTTCAACCCCTTATTTCTTTCATACTTATTTAGAAGCAATGTTGGAAGGCAATTAATGCTTTCACTTGCCCAAGGTGCAACGCGATATAATTTATCAAAAAATAATTTCAATAAATTGGTATTAAGGATACCTATTATAGAAGAACAAACCACAATAGCCAACATACTTTCCGATATGGATGACGAAATAGAAAAACTGGAGCAAAAACTGGACAAATATAAAGCTATCAAACAAGGCATGATGCAAGAACTGCTGACTGGCAGAATTAGACTGGTAGGGGAGGGGACGCAATGACGAAAGTGGGGAAACCGGAGAGGATAACGCAAAACCGGATCATTGAACTTTTTACCAACAAGCTTGGTTATACCTATATTGGGAATTTACATGACCAGAATAATTCTAATATCAATGAACCGTTGCTTAAAGATTATCTCAAGAAGCGGGGCTATTCTGATGAGCTTATTCGCCGGGGGATTAATTCACTCGCTGATGCTGCCAAGAAACCAGATTTATATGCCGCTAACAAAGAAGTTTATTCTTTACTCCGGTATGGCAGTTCAGAAAAGGAAGATGTGGCAATTAAAAACCAGCCAGTTAAGTTTATAAACTGGCAAGAACCTTACGAAAATGATTATTATATTGCGGAGGAAGTAACCGTTGTAGGAGAAAATACCAAGCGGCCTGATATCATGCTCTATATTAATGGTATAGCGGTCGGAGTTCTGGAATTGAAACGCAGCATCGTATCTGTATCCCAGGGGATCAGACAGAATTTAGATAACCAAACCGATGATTTCATACGGCCATTTTTCTCTACGATACAGTTGTTAATGGCTGGTAATGATACTGAGGGATTGCGCTTCGGGGTTATAGATACTCCTGAAAAATATTACATCGAGTGGAAAGAAGATGAAAAAGCTGCCGATTTCCTTTCGCTTCAAGTTAAAGAGTTAAGTAAGGATGAGTTCTATAAGCTGGATAGGCACTTGATCAGCCTGTGTCATAAAGAACGCCTGCTTGATATTATTAGTAATTTTATGGTGTTTGACAGTGGGACTAAAAAGATTTGCCGCCATAATCAATATTTTGGGGTCCTGGCAGCGCAGGAAAGGATAAAAGCTAAAGAGGGTGGGATTATCTGGCATACCCAGGGCAGCGGCAAGAGTCTGACAATGGTATGGTTGTCTCGCTGGATTAAAGAAAACATTCCGGAAGCCAGGGTGCTGATTGTTACGGATCGGGAGGAACTCGATGATCAGATAGAAAACAAAGTCTTTGGTGCAGATGGGGTGGGGGACGAGATCTATCGCACAAAAAGCAGCGCCGATTTAATTGCTAAATTGGATGCTACCATTCCCCGAATGATGTGTTCCTTAATACATAAATTTGGCAAGCACAATGACAACGATGATAAGGCCTATAATAGCTATATTGAAGGACTTCTAGCTAATTTGCCGCCTAACTTCAAAGCTAAAGGTGAATTCTATATTTTTGTTGATGAATGTCATAGAACTCAGTCTGGAAAGCTTCACGATGCTATGAAAACCATTATTACCGATGCAGTTTTTATTGGATTTACTGGTACACCGCTATTAAGCCGGAAGGAAATGAAAAGGCGTAAAATACAAAGCAGCATAGAGATTTTCGGCACCTATATTCATACTTACAAATATCCTGAAGCGGTGGCTGACAAAGTGGTTTTGGATTTACGATATGAAGCCAGAGATGTACCCCAGGATGTAGTGTCGCAGAACAAAATCGATTTATGGTTTGATACTAAAACCAAAGGGCTTACTGATACGGCAAAAGCTCGGCTTAAAAAACGCTGGGGCACGCTTAAAGAAATCTATAGCTCTGAGGCCCGTTTATCCAAAATTGTATCTGATATTATTTTTGATTTTGAGATAAAGGACCGGCTCAATAATGACCGTGGAAACGCCATCTTAATCGCTACCAGTATTTATGAGGCTTGTAAATACTACAAGTTGTTTACTGATAGCGGTTTCAACAAGTGTGCCATAGTAACCTCTTATACGGCAGATATATCTGAGATAAAGGGAGAGGCTACAGGAGAGTCAAGAGATACGGAAAACCGTTTCAAATACGCAATCTATCAAAAAATGTTGAATGGCAAGGATATAAAGCCTTTTGAGGATGAGGCTAAAGAAAAGTTTTTAAAAGAGCCAGGCCAAATGAAACTTTTAATTGTAGTAGACAAGCTATTAACGGGTTTTGATGCACCCAGTGCAACGTATCTTTACATTGACAAATCCATGCGTGATCATGGGCTATTCCAGGCCATATGCAGGGTTAATCGACTGGACGGCGATGATAAGGAATATGGTTACATTGTTGATTATATGGACCTGTTTAAAAGTCTGGAAAAGGCGGTGGAAGATTATACCTCTGAGGTTTTTGATACATTTGAAAAAGAAGATGTCATCGGATTGTTGAAAAATAGGGCCAAGGAAGCCAAATCACATTTAGAAGAGTTGTTACAAAGCTTGCGGGCGCTTTGCGAACCAGTAGCCTATCCGCAGACAACCATTGAATTCATTAGATATTTCTGCTGGGAGGAAGATGGTGATTTAGACCAATTAGAGGCTAATGAATCAAAAAGGCAAACTCTATATACGTTGACTGCTTCCGTGTTAAGAGCTTTTGCCGAAGTAATTGATAATCTCGATGATTTGGATTACAGCACAGACCAGATTGAGACAATTAAGAAAGAGGTAACACTTTATAATAAGATCCGCGAGGAAATAAGGCTTGCCAGTAGCGATTATATTGATCTTAAAAAATACGAAGCTGATATGCGGTATTTGATTGATACCTATATCAGTGCCGGAGAGAGTGAAAAAATATCTGCATTTGATGATATGTCGTTGATAGAAATAATTCTGGAACATGGTGTTGATTTTGTTAAATCAATGCCTGATGGTATCAAGAATAATCGGGATGCTGCCGCTGAAACTATCGAAAATAATGTCCGGCGAAAAATAATCGAAAAAAGCGGAACAAATCCTCGTTACTATGAAAAGATGTCTGAGTTGCTAACCAAGATTATCGAAGAACGTAAGAGTCATAAAAAAGAATACAAAGAATACCTACAAAAAATTGTTGAACTGACAAGGAAAGTTGAAAAACCTGAAGAGTATAGTGGGTATCCAATTAAGATCAAAGAATCTCCTGCGTTAATGGCATTGTATGACAACTATTCAAATAATGAAGAAATTATCATTCAAATTGATCAGATGATTAAAAAAATCAAACCAGATAAATGGCTGGGAGATAAAGCAAAGGAAAAAGTCATTCAAAGAGGCATCTATTCAATGGTTCATGAAGAAGACGCTGTCGAGATAATATTTGATATTGCAACTAAACAGAAAGAGTACTGGTGATAACATGATTGTATCAAACATTGAAATTGATGTAATAAAAAAGGATATCAAAAATATGCACCTCTCGGTTCTACCGCCAATGGGAAAAGTCCGGATTTCGGCTCCCTTGAATGCTAGCGATGATGCAATTAGATTGTTTGCAGTAACCAAAATCGGCTGGATAAAAAAACAGATTGAGAAGTATGAAAATCAGCCCAGGCAGGCAGAACGCGAATATGTTTCAGGCGAAAGCCATTATATCTGGGGGCGGAGATACATTTTAGAAATAAGATACAACAACAAAGCTAATAATGTGGAGATTAAGGGGAGCAAAATATTTTTGTCTGTTCGCGAGAAAAGCACTCCTAAGCAACGTGAAAGAGTAATGAATGAGTGGTACCGCAATGAGTTGAAGAAAAGGATTCCCGTGCTTATTGATGAGTGGGAGCAAATTATTGGTGTCAAGGCAACTTCCTGGGGGGTAAGAAACATGAAAACTCGCTGGGGAACCTGTAATACAAAAGAAAAAAGAATTTGGATTAATCTCCAACTTGCCAAAAAACCAGTTTATTGCCTTGAGTATATTATAGTGCATGAACTGGTTCATTTGCTTGAAAAGAATCATACTACAGTGTTTGTAGAATACATGGATAAATTTTTACCTAATTGGCGGATAACCAAAGAAGAACTAAACAGTTTTATTATGGATCAGTATGCGGAGGAATAAGATGAGAGTTAGCTATGGAATTGAACTACACATACGAAGGGAGTGGGTTTTGTCAAGATGTCAATAAAGTTTAGCAAGGATCATTATGTGTTGCTTAAAACAGCGAAGCTATTAATGAAGAACCACGTCTTAAAGCATTATTAGAAAAACATGAACTAATAACAGAACCATTAATTAAAACCATGGATCCGGATATGCAAAATATCTTTGATAATATGATGCCTAGATTAATAAGTTTAGCTCAAGATGAATGGAAGGCAGAAGAATATCTTGACGAAGATAGAGGCGATGACAAAGAAGATTGGGTTAAGTGCTCGCTATGTGGTACAAAGAACAAGATAGTATATTATATTCACAATACCCATAATGGTAAGTCCCTAAATGTAGGAAGTCAGTGTATTAGAAAGTTCGACATATTGGAGAATCAGGGGATAAACCATAAGGAATACCAGCGGCGAAGACTGCGTTTCCTAAGAATAAACAAATTGAATAATCATATTCAAGGAATAGAAAATAGTGTAGATAAATGGAACGACATTCTGGATTCATATGAATTAATACTACCGTATTCATTGGAAAGGCCTTATATAGAGATGGGGAATAAAATAAGGAATTGTTTTGATTCTTTTATAAAAGATAATTGCTCAAAGGATGAAGAAGCTAGAATTATCAAAGATATTCAAGAAATCCTTGACCAAAGAAAGCAATGGGTGAAAGATGTTGATATATATTTAGAAAAATATAAGAATCATAAATATGCACCTCGACATACATTAAGGCTTTGGCTTAAGAACCATAGTGATGCGGCTTTGATTTCTGACTGGATCAAAGAAGATGGGCTGATTACCCAGCGAACTGCTCACAGAATTACTGAACCACAATTTATGAATATGATTTCCTCAGAATTTGAGAAATTGTGCCTGGGGTTGGATTACGAAATATCTGGGTGGAAGGCAGATCCTGACAAAAAAGGATACATAATTTATTGTGACCCAATAAAATCCGCAGCATTGTTATGCTCGCATTCCAATCTAATTAAAAGATTTGGAAGTAATATTTTTGGCGGCGAAAAAAAAGAGCCCGAACTAAGAGAACTTATTGTCCTATGTAACATTGTTAGCGAAAATTATTATTATAGAATTTCGGAAGCGCTGACTCGTAAATTAAGACGAGCAGTTTCATATTATAGTGAAAATTTCAGGTTTAACGAAATTACTTTTCGCGAAAATGTAACAGGAAAATATGTAATCCTTGATTTCAAAGATTTCATTAATAGGTTTATTCTTGTTGCTTATGAATGTTCAAATGATTCTATTGAAGTAGTAGAAGACCATATATTACAGCCAGGTCGTAAACGTCATAGTAAATCTGAAATAGATGATCATGAAAAATATATTGGAAGCATGTAAGTTAACAATAATAAAAACTGTTATTACCTGTATCGCTTAATCGAATCATAGCTACCCCACAGTAAGCAGATATCGAGTTTATAAAACAACAAAATTTGCCATTATGACGTTGTATTATGAATAATCCATTTATATTATTGCCATGGGGAGGTAGAAAGACCGGCGGACAAATCAAGGTGGACTGGGCCGGAAAAAGTATGATACTGACCGACCGTATCGCGGGAGAATTTTGCAAAGTTAATGTTTGTAATGATCAAATAATTGAAGCTGCCAAAAATGAATATGTAAAGAATCGGGCGGATTTAGAACGTGATTTTATTAAAGAAATTGATGCTGCCGAAGTCAACAGCGAAATGAAATGTCGTGCAATATTTGCATTAATGGATGGAAAGCCCATTGATGAAATTAGAGAAAATTATTTGGATTGAATGTTTTTTAATTCGTTCAATATCAGCAACGGCCAGGTGCTTAATAGTTTTGAAGGGGGAAATCTATGGAGAAAAGGAGACTCATCGCAATGATCTCCACTGAAGGCCTCGATGAAGAGGAAATGATTAAAAAGACAAACGAGGCTGTGGAAAGATTCAAGGATGCCCTGGCAAAAGCAGAAGAAGATAGCGAGCAGTATTTATCAGATGACGAGAAAGCTTTCAATCGATTTCTTCAATCAATTGAATTCCCAATAAAAAAGAAGATGTATGATCCGGAAGGAAGTGAGCGGAAGACGGCTAGACCAATGCGGATGAATAAATATGGTCTACCGGCCTTAACTGGAAAATTGCTCAATTTGGTATTCGGTTGTGTGTACAGGATGCCCGATGAAGCGGAAATAAGCAAACGTTCATATTTAGCACCATTACGGAATTTGGATGAAAATGATCAGTTAATAAATTATCTGCATATGATCGAAAAAATGTCTGTGTACAACTACCGATACCGTTTTATGCAGTATCGTCTATTATTTCCTATAGCGGAAACCATACTGGGGCCCTTTGAGATCAATTCTGAAGGGACAAGCTTTTGGTTGGCTCGTATCCTGGCGATTAAGGAGTTGTACGGTTTAACGGATGATGAGTCGGAAGCTATGTTAAGAAAGATTACAATCAGAATATAGTTGCTGAAAACCCCTTTACCGTTGCAGCCTGACAACGCGTGGGTACAATCGGGCCGAAATTGATATAGAAAAAGTACATGAAATCTTAAGAGCGGGAACTTGAAGCGAAATTTAAATTAGTTATAGCAACATACTCACCATGGCAGCAAATTGATTGTTCTGCCCGAGTGCCGGGACCAGCTGCCTGATCCGGGTTATTTGGAGTGGCATAATGGGAATGTGTATGTGGGGTAGGGGATAAGCGTAATAATCCTTGCTGAATGATATAAGAAATATGATTTATTGAGGAGGCTCAATCTATGCAGATGGGATGGATCGATTTAAGTACCCGGGATCGGAACAGGATACTTTCTGTTCTGAGTTTATTGTCTATCCCTGGAGCTGTTGATGAGTTAGGGACTGGTGTTGTCCGGGATGGGTTTTCTGATGTGCTTTTTCCTGGAACATCAACCATTCAGACCAGAGCAAAATATTTTTTACTGGTTCCCTATATTCTTATGGAATTGGAAAAAGAAAAGAATATGACTCCCCGGGAGTTGCTCAGTCGGTTAACCAAAGAAGAAATCAAACTTATAAAAATACTGAACCGAGATAATGCAGAGGGGGTCATTGGTGCCAGGGCAGGCGAAAGCCTGCAACGGAAACCATCCAGTATCTATTGGAATGGGATAGTTACATTTGGTATTTTTAATAGTCCGCAAAGAATGTCATTGAATGAATATGCCCAGGCTGTATGTGCTATAAAAAAGCAAAAGAATTTGTTGTCTTCTACGGGACATGCTGATCAGGGAGAAGGGACAGATGATATTTATTCTATTTACGGTTTGGGCGGCAACATCTGGCGTGCTCCGTACCCGGAGACCGACTGGCGCAATGAGGTTACGATCGATCTCACTGAGCAAGAGGCTTTGTTTCTCAGGGAACGGATCATCAGATCGGAACGGTCAAAGAATTCATTGCTGGCATTTATTCTAAAAAATCACCTGACTGAGATTATTGAATATAGTGATTTAGCAATGATTGGTGCAAGATTTGGACTACCTCCGGAGCTGAAAACAGGTTATGAAATGGCCTTAAGGTTCTCCAGATTCGTTTATGGGGCTACCATCCGTTACAATATTATCCTCTCAAATGGGGATAATCCTGATGCTGATAAAGAGTGGACTGCATGGTATCAGAGTGTAAAGGAGGGCTTTATTAAAAATTATGATGTCAGTGAACCTTTTAAATACCTTTCACTATCAGGTGGAAACGTAGCAAGATTATTGCCATTTCTTAAAAAATGGCAGGAGACAGTTCTGTTAGGTGACTGCGAAAAAATGGATAAATTAATTATTGCGCGTGAGATCCAGTTGAAAGGTCGGGAACGTGCCAAACTGAACAACAGGGACTTGTTCAGATGGAGAGAAGGAATCTGGTTGGGAACAAGGCTGCAATATAGATATTCAAATGCACGGAAGCTGATGGAAGACATCTTTGAAGGATTAGGTGATGGCAATCATGTTTAACACTGCTGAAGACAGGTTGGATTATGGCCGGATCCTTTCGCCGCCGGCAGGTTATACATGTGCCGGTGCAATTGGTACTACTTATTCTTTAGACCTGGAGACATTGATTGGAGTGCCGCTTTCTCTTTTTCTTTCAGAGGAAATGGATGGAACTCTGGCGGGAAATCCTATTTACATGCTTGAGGGGTTAAGGAAATCTTCCGATAAGCTGCTGGTTTTTTGCGAAGGCGGGCAAATAAAGGTACCTAATAAGGCAAATCTATTGTTTACCCTGCTGGAAGAAAGTGTTTACGAAGTAACTGTAGCGGATAACTACTCTTTCCATCCTAAAATATGGCTTATTAAGTATTCGAGTGAAAATAGTGTCCCATTATATCGTGTTATTGTCTTGAGCCGTAATCTTACTTTTGATCGCAGTTGGGATATGGCCGTAGTTCTGGAGGGGAATTACAAGGATGAAACAACTTCAAGGAATGAGCCGCTGATAGATTTTCTTACATACCTGAGAAGATATACGTATAACAACAAAAAGAAGAAGCTGATTAATACTTTTATCGCTGAGCTTCCCTTCGTGCATTTTTCAACCGGGGACAAGCATTTTACTGATTTCAGATTTCTGCCCTTAGGTATTGAGAGGAAATACGACCGGGAGTATACAGGGCTGTTTGAAACCTACCATGATATATTAGTATTTTCTCCATTTCTAAGCAAAGAGACGGTGATGGATTTTGATGCCCTTGCTTTGACAAACTCCAATAAAACATTGATAACACGCAGGTCTGCAATTCCCGAATTGTCCAATGAGCTGCTGAATAGTTTTCAAACCTATTGTTTAAAAGAAGTGCTGGTAGACGGCGAAGAAGCAATCAGCGAATCGGAAGGAATTGCTGCTGATGTTCAAAAGCAGGACATTCACGCTAAACTGTACTTCAAATCAAAGAATAATGAGCATTCTTTATACGTCGGTTCCGCCAATTGTTCAAGAAGTGCCTGGAAGGGAAATGTGGAATTCTTGTTGCAATTGAACTACCAGAAATGGGGTTTTCGGATTTCACAGGTTATTGATGAATTGTTTGGCAAAAAAGGGGAGGATTATGACGAGAGATTTAATCCTTTCGAAAAAATTGAAACCGTCCCCGAAGTCATTGACCCGGCAGAAAACAATGAAAGGATTATGGAGAAGGCGATAAAGAGGCTTTGCCGAGCCCGGGCCGAAGCATTTGTGTCAGAAAATAATAATCAATATGATGTTAAGCTTGAATTTGACAGTAAGTATATTGCTCATGATGTAAACCTTAGCATTGCGACATTAAATGGTTACAATGCAGTTAAGATAGAACCTGTTACATATCTGCGAGGATTGTCATTGACTGATTTAAGCGAATTCTATTTAGTCAAGGCCGAGTGCAAAGGTGAGAGTCTCAGACGTATTCTGAAGATACGCACTAAAGGCATTCCGCCAGAACGCGAAGAATTTGTGTTTAAGAGTGTAATAAAAGATACTCATGCATTTATTCAATATATTGCTTTCTTGCTATCCGACGATTATCTTCTTTCAGCATTGGAACAGGGAGGAGGTTCCAAACAATGGTTTTATGAGGGAGCATATAATGAATACCAGATGCCGGTTTTATATGAAACAATGTTGCGTGCGGTTGCCCAATCACCACAAAAAATGGAAGAAATTAATTATGTGATCAAAAAGATCAATGACAAGGAAATCATTCCCCATGAGTTCGAACATATATATCAAATTTTCTTAAAAGCCAGCAGGAGGGCTGTCAGATGACCGACCTGGAACAAAAAGGTATAGAAATAATGGCTGGGTTGAAGGACTTTCAACGCTCTACGGCGGAAAGGGTCTTTTCCCTGTTAACGACCGGGCATAACCGGGTGCTTGTAGCTGATGAGGTAGGGCTGGGTAAAACCCTTATAGCGAAAGGGGTTATAGCTAAAACAGCCTTGTATCATCAGCAAAATGACGATGATTTATTCAAAGTGGTATATGTTTGTTCAAACCAGAGCATAGCTGGACAAAACCTTCGTAAACTCAAAATTAATGATAGTGATCGTGTGGATGATGTATCGGATACCAGGTTATCCATGCAGCACCTTAAAATTTTCGAGGATGAAAGAACTGCAAAGGAACGCAATAACTACATCCAACTGATTCCGCTGACTCCGTCTACATCATTTAACATTACTTCAGGCGGAGGAAGTGTCAGAGAGAGGGCTTTGATTTTTGCAATAATGAGCAGGTATCCCGGTCTGCAAGAATGTGTGGATGGACTGGAAATTGTGATGGAAGGCTATGCCGAAAAAAGCTGGAAATTCTGGGCCAAGGATTATAAGGAGCGCGTGGAAAAATGCGATATTGACAGTAATGGTGAATATATGCGAACGGTTCTGGGGCGGGTTGACTGCTATTTTAAAAACAATGAAGGGTTACTCTGCCAAATAAAGGAGTATTGCAGGAAAATCGAACAATACAATGGCAGACCGGAAGGTGCTAATAAAGTTATCTACAGGTTAAGGCGAATGATGGCGGAGATCAGTGTGGAACTGATGGATCCCGATCTGGTCATTATGGATGAGTTTCAAAGGTTCCCTGAGTTAATTAATACTGATTCGAATAGCGAAACTGGCATTATAGCCAAACGTTTCTTTAATGCTCCTAAGCGGGATAATGAAGAAGTAAAGATTCTTTTGCTATCAGCAACTCCATATAAACTCTATTCTACCCTGGAGGAAATAAATGAGAACCAGGTAGATGAGCATTATCAGGATTTCATACAACTGATGAATTTTCTTTTTGAAAGAGATCCCACCGCAAAGGCTACATTTAGGCAGGTATGGAGCAATTATTCCATGTCTTTGAACGAGATAAGTTTATCGAATTTTGTCATTCTGCAAGCAAGAAAAACTGAAGCGGAAAACGTCTTATATCAAGGTATATGTCGAACGGAACGGTTATCAATAGAAGGCGCGGATAGACTTATTGATATACAAACAGCCAGAGGTTCCTTAAATGTCTCCGAAGAGGATGTAACTTCATATATACAGGCACATAATCTGTTACGCAATATTGGTTTGACCGAAAATGTTCCGGTTGATTACATAAAATCTGCCCCATATATTTTTTCTTTCATGCATTACTACAAGCTTAAAACTAAAACATATGATTACTTTAGCAGCAACCCGGATAAACTACCTGTTGCCAATAAACGGGAACTCTGGCTTAAGGAAGAGCTGGTTGCCCGCTATAAAAAAGTGCCTGACACCAACGCCAGGATGAAAAGACTTAAAGAGGAAGCGCTTATGCCGGGAGCTGAGCATCTGATGTGGATTCCGCCATCCAGACCGTATTATGAAGCGGGAGGACCTTTTGCCAGGATGAAAGATTTTTCCAAGGTGCTGGTATTTTCGGCCTGGGAAATGGTCCCCCGGGCGATAGCGACTCTGGTCTCTTATGAGGCTGAGCGGCGCACGGTTGGAAAACTTATTCAAATCTCACCCAACCCGGAAAGGGAAAACCGCAGCTATTTTCCGGGAAGAAAGAAAGTGCGTTTTCCGGCCCCTCGCTTAAAATTTAATATTCGTGATGGTAAACCAGCCAATATGGCACTAATGACCCTGCTATATCCCAGTATCACCCTGGCCAGGGCTTATGATCCCATTGAGGCAATGAATGCCGGTATGACGCATCGGCAGATCCAGTCTGAGATAAGACGTAAAATTGCAGCTAAGCTTGATTTGATCAAGCATGACCCTCATGGCAATGAAGATGAGCGTTGGTACTCTTTGGCCCCACTGCTTTTGGATCTGGATGAAGACATTATAAAAGAATGGTTTGGTAAACAGGATTTGCTGGGGAGCTTAAATACTGATGAGCTGGCTGAAGAACAAGACGAAAAAAGTGCATTGGAAAAGCATTTTGAAGAACTTCGACGGATTTTTATCAATAATGAAGATGTTTTTCTGGGAAGAAAACCAGGTGATTTGGTCGATATACTGATTAAAATGGCCATGGGATCGCCTGCTGTCTGTGCATTGCGTCTTTTTGGAACTGATACCCCTCATTCGCTGCCTTTTTCAGTTAGGCTTGCGAAAAACATAGTGAATCGGTTTAATCAGCAGGAATCTATAGCTATTGTGGAATTATCTTATGGATCGAATGAACCACATTGGAAAAATGTACTGCAATATTGTGTTGATGGGAATATTCAAGCTATGCTGGATGAGTTTGCTCATATTTTAATAGATGATAACGGATTGAGATTTGTGGATGAACATGAAAAATCGTCCCGATTATGCGAAAGAATGAGTGCTGCCTTAAATACGCATACAGCAAGCTATAATGTCGATACTTTTCCAAAGTTTCGATCGCGCATCTTGAAGGCCGAGAAAAAAACTAATGGCAGCAGCGAAGACGATAAGCGTTTTGTAAAAATGAGGTCGGGGTATGCGGTTGGTTTTTATGAAACTAAGGGGAGCGACAAGATATTACAGAGAAAAGAAAACTTGCGTTTAGCCTTTAATTCCCCTTTCCGGCCTTTTGTTCTGGCTACGACTTCAATAGGGCAAGAGGGATTGGACTTTCATTTCTATTGCCGAAAAATCATGCACTGGAATTTACCTGGTAATCCGATCGATCTAGAACAGCGAGAAGGTCGTATAAATCGCTATAAAGGCCTGGCAATACGCCAGAACATTGGCAAGAGATACGGGAGTATCTTGTTTAAGGAGAACATTTGGGATGAAATGTTTGAGAAAGCAAATCAGGAAGAAAGAAAGGATGCCGACCCGGAACTTATACCTTTTTGGTGTCTTAATCCAGATGATGATGAGCTGGTTAAAATTGAACGTATCGTTCCAATGTATCCCTTGAGTCAAGATCAACCCAAATATGAGCGATTGATCAAGATTTTATCACTTTATCGCTTGAGTTTAGGCCATGCCAGACAGGAAGAATTAATCGATTATGTCCTGGGTCAAAATATCGATGAAAATGTTCTTAAACAATTATTTATTAATCTGAGTCCTTATTATAAGGATCAAGAGCAAAGGTGACAAAGGGACGCGAGCGACCGAGCAAGGTCGTGATATATAGTGGGTGAGAAGCCCACCGAGGAAGGCCTAGCCAACCACCTCGTAGCCAGCCTTGGAGCCACTCAGGCGACTGATCGGTTTAAGCGTAGGCAGGCGAGG
>JAAYZA010000143.1 GCA_012515055.1 Syntrophomonadaceae bacterium | reverse complement strand
TAAAATCCACCATGTTGGAATGGGTCCCCACTGCTACAATCAAACTGGCCCCATATTCCCAGGCCAGCATCATGGCCATATCTTCGCTGGTACCTGGCATGGGGAAAATCTCGGCCTTTATACCCATTCCTTCTATTCGTTCCATGCCGGGGGCACTTTTGTCGGGATATGCATGCACAATTATTTCCGCACCGCTTTTTAGCGCTTCATCAGAAACACTGTCCATGTCACCAACTATGATATCCGGTTTTAATCCAAACTCCAATAAAGCATCAGCACCGCCGTCAACACCGATCAGCACCGGCTGCTCTTCCTGTATATAGGCACTGATGGTGCGCAAATCCTCTTTATAGCTGCTGCCCCGGACAACTAACAGAACATGCCGATTCAATATGTTTATCCGCAATTGAGGTACCTGCAAATTGCCTAAAAGAATATCTTTTTCTTTTTTCGCATATTCCAGGGTGTTCTCGACAAAGCTCTCCAGTTCTATGCGGCTGTTGACATTAGCTTCCCTTAATTTATCCTGAACAGTCTCCAGTGTCAGCCATTCACCTGCAGCGATCAGACGGCTGCCCCAAAAAACTTTATTGTCCCTGATTTCAAGTAAAACACCTTCCTTGACCGATGCAAAGATCTCCTCACCCACCTGATCAAGAATCGGTATGCCCGCTTTTAATATCTTTAAAGCACCTTTGGCATGGTAACGACCAGTTATGGAAGGCTGTGCATTAATGACTGCCTGTGGTCTGATATCGATGATAGAATTGGCCGCAACCTCATCAATATCGTCATGATCAATAATTGCAATATCATTTTTTTTAAGACGCTGCACCAGGTTTTTTGTGCGGCGGTCCATGCGGCTTCTTCCTTTGATAGCCATATTTCACTCCATTTGGAACAGCATTATTTTTATGATATATGTTACCACATACTATTTGAAATAAAAACTTGACCGCCCCGGCCGTTAATCCCCTGTCCTTATTTCAACGAAATCCCCGGCGGTGATAGAATCAGCAGTCACATAACAGTCCAGGGCCAGCAATTGCACACCCTGATCAGCGGCCCTGGCCACAGCTTCTGCAAAAGCCAGATGTGTTTCCCGGTGGGGAGCAAAGTATAAAACATTTTTCATTTGAATGATAAAAATCAGATAGGCTTCGTATCCTTCTGTTATGGCATGACATAAATCGTTTATATGTTTAATGCCCCGTTCGGTTGGTGCATCAGGAAAAAGGGCTGCACCTTCCTTCTCCAGGGTTACACCCTTTATTTCGGCTAATATCCTGCGCTCCCCCGCCTCCAGATAATAATCCAGACGGGAATTCCGATAGGTGTATTCGGGTTTTATATAGGAGAGGCCCGGGAAATAATTGCTGCCCTCAATCCATTCCCGAAAGACTTGGTTGGGGATCTGACTGTCGATATTAACCAGTCTTTCCCCTTTATAAACTGACAGCAGATCGAATTTTGTTTTGCGTTTGTCATTACTGGATTCCCTTACAAATATAGTTGCACCCGGGACCAACAATTCCCGGCATCGTCCGGTGTTTTTCACATGACAGATTTCTTCTCGGCCATCAACAATAATATGGGCGATAAAGCGATTGGGCCGGGAAATGAATTGCCCCCTGCGGATGTTATCATACTGCACAAAATATCCCCTTCCTCACAGCTGTTCCCGGGTAATGCGATCGGCCGCCTTTTCCCTGCCCGTCGTTAAGCCATAAATTTGTGAAACCATCATACCGGAGAACATTAACAAACAACCAAATAGTTCCCGACTATCGAGCTGCTCTGACAGCAGCAGGAAGCCCCCAAGGGCAGCAAAGACCGCTTCTAAACTGAGGATGATAGCGGCATGAGCCGGACGGGCATGTTTTTGTCCTACTGCCTGCAGGGTATAAGCGATACCAACGGAGCCAATTCCTCCATAAAGGATGGGGATTGCTGCATCCAATAGACTGCTTATCAGTATTTCTTCAGTTATAAATGCCATTAATAAACTCAGGAGTGCACAGGTCATAAATTGAATAAAAGACAATTTTAAAACTTCCACCCGGGGGGAAAAATATCCGATGACAAGTATATGTACAGCCCATAAAAATGCGCTTATAAGAACCAACAGATCGCCAATTTGGATCGAGGCCGTTTCCCTTATACAAAGAAAGTATAGGCCGGTGGCAGCCAACACACATCCCACCCATGTTCCTTTGCTGGTGGTAAATCCTATCAACAGGCCAATTATGGGGACCAAAACGATATAAAGACTGGTAATAAAAGCCGCCTTACCCGCTGTAGTGGTAATTATACCTATCTGTTGCAGGGAGGCAGCAGTAAATAATATTAAACCGGCAATTAAGCCCGGCAATAACCATCCCCTTTTCTTTTCCGGTAAATATTTGTCTTTGCGAAAAATAAACAACAAGGGCAGCAAGGAAATGCTGCCCAGAAGAAATCTCACCCCATTAAAAGTAAAAGGTCCGACAAACTCCATACCAGCTCTTTGGGCGACAAAAGCAAATCCCCATATAGCTGCAGTAAGCAACAACAGGAGATTGGATTTTACAATATTCATTATAAGCTCCTCTCATCGATTCGATTATTATAGCAGATAAAATTTCAATACTGACATTTTTCTGGCCAGGTTTGATGATTGGGAAACTTTTAAATATTGCTGAATAATTTTTTCTGCCGCTGGCAGCATAAAAAAATAAAAACCTCTTTAAAAGTAAACTCCTTAAGAGGTTTTTAAAACCATAGTTTTT
>JAAYZA010000079.1 GCA_012515055.1 Syntrophomonadaceae bacterium | reverse complement strand
TTACGGTAATATAACCAGAAAACAAAAAAAGTGTGGTTGTCCACACTTTCGCTGCCCTTACCAGTTATATGAATCGTCTACTACCTCTTCGATTTCGTGTTTTTTCCTGCGGGTCATCAATAATTCTACTTCTTCCGCCGGAGGGCGGTTCTCATACAGTACATAATAACAGGCTCTGACAATGGGCATTTCAATACTCATTTGCCGGGCCATGTCATTGACCGCTTTGGTGGTATAAAAACCCTCTACCACCATGCCCGTCTTCTCCACGGCATCCCGGGGCGAAAGCCCCTGCCCGATCAAATAACCAGTCTGATTGTTGCGGGAAAGTTTGCTGCCACAGGTCACCACCAGGTCCCCCAGACCGCTGAGGCCATATAAGGTGCGGGGATCAGTCCCCAGCTTGCCTGCCATTTTGATCATTTCATTCAGTCCCCGGGTAATAATGGTAGCAGTTGTATTATCCCCATAACCTAAACCCCGGGCAATGCCTGCAGCAATGGCAACGATGTTTTTTAAAGCCCCGCCCAATTCTACCCCGGCTACATCAGGGTTGGTATAAACTCTGAAATTAGGCGTTATGTAAGAATCCTGTATGTCAAAGGCGGTTTCCTTTTTAAATGCGGCGACCGTAACGGCTGTCGGCAGTTCAGCGGCTACTTCCTCGGCATGGCTGGGTCCTGACAATATGGCATAGCGGTTTTTGATGCTGCTGCCTAAAACATCTTCTGCCACCTGACTCATCCGCATGAAGGTATCCAGTTCCAAACCTTTGGCGGTGTTGACCAGATACATTTCTTTCAGTAATAGGGGTTTAAGTTTTCCCAGGACCCCTCTGACACTCTGGGAGGGAACCGCTAAAACTACCATGCCGGCATCCTGGACCGCTGCTTCTAAATCCATGGTTATTGTTACATTCTCGGGAATAATTGCCCCGGGCAGATACCTTTTATTTTCCCGGGAAGCAATAAAATCATCCAGACCCTCTTCCGGTCTGCTCCAAAGAGAAATCTGGCGACAATTCTTACTCAATAATAATGCCTGGGCTGTCCCCCAGCTGCCGGCACCCAGTATACAAATTTTTTCCATGATTTTCTCCTTCGTATCAACATACTTCGGCTGCCTTTAAATTTTGGATTCATTCCCCTGCCGCAAACGGATGATGTTTTCCCGGTGTCTTATCAAAACGAAGACCGCGGCCAGAAAATATAGTAAAACTATTTTTATATCGTAATGAAATAATATTCCCATGAAAGGCAGTAGACTGGCAATTACTACCGACCCCAGAGAAACATAACGGGATATGAATACAACGGCCAGAAAAGCCAGGACCAGTATGATAAAAATCCAGGGACTTAAATACAGAACAATACCGGCAGTGGTTGCCACTGCTTTGCCGCCTTTAAACTTTAGAAAAATCGGATAACAATGTCCGATTATGGCCGCCGCCGGGCAGAGCAAAACCAGCCAGGGGCTGCCAAAATTAAATCCTATCCAGGCAGCGACGAAGCCTTTGAGCAGGTCCAGGGTAAAAGCCAGCAGAGCCACCTTTATGCCCAGATTGCGCATTACATTAGTGGCACCAACATTGCCGCTGCCTGTTGCGCGGATATCAACACCACCCACATAATGACTGACGATATAGGAAAAAGGTATCGATCCGATCAGAAATGATAGTAAAACCAGTAAAACTCCCTGCACATCCTGGCCCTCCTTTTATTCTCTGGACTCATTCTGCCTGACGATCAGCCTGATGGGTGTCCCTTCAAAACCGAAGTTTTTCCGCAGGGCATTTTCCAGATAGCGCAGATAGGAAAAATGCACATCATCCGGCCGATTGGCAAATAGTACGAAAGTGGGCGGGGCTGTTGCCACCTGGGTTGAATACAGTATCTTGATTTTTTTATTGCCCCCTCCGGGAAGGGGGTTAATCAGCATGGCTTCATT
>JAAYZA010000234.1 GCA_012515055.1 Syntrophomonadaceae bacterium | reverse complement strand
GGCAGATGGCAATGGGCGGTTCAAATAGCTGGAGGTTATAGCCGCCGCTATGCCGAGATCGATGGACGGGTCTTTAAGGAACATTCCCCCGGTCACTTTTAAATACACATCCTGGGCTGATAAATTAAAACTGCATCTTTTCTCCAGAACAGCGATGATCAAAGCCAGACGGTTCTGGTCGATACCAGAGGCCATGCGGCGCGGATATCCCGCACCTGCAGCCGAAACCAGCGCCTGTATTTCAATCAACAGCGGCCGGGTGCCCTCGAAACTGGCAGTTATAGCTGTTCCCGGGTAAGCAGCCCCCGCTGCATCGATAAATATATAGGAAGGGTCCAGTACCTCTTTAAGGCCCTGCCCACTCATTTCCAAAATCCCAATTTCGTCGGTAGAACCAAAACGGTTTTTTATTCCCCTCAGTAAACGAAAGGCAAAATTCTTTTCCCCTTCGAAATAAATGACCACATCAACTATATGCTCCAGTACTTTGGGGCCTGCCAGAGCACCATCCTTGGTCACATGTCCCACCAGGAAAACAGCTATTTCCTTCTTTTTGGCCAGATCCATCAGGCGGGCAGTGGTCTCCCGCAATTGTGAAATACTCCCGGGCACAGAAGAAATCTCCCGGGTAAAAACGGTCTGGATCGAATCGATGATAATAATGCCGGGATCCAGTTCATCTACATAAGTGCCCAGATAATCAATGTCAGGCTCATTCACCAAATAGATATGATCACTGTTGATCCCCATCCTTATTGAACGAAGACGGATTTGTTTCAATGATTCTTCCCCGGACAGGTATATTACCTTTTGCCCGGTTCCGGCAATAGAATGCGCCACCTGCAGCAGCAAAGTCGATTTGCCTATTCCCGGATCCCCCCCTAATAGTATTAAAGAACCGGGAACGATCCCTCCCCCCAGTACCCTGTCCAATTCCTGGTTGCCGCTGCTGAAACGAAAAATATCAGAATCGGCAATGGCACTCAATGGCACTGCACTGGATATGGTTTTTTTCGCTGCTGCCGTCCGGGGGATGATCCTTTCCTCTACAAAGGTATTCCAGGCATTACAACCCGGGCATCTTCCCATCCATTTCGGCACTTCATAAGCGCATTCACTGCAAACGAATCTGGTGCTTATTTTCCCCATAATTTACTCCTTGGAATCATTATATACTAATTTATTTCATTATTTGTAGTTAATTTAATAGGTTGGGAGTTTATGTCTATATTCTATTATCGGGATGGACGGCCGACTCCCAATATATACCGGCCGGAAGTCTTAAATTAAATGGGGCAAGCCGTTTCTTCTGCCTTCGCAGGTTATTCGACTGCCCCATTTAAAAATCCTTAACTTTTTTTAACTATGATCTTCTCACCATCCACATCCAATAAAACATTGTCACCTGGCACCACCGTGCCCTTCAATATCTCTTCAGATAAAGTATCCTCCACCAGTTTTTGAATAGCCCGCTTGATTGGCCGGGCGCCATAGGCCGGGTCATAACCTTCCCGCAGAATATGCTCCCGGGCCGCCGGGCTGATGGATAAATGATAACCATTTTCAGCGATACGCGCATCCACTTCCTTCAACAGCAATCCCACAATTTCTTCTAATTCCGCTTCACTCAGAGATTGAAAAACGATCACTTCATCGATGCGATTTAAAAACTCCGGCCGGAAAGTGTTTTTAAGCTTTTCCAGGACGGTATCCTTCATCCGTGAATAATCCTGGGCCTCATCAATGGCACGGTTGAAACCCATCCTTTTATCATTCCGCAGTGATTCCGCCCCGACATTGGAGGTCATTATAATCACTGTATTACGAAAATCAACAGTCCTTCCCTGGCCATCGGTAAGACGTCCGTCTTCCAGGACCTGGAGCAGAATATTGAAAACATCGGGGTGGGCTTTTTCAATTTCATCCAGCAATATGACGGAATAAGGCTTTCTCCTTACTTTCTCCGTCAATTGTCCCCCCTCATCGT
>JAAYZA010000151.1 GCA_012515055.1 Syntrophomonadaceae bacterium | reverse complement strand
GCCCGGTGTGAAATGGATTTATCCGCATTAACAAATATCTCTCCTTTTATACTTTCAGCCCTGGTAAGTGTGATATTCATTATTTACTCCTTATCGTACCCATGCTTTGACAGCATGCTTTTTTAATGCTTCCACTGCCAGAATGGCTTTATCTGCGGAAGGTACCCCGATCCTTATGGTGCCCCCGTCACCATCCCGGACATGAAGGATTTCCAGATCAACTATGTTAATATTTTCAGCGCCCATAATATTCCCCAGGTTCCCAATAATACCAGGCTTATCCGGTACAATACAGATCACATCGACAAAACCTGGCAGCAGGCCTTTGCGCACTTGTGGTATTTCACTTCTAATTTGCCTGGCCTCCTCGAGTATTCGGTATAATTCCGTCTCATTATTCTCCCTGAGCAAATGACGAATACCATTTAAGATATCAATAAACTCATCCAGCCCTTCGATAACTGGTTCTCGATTGGAAAATAGAATTTGCCGCCATAAGACAGGATCAGAAGAAGCAATTCGGGTCGTATCCCGGAAGCCGCCGGCTGCCATGTTAAGCTTATCCCTTTCGCCATGGGTAAGGCTGACCAGGGCAGATGCAGCAATATGCGGTATGTGGCTGATAGCTGCTGTAATTTCGTCATGGCGGGCTGCTTCCATAATAAGCATGTCGGCACCGGTTGTTTTTAATACAGCCATTAATTTAGCGGTTATTTCGTCAGGTGTGCCGGGGGCCGGGGTAAGAACATAAACGGCATTTTCAAACAGATATTTGTCCGCATTTATGATCCCCGGTGCCTCTCCCCCTGCCATGGGATGACCTCCGACAGCAAATACTTGTTCCGGCAAATGGGCAAACATTTCCATAACCTGATACTTGGTGCTGGCAGCATCCGTTATAATAGTACCCGGCTTTAAATCATTTCTGATAGCTGCAATGATATCAGGGAAAGTACTGATGGGCGTGCACAAGATGATGATATCAGCCTTCTTAGCCCCGGTTTCAAGGGAGGCAGCTGTGTCAATGGCCCCCAATTTCAGTGCTTTTTCAACTACCAGTGGGTCCCGGTCAGAGCCAATAATTTGGTTTACTGCTGGTGAACCCTGGAGGGCCAATCCGATGGATCCTCCAATCAACCCCAGTCCTACGATCAGGATGTTGGGGCCCATTTTATTGTCCCTCATCAGTTTTCAGCATTTTATATAATTTGTTGATTTTAATTACCAACCTGGCAAAGTTCTCTGGAGTCAGGGATTGGGGTCCATCTGACAGGGCTTCACTGGGATTTTGATGCACTTCTATCATGACCCCGTCGGCACCGGCACCAATGGCTGCCATGGACATGGGTGCCACCAGTTTCCATTTGCCGGTCCCATGACTGGGATCCACAATTACCGGTAAATGAGTCAGGTTTTTTATTACCGGCACCGCACTTAAATCCAATGTATTACGTGTATAATGTTCAAATGAGCGGATACCCCTTTCACACATTATAACCTCGGGATTGCCGCTGGAAATAATATACTCGGCAGCCATTATCCATTCTTCAATAGTAGCCGACGGTCCCCTTTTCAGCAGGATGGGCCGTTTTACCCTGCCCAATTCCCGCAGCAAAAAGAAGTTTTGCATATTGCGGGCACCAACCTGAAGAATATCCGCATAGGAAGCCACGTCGTCAACCTGCCGGGGGTCCATTATCTCAGTAACTACCGGTAAACCTGTTATCTGTCGGGCCTCGGCCAGTATCTCCAATCCTTCCCTTTCCATTCCCTGAAATGAATAGGGTGAGGTGCGCGGTTTATAAGCTCCTCCACGCAGCATGGTTGCTCCAGCTTCTTTAACCGCCTGTGCCGCTTCAAGATACTTTGACCGACCCTCTACAGCGCAGGGACCGGCAATGATCTGCAACTGACTGCCGCCAAAGGATTGCCCCCCGACTTTTATAATTGTTGGTTCCTGTTTAAACTGTCGCGATGCCATCTTAAAAGGCTGGGCGATAGGGACTACTTTCTCTACCCCGGGTAAGGTTTCTACCAGATCCTGGGTCGCCTG
>JAAYZA010000012.1 GCA_012515055.1 Syntrophomonadaceae bacterium | reverse complement strand
GGAATATTTTGGCGCCAGTCAGGACGATTGGAACAGTTTTAAATGGCAGATGAAAAACCGCATCAGCGACCCGGATACCCTGGCGGCCTTTCTGCCCCTGTCCGAATTGGAGCTGTGGCGGCTCAAAATTGCCTCTGCCAAAGTAAGATGGGCCATTTCACCATATTATTTAAGCCTGATCGATTTCAAAAATTTTCGTTATTCGCCCATTTATGCCCAGGCCGTCCCCAGCCTGCTGGAACTCCAGGACCAGGCCGGCCAGGATGATCCCATGGCGGAAGAGTATACCAATCCAGCACCCCGCATCACCCGGCGTTATCCCGACCGGCTCATTATCAATGCCACCAACCAGTGCGGCATGTACTGCCGTCATTGTCAGCGGCGCCGCAATTTCGGCGAGACCGACCAGCACGCTGTAAAAAGTGATCTGGAAGCAGCTGTGCAGTATATCAGGGAAAATGAAGAAATAAGGGATGTGCTCATAACCGGCGGCGATGCCCTGATGCTGAGCAATAAAATGCTGGATTGGCTCCTGGGTGAACTGGATGCCATCGAACATGTAGAGATCAAAAGACTGGGGACCAGAGCCCCCGTCACACTGCCCCAGCGCATCACACCCGAATTATGTGAGATATTGAAAAAACATCCGCCCATTTATATCAATACCCAGTTCAACCATCCCCTGGAGGTTACAGCCGAAGCCCGAGCAGCCTGTGACCGCCTGGTGGAGGCCGGAGTGGTTTTAGGCAATCAGGCCGTTTTGCTGCGGAATATAAATGATCATCCCCATATAATGAAGAAAATGAATCAGGAGCTTTTGAAGATCCGGGTGCGGCCCTACTATATTTTCCATGCCAAGCAGGTCAAAGGCACTGCCCATTTCATGACCCCGGTGCAGGCCGGTATGGACATAATGAAGGAATTGCGGGGTTATACTTCCGGCCTGGCCGTCCCCACCTATATCATCAACGCCCCGGAAGGCCGCGGCAAGACCCCGGTCACCCCGGAATACATGCTTTCCATCAATGAAAGCGAAGTAGTGATGAAAACCTGGCAGGGGCATGTTTTCCATTACCCCAACCATCCGGACAGCTGATCAAAGGGGGAAAGGGAGCTCACTGGCCATCATTGACCGCCACAAGTTACCAATGCCCCAGGTGGCCGCATCCCCAGCTCTGGGCAATAGAATAACAAGCCGACGTCAAGGGAGTTATGCTCCCTTTTTTCTCTATAAAGATTTTGCTGGTAATATAGCCAAACACCATATATAATGTGAGCAGTTAACTAAAGATTTTGTAAATTTGTGTTGGATGAGGAGAGAAAAATGCATTTAATAGCGAAACTATACTTCTGGCTGGCCGGCTGGAAGACTATCGGCACCATACCGCCGGAAATAAAAAAGGCCATAATTGTAGCGGCACCCCATACCAGTAATATGGATTTCCCCCTGGCCAGGGCCTTTTTCTACATCAAGAAGATCCAGGTCCGTTACGTGATAAAAAAGGAATGGATGAAACTCTTTTTGAAGGACTTTTTCATGTCAACTGGCGCCCTGCCGGTAGACCGGGCCAATGCCGCCCGAATGGTGGAACATATGGCCGACCTGTTGAAAGAGGCGGAAAGGATGTATATACTGATCTCCCCGGAAGGCACCCGCAGTTCGGTTAAGAAATGGAAGAGCGGCTTTTATCGCACCGCCGTACTGGCTGAAGTGCCGTTGATCCTGGCATATCTGGATTACGGCAAAAAAGAAGCCGGCATCGGCCCGGTATTTCATCCCACCGGTGATTACGAAGCCGACATGAAATATATCCACAATTATTACAGCCGCATCACCCCTCGCAACCCCGAGCAGTACGAAAATTTGGCCTAAGTAGTGAGGCGTCAGGCGTGAGGCGTGAGGCGAACCCGCGCTGGCGCGCGGGGCTAGGGGTCAGGGGCCGGGGGCCAGGGGCCGGGATAGTGAGGTGTGAGGCGGACCCGCATCAGCAGGAGCCTTGGGGACTGAACCTTTGTCCGCAGCGAAGCG
>JAAYZA010000144.1 GCA_012515055.1 Syntrophomonadaceae bacterium | reverse complement strand
TTTGACTGGGATTCAGTCGATGAAAAAATAGAATATCGCTCACCCCTTTTGCGCAGAGCCCTTTTATCCATTGTTGCTCTACTGATACTGGTTTCCTTTATAATCTGGTCTTTTCCGCAGCTGGGAATACTTTTCAGTGATTTGAGTTTTCTGGCCCAGAATAAACATTTGCAGGAAGAAGAGATCGTCCAGGTGAGTAAACCAGCAATAGTTTCCATTGAAGTTAAAGGGGATAAAGGATTTGCCGGTAAAAAAGGCACCGGTTTTAATATCGCCCCGGCGGGAGTCATCCTGACCAATCACCATGTTGTCCAGGATGCCAGCAGCATTAAGATCACTTTTTCCGATGGCCGCTCCTTTTACAAGGATCATTATACACAGATTTCTGATGCTGATATAGCAGTTATCCAATTGGATGAGCAGGAACTCCCCTGTCTGCAGCTGGAAAGTCATCTGGAGGCCAGTGACCAGACTCTAACAATTATTGGTGATCCCCTGGGTTACAGACAAATTGCGGTTCAGGGCAGCATTGGCGGTTTTTACAAATACAATGATTATACGATTTTTGAAATCAACGCCCCCATAAAAAAAGGCAATAGCGGCAGTCCGGTTTTAAACCCCGAGGGGAAGGTTTTAGGGATCATATTCGCCCATCGGGATCTGACTACTGATGAGCAAATTGAATATCGCGCCCTGGCAATACCCCTGCAGCAGTTTTTCGCTGAGATAGCAGAATTATTGTCAGAATCACAGCCAGCCCCTTAAGGCTGGCTGTACTGATTTCATATCATGCCCAATTGTTTTAATAATGTATCAGCAGCCTGGCATTGTTGATTGACTCTGGTTTTCAAGGTTTGTTTCTGGGATGTTTCGAAAATAAAGGCATTTACTTTTAAAAACTGGGCGCTGCTGCGGGTCAGACTGCCTTTAACCGGGTATTTTAGCAAAGTGAATTTCTGATTTGATTTAGTGATTTTTTTGTTTAAATTATTGACAATTTGCCGGGCCATTGGAGTCATGGCTGTGGAGGGATAATATATCAGGGTTTGTCCCACTGAACTTGTTTTGGGGTTTTTATAGTAATCAAATCCTTCATGCATATCCATCAGCCAGTCAACTTTATTATCCTTTACCGTTTTATATATATCCCGGGCAATGTTAGTGCTGGCATTTCCCTTGCTGCTCTGGGGGAAGGAACGGTTAAGGTCACTTCCGCCGACGGCAGCCCTTCGGTTGGCATTCACTGCCCGCTTATTGGCCTGGGGTAAAACCAGTAATTTGCCTTTTTTAATCTGCAGATTGGAATATTTTCCGGCAGCCTGGTATCCGGCTTTTTCATTTCCATGCACACCGCCAACGATCATAACCACCGGCCCGGGCTTACCGGAATCAATAATATACAGTTCAGTTGCACTGACATAACCACTGGCCAGAGTGATTTTTTGCCGGGTTGCGGAAGCAGCCTCGGCCTGAGCAGGGCTGGCAAATAATCCTGTTAAGATCATTACAGCTGCCAAAAAGGAAACGAAGATAGAATATGTATTGGTTCTTACTTTTTTCATTTAATTACATTCCTCTCTTTCTTTAAGTTAATATAGTAAAAAAGTAATTAATAACCATAATACGACATAATCCTCCTTCTTCCTTGTAGTTTCCGCTGGTAAATGGTACCAGAATAATCCTGACTACGACTTAAATAGCATTAAATAACAGGGGAAGAGCCATATTATAGGCAATTTGCCAGATCTGTCATGCAGTAAAAGCAGTGGAGATGTAAATATTACCAGGGGGAACTTTTTAGAAATGTTATAAGCTGGCAAATTAATTGCATAGAAATGTTTGCAATGATTAATAGGGAGGAAATGTCAGCGTTGAAATAAGAATTAAATCCGGTATTTTAATGTGAAAACACTAATGGCAGGCTTAACTGACAAAAAATATTGATTGGCTGATAAAAAGAAATTAGATTTAAAAGGAAGAGATTTTAAAGTGTGGCAGTGTTTTTTCCATTGGAGAATGAATAGAGGAGCAAGCCGACCCAGATCACGGCAAAAGCTGCCAGGTGAATGGCGGAAAAGGTCTCGCGAAAAATAAATATACCCAGGAGAAGGCTGATGGTGGGGTTAATGTACTGCAAAAAACCCAGCATGGACAGGGGCAGGTGATTTACGGCCCGGGAATAGAGCAGCAAAGGAATGGAAGTAACAATACCTGCGCCAACGAGCAAAATGGTAATTAAGAGCCCGCTATTGCCAAATGCTCCCGTGCTGCTGCTGTGTAAATGCCATAAATAAAACAGCGAAAATAATGACATTATACTGCTTTCCAGGATCAGTCCAGTAACAGCATCGATATTTACCGTCTTTTTGATCAGGCCATAAAGAGCAAAACTCACCGCCAGTACCAATGCGATCCAGGGCAATGTACCATGATTTACAGTTAATATTAATACTCCGCAGAAAGCCAGGAGGCAGGCCGCCCGCTGCCCCCGGGAAAGTTTTTCTTTCAGTACAATGACTCCCAGGAGGACGCTTATCAAGGGGTTGATATAATAGCCCAGGCTGGCCTGTATCACTTGATTGTTATTCACTGCCCAGATATAGCTGTACCAGTTTATTGTAAGGATTACAGCAGCCAAAACGACTCCGATTGTTTTGGCGGGGTAACCGGCTATACGGATCGCCTCGTTGACAGCGCTTTTAATGTTCCTGGATAAAAT
The DNA here is from genome assembly GCA_012515055.1 of Syntrophomonadaceae bacterium. Lineage (GTDB taxonomy): Bacteria > Bacillota > Syntrophomonadia > Syntrophomonadales > Syntrophomonadaceae > UBA1368. Next base: position 38,725 of record JAAYZA010000144.1, on the reverse strand, counting down.
CACGATCATCAACAAGAAAACCAGGCACCAGATTATACGGTGTGCCAGTATCTCCATGGGATTAACCCCTTGCAGCAGTTTCCAGTACAGCGGCAGGATCCCCCATAAAAAATAAGCACCGACAGCCATCAGTATTCCGGAGATTTGAGGGTGGTTTCTGTTCAAAGAATATTCTCCCTGCTAAAAGTAATTGAATTAAGCTAAGTCCCCATTTATAACAAAAATCATTATCGCATATAATTTTGCAAATGAAAATGAAAAGGGCAGGGGATCGTCCCTGCCCGGAGAAAACCAAAATAATTTAACAGCCTTTAAAATTAGCCTCCCGCCGTTCTATAAAGGCCTGAACACCTTCAGCCGCATCCTGACTGGTCATAATGGGCATCAAATCAGGCAGCAATCTGGCCAGTGCCGTTTTGGTCCCCTGGACCCTGGCAATACGGGCTGATTTCAAAGCAGCCTGGACTGCCAGAGGTGCCTGTTTGGATACTTTAACTGCCAGTTCCAAAGCTTTGTCGAATTGCTGGCCCGGTTCGGTAACGGCCTGGACAAGGCCCAAACGGTAAGCTTCATCTGCGCTCATTTCATCGCCGGTCAAAATATAACGCATGGCATTGCCCCAGCCGATTTCTTCGAACATTCTTACCGTAGCACCGCCCACGGGATAAATCCCTCTTTTTACTTCTATCTGGCCCAGGCGCAGATCTGAGGCTGCAACCCTGATATCTGATGTCAGCAGCATTTCAAAAGCAAAGGTGTAGGTAATACCCTGAATGGCCATTACCAATGGTTTCATCAGACGCCTGTCCTCATCCAGACCGAAGGGGTCAATTACTCCTTCGGGCATATCCGGCATTTTTCCCTCGGCAAAAAAAGGTGCCCATTGCACCAGGTCCAGTCCGGAAGAAAAATGATCCCCTTTAGCATACAGCAAGCCGCAGCGCAGATCGGGATCATCATTTAAACGGCCGTAAGCATGAGCTATGTCCCAGTACATATCCACATCAAAAGCATTTCTTTTCTCAGCCCGGTCGAATCCAATCAATAAAACATGACCTTCTTTTTGCACATCAATCTTTTTTTCTTTACTCATCTATGCATCCCCCTTTTTCTAAAACATTCCACAATTGCTAAATCAATGATATCCTTTTTTGCCCCGGGTTTAAAGCCGGATTCGCCGGAACCTAACTGTCAGGCCTGAAACAAATCCCGATAATCACCTTCTTTGAAGCCCAGTAATAATTCTTTTCCATCCGTTAACAGCGGACGAATCAATATTCTGGGGTTGGCCTGAATCAAATCAACCAGATTCTTTTCATCTATGGCCCCCAGATCAATATCCATTTTTTTAAACACCTGGCTTCTGGGATTGATAAGATCTTTCAAAGACCCTTTTCCGATGGCCGCCAGTTTGTTCAGCTCATCATGTGCCGGAGGGGATTTGAGCAAATCATGATAGTCAAAGTCTATTTTATTGTCCACAAGCCACGCTTGCGCTTTGCGGCAGGTGCTTCAGGAAGTAACACAATAAAACTCAAATTTTGCTGCCATTATCATCACCCCATTTAAAATTAATTACTTATGGTTATAATTATAAACAATATAACAATAAAACTGTCAGCAAGTGGGTAATTTAAATAAATTATGTTAGAATTCTTGGTGGGACAGTGTATATTGAGCCTAACACAACTGAAGGAGGATATTTATGAATCGTATTGAGCAAGCTCTTATCCATGCACTTTTTGTTCATCTGCATCACAATGCAGACAAGGCTATTGATTTTGGCATGTTTAAAAGGCTTAATCAAAAAGTGGATGAAACCTGGCCGGGGGCATTACTGGTGGGACCGGATGCCAATGATGATGCTGCTGTTGTTAAACTGCCGGGCACAGGTTGTCTGGTAGTAGGTAAAATGGAGAGCCATTGTTCTCCCTGTGTACCCCGTCCTTATGACAGTGCAGCAACCGGAGCGGGTGGTGCCATGCGCGATGTTGTAGCAATGGGTGCCCGGCCCATTTATGCACTGGATTTTATCGGGACCCGTCCTCCGGAAGAAGAGGTTCTGGTTGGTCCCTGCGGCTTTGAGGGCGTATGTACCTGCGGCAGCTGTGTTACCATGACCAGTCAGGAGAGGATCAACCTGATGCTCAAGGGCATTGCTGATATGTGTGAAAGCATGGGAGTTTTCATCGCCGGCGGCGGCTTTTCTACTTCCTTCAGTGATATTGTACCAGCCATGGTAGTATCGGTGACCGGCCAGCTGGTTACGGAAAAACCTCTGACTAAACCGGCCAAATCCGCCGGGGATCAGATAATAATAATAGGGGAAACCGGCAATGACGGTAATGACACTCTTTATAGAGCGGGATTGGTCCCCAATCTGTATCCGGCCCGGGCTTTATTTGCTGAAGAGAGAGTAACCATGGAAGCTTCTCTGGCGGCATTTGCCACCGGTAAAATAAAAGCATGTTCCGATCTGGGCGCAGCGGGGATTGGTGCAGCGGTTTGTGAATCAGCTCGTTTCGGCGGCTTTGGTGCCCGGGTGGATCTGGCCCGAGTACCGGTCAGAGTGGATGATATCATGCCGGAAGAGGTCTTTATTTGCGAGACCCAGGCCCGGATGCTCCTGCAGGTAGCCCCGGAAGATGTTGAAGCAGTGCTGGCAGCGGCCCGGAGCAAGGGGGCGGCAGTGGCCCTGATCGGCGAAATAACTGCTGCTGATGAAGAAGTTTTCACCTATGGTGATGAAGTGATTGCAGTGATTCCCAATCACCCCTCACCCGAGATCCTGGCGGAATTGAGCAAGTAGCAGCACCAGGCTGCCAGAAGAATCATTGATTAAAAACGGAACTGGCCAGGGGGCTTATGTTCCGTTTTTTATTGGTGCGCTTTAACAAGGCCCATGGCTTTTGTTATTTCCAGAACTATGACGGGGACCAATGCCAGGAAAAGAGCCAAACCATACATCTCAGTCGATAAATGTGTCATGCCCAGTGAGGATGCCGCCGGGGGAACAAAAGATACCAGTAATATCAAAAGCAAGGAAATAAAAGCAGCAGCATTAAGGTATTTGTTGCTGAAAAAGCCAATTTTAAATAAAGAATGGGCTGAGCGCATATTAAAGGCATGGAACACCTGGGACCCTGCCAGTATAATAAAAGCCATGGTCCGGGCGGCGGATATATCCCCGGTGCTTTCCCAGACCAGGGTAAAACCGATCAGGGTCAAAAAGGCAAACATGATACCCTGGAGTATGATGCGCAGCCCAAAACCATGCGCAAAGATGCCCTCGTTTTTGGGTTGGGGATGGCGCTGCATTACGTTTTTATCCAGGGGTTCCAGACCCAATGCCACTGCCGGCAGACTGTCAGTGACCAGGTTGATCAATAAAAGCTGTACTGCCAGCAAAGGGGTTACCTGCCACAGCAGCATGGCAGCAAAAACCACCATAACTTCACCGATATTGGTCCCTAATAAAAATCCGATGGTGTGTCGGATATTGTCGTATATGCCCCGTCCTTCTTTAATTGCATCAACAATTGTGGCAAAATTATCATCAGTCAATATCATATCAGCGGCACCTTTAGCCACATCTGTTCCGGTTATACCCATTGCACAGCCTATATCAGCTGCCTTTAACGCTGGTGCGTCATTAACCCCGTCACCGGTCATGGAGACCACTGCCCCTTGTTTTTGCCAGGCCCGAACTATGCGGATTTTATCCTGGGGCGTGACCCGGGCATAAACAGAAATATTCCCGACCCGGCCGGCTAAATCTTCCTCACTGGTTATGGCCAATTCATTGCCGGTTATTGCTTCATCACCGGGCTGCAGGATGCCCAGATCCTCAGCTATTGCGGAGGCAGTAACCAGATGATCGCCGGTTATCATAACCGGTTTTATGCCGGCCTGGCGGCAGATACTGACCGCTTCCCGTGCTTCAGGGCGGGGAGGATCCATCATGCCCACCAGGCCCATTAATGTCAAATCGTTTTCCAGGGCAGCAGAGGTTAATTCTGCCGGCATATTTTCTATTGTTTTATAACCTACTGCTAATACTCGAAGTGCCTGACAGCTTAACTCTTCCGTCTGCCGACGTCCGGTTTCCAAATCTCCGCTGCTGCATCTGTCAGCTAAAACGTCAAAAGCTCCTTTGACGATTACTATTTTTCGGCCCTCTATTTCGTTAATGGTGCTCATAAGCTTGCGGTCGGAATCAAAGGGTAATACCGCCAATCGGGGATACAAACGGTTTAATTCATCCTGGGGCAGACCATTTTTATGGGCAGCCATTACGATGGAAGTCTCAGTTGGATCGCCGAAATGCTTTTCCACTCCATCTTCAATTGCTACTGAACCATCAGAACAAAGAGTGGCAAATTGCAAAAGCTTTTTTACTGCCGGGGAATTATCCTTGGTTATATCCTCCAGAATAGAAGTTTCACTGACAAAAGCTTTGACCAGTGTCATTTGATTGAGAGTAAGGGTGCCAGTCTTGTCAGTACAGATGACGGAAGCGCTTCCCAGAGTCTCGACAGCGGGCAGCTTGCGAATTATGGCCTTCTTCCTGACCATTCGCTGAACGCCGATGGCTAAAACCACTGTAACAATAGCCGGCAGGCCCTCAGGAATTGCTGATACGGCCAGGGCTACTGCAATCATAAAAATATCTATCAGTACCATGCCATTTAGGGCTCCGATAATAAAAATTACCGCGCTTATTAAGAGTACACCCAGGCCGATATATTTTCCCATCTGCGCCAGCTTGAGCTGCAAAGGAGTATCTACTTCCCCGGCTTCCCTTAATAATCCGGCAATCCTACCCATTTCCGTATCCATACCCGTTGCGGTGACAACTGCCCGGGCCGAACCATATGTGATACTGGTGCCGGAATAAACCATATTCACGCGGTCACCCAGGGAGGCATCCGGCGCTGACACAGCTATGGCGTCTTTTTCTGCCGGCACTGATTCCCCGGTTAAAGCCGATTCTTCCGCCTTTAAACTATGGGCAGTTATTAACCGGCCATCGGCGGGAACATAATCACCCGCCTCCAGGATGACTATATCGCCAGGTACCAGTTGTGCCGCTGCCGTCACCATTTCCTTCCCGCCCCGGATCACCCTGGCCTGGGGAGCCGACAATTCCTTTAAAGCCTCCAGGGATTTTTCCGCTTTACCTTCCTGTACCACACCTATAACTGCATTAAGCACCACTATAACAATTATCAGAATCGGTTCCAGGAATCCTTCCTTTTCATACCAGGCTATGGCAAAAGAAATACCGGCAGCCAGAATGAGAATAATTATCATGATATTCTTAAACTGTTCGATAAATAAAAGCCAAATAGATTTTTTCCGGGCCTCCGGCAATTTATTGCTGCCATATTTATCAAGTCTGTCAAGAGATTCCTCGGGGCCCAAACCCATTTCGGGATCAACCTGTAATTGGTTCAGGACTTCATCATAATGCAGTTTATGCGGGTGCAATATAGGTACCCCTCCTGTACTGTAAAATAATTTGTTTACTGTAATACTATTCCCGGAATCTCAGTGTCAAAGTATTCTATTCAGTTAAAGCAGTCTGATGGGCATGTTTTTGAGAATATTCTTCCACATTAATTGTGATCTGTATTAAAAAATGCCGGGCATCAATATAAAATGACCAGGAGCAGTGACCGGCAAAACAGGAATGATTATATTATAATTGAAATAAAAGCCATGTGTAAAAGTTTCCAGTTCTTCTGGTCAAACCATTATTGCCATATGCTGGCATGAATATAAATAGGGCAGGGGAGCAATTAATTATTTATAGTCTTCCAGCAATTATTCACGATAGTTTAAAATTGTGCTGCATTTATCAAGACCGAGAACCATTTCCAACATAAATTCCCACATCGATCAAAATTATTCTCCTGGCAATATATGGCTCCTAATTATTTGCGTTTTAAGGCCCCAGTAAAATATATTTAATGTTTTATGTACCGAAATGTATTTACTCGTCAGGAACATGCTTATTATTGCCTCCTATTACGGGGCCAGTATTTTCTGGCAATAAATAATTAAAAATCAGGGAAAATACAGTTCTAACAGGGATATTATTAACAATAATATTATTATGTCAACAATTATAGTCGAGTAGAAATATTTATAGAAATGTAGAATAAAATTGCTGTCACTAAAAATAAATAATGAATAATGAAAGTCCGTTAAAAAATCAAATAGTTCTTAATAAAAAACTGCCGGCAGATATTAAATATTATTATCCACCAGGATATTTGGTATAGAACCCAAGAACAATAAAAACGACAGTAATTTTTTAATGGAAGAAAGGGGGGAAGGGATTACAAAATACAGGAATATCTAGAAGAGGAATAAATATTTATCTTAGTTAACATAATATATATTATAGGAATATGGAGAAGTGGTTAAAAAGCCGTTAAAACCCAATAAAACAATTATTTAATGAGTTTAAACGGCCTTTATGTCTTATTATTATATAATAATTATTCCTGTAGTGGCACCCGATGGGCTTCATCAGCCATGGCAGTTTCCAATTCATTGTAAACGGCCAGGATCTTTTCACAATAATTATAAAAAGTTTCACCGGCATCGGTAAGTTTTACGCCGCGATTGCTGCGGGTAAATAATTTCACCTGATATTTTTTTTCCAATTGTTTGATTTGAAAACTTATTGCTGGCTGGGTCAAGTTTAAAATCTTAGCTGCTTTAGTAAAACTTTCGCTCTGGGTGATTACTTTGAATACCATAAATTGTTCTATATACACTGCTTTCCCTACCCTTTCTTAACCTTTACTATTATTCCCATTTATCCTTGTATAATGTTATCATAATTAGAATAATAAATAAATGACCAAATATATGTCGATTACTATTTTACTGGTAAAAAGATTGTTTATAATACACAGACTGGTCATAAAATACTGCCGGAGGTCATTCAAATTGTTTGTAGCATATGGTAAAGCCGAAATTTATTTGCCGTATTCCCAGTCATTAAAAGATAAACGGATGCTGGTAAAAGGCGTTATTGATCGCTTGAGAAAAAGATTCAGCATTTCGGTTGCTGAAATTGACTGCCATGAATTGCGCCAGCGGTCTATAATTGGTTTCTCCCTGGTTTCACATCAAAATCGGGATTTAGAAAACTTTCTGCATGTCATCGAGGAAACTTTATATTTTTACTCTGATCAAATGGAAATTACATCATTTCATTATGAAATTAATGATGTCTTTACCCCCTGATTTTAAACATTGCTTCTTAAATTCCCCGGATAGTATTTGATATTACGATACGATCGGCATTTATGCTTCCTCTTTGCATATTGCGGGTATCCGGAACGGTCATATTTATATTTTTGGATACATTGACCCTGCTCTTTTTGCCCGGGCTTACCTTTTCGCCATAATTGCGTTTGGAGGTTTTTTCACCGGGTTTGGCTTTAATACTTCCGGGGGTTGTAATCCGGGGCTGAACACTGGTTTTAGCCGGGGGCCGCGGCGGCAATTTTTTGGGATTAACCAAACGCCATTTTTTTCGCAAATCATTTTTTTCATCCCAATTTATTTCATTTTCAATCATATAAGGGATGATTTCTAATTCATCTGAGTATTTATCATATAAATCAGTTCTTTTTATATGATGCCAGAGATCATAAAAGATTGGTTTGAAATAATCCTGGTTGCCGGCATAAAAGGCTGTCTGAGCAGCGGCGGAATTCAAATAATTTCTATCCAGGAATAGATAGCGGCTGATAACGATTTTGGCCAGACAGATAACAGCGGTGGCAATTTTTTGTGAGACCAGCCAGCTGCCCGGTGTGCGATATTCAAATCCACCATGGCTTTTCATGCGGTAATCCGCCAGAAAACCATATTTTTTTCTTCTTCGGGCTGCCGTTGCCGGCACTTCCAGAAGAAAAACTGTAATACCTAAAAAATTGTCCAGGGCTCTTAAGATAGCATAATTCAGCTTCATATTACTGAAATGGATGTGCCCGCCAATGGAATAGCCTCCCACCGGTTGACTGCCAGCCACCCATTTAACATTACGATAGGATGCCAGGCGATTTGCGTTATTTAAGGCCTTTTTTACATTATCGATTAATTCCAGCGGATCATTGTTGGGCGCTGGTCTGAGCTCTGCCACCGGTCGCTGCTGACGATTGGGTATCCTGATATTATCACAGCCTACCAGCCCTTCCCGGGGGAAAAATTCTGATGCCGATACCATTCTTCCGCTTTTGGTGTTTATCATCATAAATTCCGGATCAGCGCCCAGTTTAATTTCCGCTGATAGCAATTCATTCCCGGTTTCATACAGATTGGTCAACATTTTATAAAATACATTAAAGTCTTTTTCTCTTACTATTGGCGAGGGATCGACTTTCATCACTTTAAACCTTCTGCGTGCGGTTAAGGACAGATGTACAACAGCAAAATCCAGACCCAGCAAATATATTACCCGATTAGCTATTTCCACTGATCTGCTGTTAGGGGATTCCCTGATATATTTGGTTTGCGGTTTTGCTTTGACCTCTGATCTAACTTTAATTGATATGACTCTGGAATCAAATATAAATAATTCATAATGTTTTATTAAGTTTTCTCCAATACTATTGCCATAGGGTATTTTATTAGCTGCCAGAACTCCGCCCAGTTCTTCTTCATTGAAACAGATTTCTATTGCCCGGGAATGATTCAACCCGCGGGTCAATTTTGCCCCATGTTCAGAGACCATTATTTTCAAATATTCATCACCATTGATTGTCAGTCTCTTTCCTACAGCATCGAAATCCTTTTTAAGACAGGTCAGCAGCATATCACCCATTGAGTTAGGGAAATAATTAATATTTAAATTCACTGCTTATCATTCCTCTTATACTTTTTCCCGGTCAGATATAGAAAATAGTCAACCAGATTAATATGATGCCGTTGCCTGATATGGGGTTCATCAAATCTGGCTGGTTTGGAATTGATCTCCAGAATCAGCATCTTTCCACGGGGATCGATGCCAATATCCATTGACAGAACTGCCAGATTGATCTGCAAACTTTCCTCCAGCAGTTTCGGTATGAACAGCCCTATGGTTTTCAATTGACGGTCAAAGCTTTGACTTTCATCAGCAGTCAGATCATTGAATAAGGGAATAATATCATCATAGGATGCCAGGCTGCCTCCATTGGGGATATGAGTCACGAATCTGTTCTTGCCGGCAATCCTGACACCGACACCAGTGAGGACCCATTTGCCTTCGCCATTTTTCTGAAATTGGGAACGCAGATCAAATATCCGGCCATTATGACGGGTTAGTTCTATACATTCCTGGATTAAATAATTTTTATTAAATACCCTTGATACTTCCAGATGCCTGACCAGTGAGTTGAAACTGGCTGCTTTGATCCAACGGGGAGTTTTCCATTCAGCACGGGAGAAAGCATAATGCCCCCCGGGAAATTTTATAATTTTGATTATGCCCTGCCCCCGGCTGCTGTGCCGCGGCTTAAGCAGAACCTCCTGGTGTCTTTTAAGCATATATCCCAAGGTTTCGCGGGTGAGAAGTTCCGTATCCGGAACCAGATGCGCGGTATCTTTATTGTTACTGATTACTTTATGGACTTCCCACTTTTCTAAAAACCTGGAATTAAACAAATGAATATCTTTGTCTTGCTGAAATTTTTTAAGGATGTTTTTAATTTCAGTTGACCCCTCAATATTACGATAAAGTATACGATTATAAACAATATCAGGAAAAGGATATATGCCGCTGCACCATTTCCTGCCGTCATGAGAATAACCTTTGATCACCCGATGTTTCCAGTTGATACCACGGGGGTAAAAATAATAAGTGAAAATGTTTTTTGGCCGTCCGCAGGATATCAACTCTTTAAAAAGGCGTTCGATATTACCGCTGCCGGATCGGTTTTTACTTTTGCCGGTGGTAATGATGCCTACAATTGGTCCGGTATGATGCTGTCCCCATTTATGCATCCAAGTACTCCTTTTGTATATCTTTAGTTCATAATATGAATTATTAAAATACTCGGTGTCATTTGCACCAGATAGATAAAAAAAAGCTGACAGATTGTCAGCTTTCTGAGCGTAGATAGTTTATATTTATATTCCTGTCCCGACAGGTAGTGACATACTAATAGATTGTTCTTTACCGCAAAACCAAACTGTAAAAAAAGTCATGTAACCATCAACTGAAGCTTAAATGGAGCGCAGCCTATACATTGAATCTAAAATTGATAATATCGCCGTCCTTGACAATATACTCCTTGCCCTCCAATCTGAATAGTCCTTTTTCCTTTACCTGGACGGGATTTTTCCACTCATATAAATCCTCATATTTGATTACTTCCGCCCGTATAAACCCCCGTTCTATATCGGAGTGGATCTTGCCCGCTGCTTTCCGGGCCATGGTATCTTCCTTGATGGTCCAGGCCTTAACTTCATCCTCTCCCACAGTGAAAAAGGATATGAGTCCCAGGCTGCTGTACATCATGCGGGCAATTTTCACCACCCCCGATTCTTCAATTCCGATTTCTTGCATATAGATTTTTCTATCAACTTCATCGAGTTGGGCAATCTCTTTTTCAATACTGGCTGATACTTCAATAATATTCAAATTATGGCTGCGGCCATATTCATAGACCGCCTCCTTCCCAATAAATCGAGATTCCACAATGTCGTCTTCACAAATGTTTAGACATATAAGCATTTGTTTAGACGTTAATAATTGATAATTCGACAATAATTCTGTTTCCTCATCACTCAATTCCAATGAAGATAAGCGTAAACCTTCTTCCAGATGGGCCTGAATCTTCTCTAATAATTCCAATTCTTTCAGCATGGTATTTTTCTTTTTGTTTTCATTGATCCTCTGGATCCTTTTTTCTATCAGGTCCAGATCGGCCAGCAGCAATTCATAATTGATATCCTCTATATCTTTTATGGGATTTATTTCACCGCTATATGATGGTACGTTTTCATTTTCAAAAACCCTGACCATCATAAGTAAGGCATCAGCTTTACGCACTGAATCTAAAAATTGGGCGGTGCTTTTGGCCGTCCCTGGTATCAATGAGGGCACATCTATCACTTCTATTTGTGCATAGGTGGTTTTTTTAGGTTTGTATAGATTGGATAAGAAATCGATCCGCTGATCGGGAATTTTAGCTATGGCCAGATTGGCCCTGGCTATATTGCCATCACCATCCACATGATTGGTAAGCAATTCAAAAATTGAAGTTTTGCCTGCTGTGGGCAGTCCAATTATGCCTAATTGCATTTTCTATCATTTACCTTTCCGCTGCATTTGTTATTTATTTTACAATAAATATATTATGTTAACTACGACTTTTCCCCGGATTTCCGCTAAAGATGAATTTCTGACAATGATAGAATGAAGAATATTCCCGTCACTGCAATGCCTACCATTAGCATGACATAGCCCCCTGTGGTGCTGAATTGATATAACCGGGCAGCATTTCCCAGGGTGAAGAAAAACAAAGCAACTGCCAGGATCAGCAATAATATTATAAACCGGGGGGCTCCGGAACCGGGAAAAAATATTAATAGATATAAACCGTACAGGGATATGAACACCACATTGATCTGTAATAATAATTTATAAAAGTTGTCGGCATGCAAATCTATACCTTTCTTTTCCGGGGGCAAATCATTCATGTCCACAATATCAATGGTTTTCCCTGCTCTGGAAGCAATTATACGGGCTAATTCCGGACTCTCAGGGGTTAATCCGTACAATCCCAGGTTGGTTCTTAACAGCAAAAAACCTGTGGAATTATCCGAACCATACATTTTAATATAACCCAAACCGCGGGCCGAATATAAGCCGGCAATAAACCCGGGCCAGCTCATACCCAGTATGGAGTAATAATTTACCTTTCCTTCAATCTTCTCAATGGTTTCAATCTCATTCCAGGGGATTTTCGCTTTTATAAATCCCCAGTTAATTATCAGTTGATCTTCGTCACAGATATATTTAAGTGTAAAAGCCCCCCATAAAAGTACCACAAAAATTCCTATAAACAAATATACCGGTATGTAAAGCATGATGGCCAGGGCCAGATCCTCCGGTCCCAGTGAATAATTTATGCCCCAGATGAAAAACCCGAAAATTACAATACCCAACAATAAACCGAACCAGCTGCCATTCGACTTCTTTGCTAAAAATTCCATTTACACTCCCCCTTAAATATAATGATCAGTAATTATAAAAGCCTTTGCCGCTTTTGATGCCATAATATCCTGCTCTGACCATGGTTGAAAAGAAAGGATGCGGTCGATATTTAGGATCCCGGAATTCATTGTAGAATACCATCATTACTGAATAGACCGTATCCAAACCAATCCTGTCCGCCATTTCCAGAGGACCTTCCGGCATACCTGCACCCAGCTTCATTGCTGTATCTATCTCTTCTACACCCGCCAGACCCTCAACATAAGCGAAAACAGCTTCGTTGATATAGGGTATTAGAATGCGGTTTACAATAAATCCAGGGCTTTCACGATTGACAACAACACTGAATTTACCAATCCTTTGGGCAAAATCCTTCCCCACATTGATGGTATCGTCGCTGGTTTCCATCCCCCTGACCAATTCTACCAGGTATGTCGTTGCTACCGGCTTGAAAAAATGCATCCCCAGTACCTGATCCTGACGTCTGGTTGCTGCAGCAATTTCTGTAATGGATAATGACGAAGTGTTGCTTGCCAGTATGGTATTCCTGGGGCAAATATCATCCAGTTCAGCGAAGAGCTGCTTTTTTACGGCCATATTCTCTACCACCGCTTCATTGACCAGATCCACATCATATAATTGTGCCAGATCAGTGGTAGCCTCGATCCTGCTTAAAACCAGGTCTTTGTCCGCGGGTTTAATCTGCCCCATTTTTATTTCCTGGTCAAGATTGGCTTCAATGGTTCTTAAACCATCTTCCACCAGAGATTTTTGCAAATCTCTTAATATGACCTGCATTCCGGCCCGGGCAGCAGCCTGGGCAATGCCGGCCCCCATAATCCCGGCACCCAGTACAGCAATTCTATTTATCTCGGTACTAATACCTCCCCTCCCCTTTCCTGGCTATATTATATTTTACAATTTTTTTATACAGTAATGATCTATGGATATTAAGTGCTTTAGCAGCCTCACTTCGATTGCCTTTAGAATTTTTAAGCGCCTTGCGAATGGCAGTTTCTTCTGCAAATGATACTGCTTCCGCCAGAGAGGTGAAAGTGGGGGTGGTGTTTTCTTTAAAAATATCAGTTTTGATCTGTATGCTTTTTAGCATTGGTGTCAGATGATGCACTTCGATCAATTCACCATCTTCAACAAAATTAATGGCTCTTTCCAGGATGTTTTCCAGTTCTCTTACATTGCCGGGAAAATCATAGTTTTTCAGGGCGATTCGTGCATTATGGCTGATTCCCTCAACTTTAATTTTTAATCGATGGGATATCTTTTCGATCAAATAGTCGGTCATATAATCTATGTCTATTTTCCGCGCCCGCAAAGGAGTTGTTTCCAACTCTACCACACTGATGCGATAGAACAGATCTTCCCGGAATTGTCCATTAGCGACCATTTCTTTTAAATTACGGTTGGTGGCAGCAATTACTCTTACATCGACCCGGGTCGGTTTTACAGCTCCCAATCGTTCAAATTCGAATTCCTGTAACACCCGGAGTAATTTGGCCTGGAGGGCGGGCTGCAAATCACCGATTTCATCCAGGAATATTGAACCCCCATCGGCCAGTTCAAATTTACCCGGTTTTCCGCCTTTGATAGCACCGGTGAAAGCTCCTTCGCAATAACCAAAGAATTCTGATTCAATAAGGGTTTCCGGTATGGCAGCACAATTGACTTTGATAAAGGGTTCCTTGCTGCGGGGACTGAAATTATGTATGGCATGGGCCAGCAATTCTTTCCCGGTTCCACTTTCCCCCTTGATTAAAATGGTCGAAGAAGTTTTGGCCGCCCGCATCCCCATTTGGCGTAATTTCTTCATTTCCGGTGAAATACCGATAATTTCATTAAAGGAATTGTCTGTATTAAGTAAACTGTCTAATTCGGCGCGATAGTATTCGATCCTTTTTTCGGCCAGATTCAACTGGGTTGACAGCTCTTTTACTTTATGGGCATCTGAAAATATGCCGGTGGTGAACTTTTCCATGATGGGAATTGTTTCGATAATGTGTTTGTTTATGATCTGGGAAGCTTCCAAACCTAAAAAATCCAGAGCTTTTTCACTCATGGAACGGATATATCCTTTGGTATCGATGCGGACCAGGGCTGAATCAGTATAGTCGTAATTATAGTTGCCCAAAAGTTTATACAATTCCCTGGTTCCTTCCTGCATCAAATCGGTGGAAACCACCAGTCCCAGCAAATGTCCCTCATCATCTGTTACCGGATAATGATGATAGCCGGTTTCAATAAACAATTTGATGGTTTCATTGACTTCATGATCCACTTTTATGGTAATTACTTTGGATTGCATGATATTTTCCACCGGGGTTTCAGGCGGCAGCTTGTTCATCAATGCTCTGATCAGATGCGGCCGGGTAAAAATACCCACTATTCTATCCTCGTCGTCTACTACCGGGGCTCCATAAAGGTGATGATCATTCATCATTTTGCAGGCAGTATCCAGGCTGTCATCATTTTTCAAGCTGTGAAATTCTTTGCGCATTATACCGCTGATTAACATGGTTAACCTCCATCAGGCTTTTCAATCACCAAAACTGATGCCGATAGCCCGGCCGGTTTTAATAATCTCGCTGTCTGTCGGTACTTTTTTAATATCTTTGATGGCTGCTGTCAATGGCACTGTTTTAATGGATGGGCCCTGCAAGCTTACCATGGTGCCAAATTCCTTGTTAACAAAAGCATCTACTGCTGCCGACCCATACCGGGAAGATAAGATCCTGTCATAGGGTATCGGCTGCCCGCCTCGCTGCAGATGGCCCAGCACTGTCACCCGGGTCTCAATGCCGGTTTTTTCTTCTATGTCCTGACCCACTTTTCGACCGATCCCACCCAATCTTATCGGGTCGTGACTGGTGGGGACCAATTTTTGTATCTCCATTTTACCGCCCTGGGGCGCAGCACCTTCAGCAACAACGATGATACTGAATTTCTTGTCATTTCTGTAACGGAACCTGATCTTATCGATGATTTTATCCAACGAATAAGGAATTTCCGGAATCAAAATCACATCAGCCCCTCCGGATATGCCGGCATGTAATGCAATCCAACCGGCATAACGGCCCATCACTTCTAAAATCATGACCCGATGATGTGATTCTGCAGTGGTGTGTAATTTATCCAGGGCATCTGATGCTGTATTAACAGCTGTATTAAAACCAAAGGTTACATCAGTTGCCATCAAATCATTGTCAATTGTCTTGGGTACACCGATTATTTTTACTCCCATTTCATGAAAGCGCTGGGCAATATTAAGAGTGCCGTCACCACCAATAACGATTAAACCATCACAACCGGAGTCATTGATGTTTTTTACTGCCTGGGCAGACTTGTCGGCGAATACTGGTTCTTCTCCCATGGCACTGACTAAATAGTTAAAGGGGTTGTCCCGATTGCTGGTACCTAAAATAGTACCTCCCGTATGACCGATCCCGGATACACTCTTAAAGTTGAGTTCCCGGTAGTGATTCTCCACTAGCCCTTTAAATCCGTCAATAAAACCTATTATTTCAATTCCGTAAATACCGATGGCTGTCTTGGTTATGGCGCGGATAACTGCATTGAGTCCCGGGCAGTCACCGCCGCCGGTTAAAATTCCTATTTTCTTCAAAACATGGCCCTCCTGAATATAATTTAAGCAGCCGGGGCGGGTTTTCCCACCCCAGCAATATGCCTAAATATTCTCTGTTACAGACTTGTAATCCTTTAATTATGTCAATGTTTAGATTAGTTTTATAATCTGGTCCGGCTTATATCAGAGTAATCAACCTTTATTTGATGGAAAAGCCGGCTAAATAAGCAGCGAATTCCAATGGTCTTTTAAAGGTTCGCCGCATAACAGCTGTCGAAAATTCGCTGGCCGTGGTTTTTCGCGGTTTGGAATTTACTTCGATTATCCATAGGCCCCCATTTTTATCGATGCCAATGTCCAGACCCAGTTCGCCGTAAATGCCATCACTTTTATCTTCCAGAACTGATGCCGTTTGCAAGCATAAGTTTTTTACTTCTTCAAATTTCCGATTGACTTTCTCTTTATTATTAAATAGATAGTTGAGTATTCTTTTACTTATTTCTACTCGTCCGCCGCTGCTGAGATTGGAAATGCTGCTGCCCCGGGGGGCCACCCGGACAAATTTTTTCCCCAGCTGCCATTTTCCTTCCCGGTTCTTTTGATATATGATCCTTAAATCAAAAGTCGATCCCCGGTAAAGTGCTAAAGGGATCCCCTGTTGCACTATATAAGGTTTATCCCCCCTGACCCGGGCTGTTTTTTTAAAAAATATCTCCGGGCTTTCAGCATGATTTTTCACCTTGCCCCGGCCATAAATCACAAAATTCAACGCTCCGCCCTTACCGCGGGTCACTTTTATTATTCCTTTACCCAGGCTGCCATTGCTGGGCTTCACAAATAAAGTGCTGTATCGGAGCAGCATCTCCTTAAAGTTTTCGAGATTAAGTACCCGGGTTTCAGGCAAATACTTGCTGACAACAGGATTCGTGACCAATAATTGATATACTTTCCATTTGTTCAAAAATGACGGATTGAAATATTTTAAATGAGGCAGCTGTAATAAACTTTGTTTGGTCAGCAGATTCCTGGCTTCTGAAGTACGGCTGGTTATGCGGTCATAGACCACATCCGGCAATGGGTAAACAGCTCCCACCCAGCTGCCCTTGGTGAAGGTATATCCCCTAACAGTTTTGCTGTCCCAGTTAATTGAGCCCGGTGTGAAAATATATGTCTGGCCAATTAGCGACCTGCTGACCTGGCTCAAGTAAATGAGTTCTGCTTTGATACTGGTGGGATCATACTGGCCCCTGTGGCTTAGTGATACGGTTAATATGCCAATAGTCGGGCCTAAATGGATATGATCATGACTGCTGTCATACCTGATCAGCAAACGGCGGCCTTTTTTTATCAGCAAGGTACGCCTCAGTTCCGGTGACAGCATATAGGTACAGCGTTCCCCTTCTGTGCAGATTAATCTGGTTGAAACTTCGATACTGCCTACTCTTATCCTGATGATATCTTTAACCGGGATCCCATATTTGTCCCGCAAAGCACTGGTAATGGAAATGCTGCCGTGAATCTTCATCTGTTCACCTCTCTTTACTGGTAAAACCAGCTAAATATCGCAAATACAACATGGGCATTTCTACTGATCGCAGCCTGGTGTCCTGTTCACCAATGAGCAGGAACACGTGGCGGGCCGGTCTTAAATTAGTCTCGATGAACCATACCGCCCCGGATTTATCTATGCCAATGTCCACACCCATTTCCCCAGCCGGGCCAATGGTTTTTTCCAGAGTTTTTGCTGATTCAATAGCCAGGAAATAAATTTCTTCTATTATTCTTGCCCGATGGTTTTCATCATCAAAATTTTGGTTTAAAACCATGTCCAGTTTTCTGCCGCTGCCCCCCGAAGATATATTGCTGGTTATGGAGCCCCGTTTGCCCTGGCGGCAAGCCATACCGGTGGTTTCCCAATCACCTCGGTCATTTTTTTGCACCAGGATACGAACATCGACGATATTATTATTCAGTCGCAGCAGATCGATCTGTTCCTGTACGATATAACTACGATTGCCCATAACCCGCCGCAGAGAACTTTGCAAACGGCTCAGTGAAGGAGCATTACCCTTTATGATCAGATTGTTGATTTCATATTGATATTCATAGCCGGCGATATTTTTTCTTTTACTTACCCGGATAATGTTTTTTCCTTTGGAACCTGTAGTGGGTTTTAAATATACCGCTTTATATTTTTTCAGCATTAAATCAACTTGACTGAAATTTTTTATTAATTTGGTATCCGGTAAATAACTGGTGAGGTCAGGGTTTTTTTTCAATATCAAATAAGTCTCCCATTTACCCACTAATGGGGGGTTGAAAAAGCGCGCCCCCACTTTTTCCAGCCGGCGGCGATAGGTATGATTGACAGCATAAGCTCTCTCCCGGGGATAAATAACATTGGGGAGGGGAAATGTTTTTCTCAGCCAGCCTTTTTTCCCATAGGTATAGCCGGCAACGGTGCCTTTACTCCAATTGATACTGTAAGGACTGAAAGCATAACAAATTTCTCCCATGGCTTCACCGGCCTGCAGTAATTGCTGGAAGAAAAAGCTCTGATTGCCGAAAGGCTTGCCTTTCTCGTTGGAAACATCGGCTGATATACCTACAACAGGACCCAGATGTAAACCATGCATATCTTTTTTGATTCCATAGTTTTTTTCCGCCTGTAAAAACAATCTTTTTAATGCCCCAGGATTGACCGCCAGTTTCATTTTCAATTTGTCGGAGTTGCGAATGGCAACAGTTAATTTACAACTGGTCTGGCCTACATGAAAATGCACCTGTTCTGATCCTTGCAGACCCAATGTTTCGGCTAAATCCCGGGTTAACAGGACGGTGGAATCAGGCAGTCTTGTATTTACCGCAGCGGTAAACATAGTATAATTACTCATATATTTCTCCAAAATTAATTAATGTAACTTATAATATGAAAATGACTGTTTGTTTGCTATTATGGAGACGAAATATCAATAAATATATTAAAGTTTTATAGGCAGGGTGTTTTTATGATTTTGCTCAGCGCCTGTCTTGGCGGGGACAACTGTAAATATAATGGCGGAAATAACTACCGGCCCGAATGGAATAATAATTTGAAAAAGCTGGAATACTTGCCGGTGTGTCCGGAAATAATGGGGGGACTGCCCGTCCCCCGCCCGCCCTGTGAAATTAAAGGGGGCAGCGGAATAGATGTGCTAGCAGGTTATGCCCGTGTTATTGGTGCTTATGGAGGTGATTTTACCGATTATTTTTTGCGGGGCGCTTATAAAACATTGCTTTTAGCAAAAAATGCCGGTATTAATACGGCGGTTTTTAAAAGCCGCAGCCCTTCCTGCGGAAGCTGCAAAATCTACGATGGTACCTTCAGTTCCCGTTTAATTGGCGGCGATGGCGTTACAGCTGCATTATTGAAGCTGCACAATATAAAGGTTGTCGACGAGGAATATCTGATGGATACTGGCTGTCCCTCAGAGTGACAGTAATTGAATCATACCAAAACCTCATTTATCAAGGAGTGTAAATAACTATGAAAGCAATTAGTTTATTTTCGGGGGGTCTGGATTCGCAGCTGGCAGTTGCTTTGATCCAGAAACAAGGAATAGAAGTGACGGGAGTCAATTTCATTACTCCTTTTTTTGCTTTAAAACCCTATGTCAGTGAAGCGGCAGCGGCATTAAAAATAGATTTGATCACGGAGGATATCAGTGAGGAGTACCGGGATAAAGTATTGTTGAAACCGGTTTATGGTTACGGCCAGCATATGAATCCCTGCATAGACTGTCATGCCTTCATGCTGAAAAATGCCCGCCGTGTCATGGACGAAATTGGTGCTTCCTTCCTTATTACCGGAGAGGTTTTGGGACAGCGTCCCATGAGCCAGAATCGTTCCGCTTTGAAAGCAGTTGATTCCCTGTCCGGTCAGGCGGGACTGATTGTCCGCCCGTTGTCCGCCCTTTTAATGGAGCCAACCATACCAGAAACACAGGGTTGGATAGATCGTTCACAATTGCTGGATATCAGCGGACGCAGCCGTAAAAGGCAAATGGAGCTGGCCGAAGAGACCGGCATAAATGAATACCCTTCCCCGGCAGGGGGTTGTCTGCTGACGGATGAAAACTATAGTCGGCGGCTGAAATATATACTCACAGTCAAACCCGATGCCGGTACTGATGATTTCAGGATCCTGAGCTGGGGACGCCATTTCATTATAAATGATGCTTTACTGATAATAGGACGCAATCAGAAGGAAAACCGTTTGATTATGGAAGGGGCCCGCCCCGGAGATCTGCTGCTGGTGGTACCTGATTTCCCCGGGCCGACTGCTTTACTTAAAGGCGGGGAGGGAAATTATGATTTAGAATATGCTGCCCGCATCGTGGCCCGCTATGGTGATGGTAAAAACCAGCCCGAAGTCATGGTGAAAATATTTAAGGCTGATGGTGAAATACTGCAGATTATTCCTGTTATTCCTTTTAAGCCGGAGGAAATCCCTGCTACACTTTAAAGATATTCAAATCGATTTGTTTATACATTTCTTCGTAACCCCGGGCCGTTGGATGGCCGCCATCGGCCATTAATAAATCGGTACGCAGTTCTCCCGCGGCAGTATAAAAGGCCTGTTCAAAACGAATCACCGGCAAATTATTCTCCCGGGCATATTCATCCAGCCACTGTCGCAGTTTATTTAAAGTGCTTTCCCAGCTAATTTCATCGACAGCGGTAGGCATACCTAAAATGACTTTGATATTCCGGGACAGTGCCCAATTAACCATGGTTTTTATATTTTCTTTTATCCGGGCCAAAGATTCGCCCCAAACCACATCATTGATACCTCCCATAATAATCAGATGGGTCGGTTCATGTTTAAGAACAGATCTTTCAAATCTGGCCAGCATATCACTGGTGGTATTGCCATTGATCCCCCGGTTGATAAACTGGCCGGGTAAATTCTCCTGCAGCATGGTCACCCAGGATATCTCAGGACCATAGGGGAAGCCATAAGTTATACTATCACCCAGACAAACTACTTTTATCTCCTGTGTCATTTAATATCTTCCTCTTCCTATCTGGCTTTAAAAATACCTGGTTCTACTTCTTCGGCCAGATCAAATCCCAGCAAACGCTGGATGTGTTTTTGCACCATTAATTTTTCCCAGAATAGCACGAAAGGACTGACATGAAAACGGTAAATCATCTTCTGCTGGGCTAATTCATCAATGCCGGCGGGATTGGCCAGATATTTTAAAATCCGCTCTTCCCTTTTATAAATCCGATCTCTGAATTCCGTCAGCCTGGGGGTGCTGTCAGTGCATACCTTCTTGATATGACAGGAAGCCAGACGGTCGGGTTTAAGCTCGATCAGCTTATTGATGGAGTCGATCATATCAGTGGGATCGGCCAGCAATTCCCCATACCAGGGCCCCGCTTTAGTCAGGCATATATCCCCGCAGAAAAGGAAACTTTCCTCAGGAAACCAGAAGGAACAATGTCCTCTGGAATGTCCCGGCGTGTGAATTACCTGCATGGTGGTTTTTCCAAAATCCATCCATTCACCATCTTGAAAAGTTTCATCGACTCGGAAGATATCCACAAAATCTTCAAAGTAAAGTCCAATTTGTTTGGCTATTTCCAGGTAATCTGTTTCCGGCATTAATTCATGCCATTGATCCAGCGAGTTATAATATTCAAAATTATTTATATCACTCAGAGCTGCAGCGTCAAGCTCATGAATAGCTATTTTAACACCGGGAAAATATTTATTGCCCCGGGTATGATCGATGTGGTGATGACTGTTGATCACCCGGTCAACACTTGCCGGCTGGATTTGCTGCAGTGAACCATAATCAGCTCCGGTATCGATGATGGTTTTTACATCATCGTCAATAAACAGACAATTGCAATAGGTGAATCCCGTTTCACTTATAACCAGTTTTATCTTATCACTGATATCCAATAACATTTTGTTATCCCCCCCTATAGACAGAAACTCCGGAATTGACTGCTTCGATTCCGGAGTTCCAATGATACCATGATAAATTGGACTTAACTTAAATTAATTGGCAGCGGCTTCAAGTTCACTGATTATTACATTAAGTTTTTCAATGCTTTCGCCATATCCCGCCCAGTTTCCTTCTTTTAGCTGTTCATTGGCTCTATCATAAATATCACGGGCTTGCTGAGCCAGCTCCTGCACACTCTTGAAGGGAGTTTCTTCAGGTGTATCAACATCGGGTGTATCAACATCCGGTTTAGCTGCTTCCGGTGGTCTTGGTCCTTCGCCAAATAGTTTGAGCAAAGCCTCATCCAGAGTGGGTTCCATTACCAGTTTCTCGCCAAAACCAGCTATGATACGTTTCAGTTCCGGCAGTTTGCTGTTATCAGCCTGTAAATAAATCGGTTCAATATATAATATGGAATTATCCACCGGGATTACCAGCAGATTACCACGATAGACCCGCACCCCTCTCTGGTCCCATAGAGTCAGCTGCTGGGCAATGGAAGTGTTCTGGTTTATACGGGACTCCACCTGTTCCGGACCGTAAATGGTTTCCTGTTTGGGGAAATTATAGACCATCATTTTGCCATAATTATCCCCATCCATCCGTGCCCCCATCCAGGCTATCATATTGGGCCGGCTTTTGGGTGAAAAAGGCATCATCAGAACAAATTCCGTGCCCTCGTCCTGATCAAGGGTCATATTGATATAGTAAGGTTCCATTTTTTGCTGTTTATCATCAACGATTTCATTGGGGATTATCCAGGGGTCTTCCTTGTTATAAAATACCCAGGGATCACTCATGTGGAAAGTGGTATACATTTCAGCCTGAACCATGAACATATCAACCGGGTATCTGACATGTTTTCTTAAATCAGCCGGCATTTCATCAATTGATTTATATAAATTGGGGAACACCTTCCTCAGAGTATTAACGATGGGGTCGCTGTCATCGGCAATGTAAAAATTAACCTCACCTGAATAAGCATCGGTAATTATTTTCACCGAGTTGCGGATATAGTTGTTGCCCCAATCATCAAAGGGCTGTGAATAAGGATATTTATTGGTATAGGTATAAGCATCCTGCATCCAGTAAAGTTTCCCCTTTTCATCGATAATGATATAGGGGTCACCGTCGAAAGCCAGATAGGGGGCTATTTTCCTGATGCGCTCAACCACATTACGGTACATCAATACCTGACTGTCATTGGTTATATCTGATGACAACAGCATCTTATAATCTTTCAAGACCCAGGCCAGCATCAGTTTGCGCGGCAGGGACTGAATCTTAACCCCATCATGGCCTTCATAGGTGGAAAACACGTTTTGTTCTCCCATAGGATAGTCAAATTCTTTTTGTTTGGTGTTTACTATGACGTAATCATCAGTTTTCTCACCAAAATATATTTCCGGCCGGGTGATGGTCAAATCAGTGGAAAACTGCGGTGGTATATCTTTGATATAAAATTCCGGAAAACCTTCCGTGGTTATTTCGGTGACCGGGCTTACTACTACCCCGTAACCATGGGTATACATCAATTTTTGATTTATCCAGGTTTTAGCCTGGGCAGGCAATTCAGACTGGTCAATTTCCCGGGCGGAAAGCATGAGCTGCCGACTTTCACCATTCAGTTCATAACGATCTATATCAACATCATTAAAAACATAATAACTGCGCAGCTGCTGAAGATTCTTATAGGTTGTTTTGGAAGGCTGCCAGTCCCAGAGTCTGATGTTTTTAATTGTACTGGTATGTTTGGAATCATTGATATTCAAATCATAATCGACGGTACGGGCAATACTTTGCGCTTTATCGAGGCCATAGGCCTGGCGGGTAAATTTTATAGCGTTTTCCAGATAGGGCCGCTCCTTATTAAATTCATTGGGCTGTACCACCAGACTTTGCAGCAAAGAAGGATAAATAGTTCCCAATAAAATTGCTACGATGGCCCAGGTCCCAATGCTGATATAGACCAGGTTCATTTTTCTAACAAATATATTGGCCAGAAGAAGCAACGCAATAATTATAGACAGGGCCAGCATCACCTTATAGGCCAGCAAACGGGCATTGATGTCAGTATAGGTGGCCCCGAAAACAATGCCGCCCGGTGAAAACAACAATTGATAAGCATCCAGGCGATATCCCCAGGCTTTTAAAGCAAAAATTGCCGCCAATAAAACGGCCAGGTGTCCTTTGGCAAAGGAGAATTCTTTTAGTCGGCCGTAAATCATCTGATTGGTTGTGTTGGAAGCATAGATCAGAATCACTGCCAGCAGCAACAACACTAGCAGCATCATCAAAGTCGAATAGATGAACTGATAAAAGGTGAGATTAAAAAAGTAAAATCCCAGATCTTTATTGAAGATTGGGTCAATGACACCCACCTTAACTCCATTTAAATACTGCTGGACAACCAGCCAGTTATCTGCCGCCACGGAGCTGACCATAAAGGCCGCGAAGATGGAAATGGCTAAAAATATATATTTGGCCGTCTGGCCGGTCAATAATTCTTTCCATATAGATGGCGGGCGTTCCAGATAAATAATATCGGGATCGTTATCATTATGCAGGCGAGGTTCATCATCAGAAATATTCTTTCTGGTCAGCCATAAATTGATATAAAACAGTCCCAATGTGACCAGGAAAATCAAGGCATAAAGTCCGATTTTGTTGAAAAGGATTGTAGTAAAGACCTCCTGGAAACTGACGGATTTAAACCAGAGCCAATCTATATACATATTGATCAGCAATGAGGCCGCCGCCAGAAGCAAGAAAAATACAATCAATTTAATAGTGCTCTTATATTGAGACATGAAAAACCTCCTCCTGTTAATTGCTACCATCCAAATAAATTAAATATAATAAATTGCATAGCCCAATTATAGCAGATAAGCAAGATAAAAAGTTGTTTAAAACTTCCTTAGCGTAAAGGCCGTCCCTGCAGGGCGGCCTTTATGCTTTAAACGATCGGTCACATTATAGATTTTATGGCCAGACCGGCAAATTCAGCCAGAGGTCCCGGATAACATCCGATCAAAACAGTTGCTAAAACACATATCCATAGTGCTGTGGCCGCACCTCTGCTGACCAGCAGCGGTGTATCGCAGGAACTAGTGCCGATATACATTACTTTGGCCACAGTCAGATAATAATATACCGACACCATGCTCATCACTAAACCGATTATAGCCAGCCATAAATATCCTGACTGGATGGCACCGGCAAATAAATAAAACTTACCGGCAAATCCTGCCATAGGAGGAATACCGGCCAGTGAAAGCATGCAAATGGTCATGATGGCAGCCATCATTGGGGAGCGCTTGCTCAAACCGCCAAAGGACTCCAAAGCAGTACCCCCGGTATTGGTTTCAACTGCAGTAGTGACAGCGAAAGCACCGACATTGGCAAAAACATATACCATGGCATAAAACAGCACCCCTTTAAGGCCATAATCATTGGCCGCTGTCAGCCCCACCATAAGATATCCAGCCTGGGCAATACTGGAGTAGGCCAGCAACCTTTTTACATCCTTCTGCACCAGGGCAATTAAATTGCCGACCAGAATGGTCAATCCTGCCATAATGGCCAGAAGCAGATTTAAGTCCAGGGCCAATTCCCCCGGCCCGACAGCTGTCAGGAGAAATCTTATCAAAGCAGCAATCCCGGCGGCTTTAGAAGCCACGGACAAATAGGCTGTAATCGGAACAGGCGCCCCCTGATAAACATCCGGTGTCCACATGTGAAAAGGGACAACGGATATTTTAAAGGCAAAACCGGCCAGGATAATTACCAGCCCGGCGGTTATTGCCGGCTGATTCCCCAGGGCCATCCCTATCCCGGTAAAACTGACCGTACCACTCATGGCATAGATCAGACTTACTCCAAAAAGCAGAATAGCGGAAGAAAGCGCCCCCAGAATCAGATATTTCAGTCCAGCTTCGCCTGAAAGTTTATCTTTCAATAAATAAGCCGTCAGGATATAAAAGCTTATCGTCATCAGTTCCAGCCCGATGTACAAAGTGATAAATTCTGCCGCAGATGCCATCAACATCATACCGACAGCGGCCAGGATCACCAGCCCATAAAACTCACTTTGCCGCGGGATTTTTTCCGTATAGCGCCGGGACATCATCATGACCAGAACAGCGGCGGCCAGAAACAATATTTTGAAAAAGCGTCCATACAGGTCAATATGGTAAATACCATTAAAAACCTCCGTTTGTCCCGGTAATATCACTATGCTGTAGACCAGGATCAAAAGGATTCCCCAGAAGGCTACACTGCTGATAAGCTTATTCAGTTTATCCGGCAGGGTCAAACCCAGAACGAGAACCCCCAGTCCCAGTACGGCAGTCATTATTTCCAGGTTAATCAGAGAAAAGTCCATTACATCATCCCTCCTATCCTTAGTGCTCCGATATGCTGAACTATTTCTCCAACTCCGCCATTAATGAAATCCATCAAAATGAAGGGGAAAAATCCACCGGTAAAAATCGCTATACCCAGAACCAGCAGCGGTATCATTTCCACCCCTTTTACATCCTGCAAATGATCCCAGTTTTCATTGCGGGGGCCAAACAGCATGGTTCCCAGCGACTTCAGGATATAAAGAGCGGTGAAAACAATTCCTGAAATGGCCAGAACGGTGATAGCTTTAAAGGAAGCAAAAGCACCGACAAATATGGTAAACTCACCAACAAAATTGACCATTCCTGGCAATCCCAGTGAAGCCAGTCCTGCAATCATAAAACCAGCAGTAAGCCGGGGCATTTGATGGGCCAGACCGCCAAAATCGTCAATATTGCGGGTATGACTTTTCTCATATAAATTGCCGATCATGGCAAAGAACAAAGCAGCCATAACTCCATGGGCAAACATCATAACAACGGCTCCATTCAGACTTACTATGTTCAATGCGGCAATCCCTATCAGGACATAACCCATATGGCTGACACTGGAATAGCCCACGATATATTTAAGATCCTTCTGACTGAGACAGATCAAAGCGGCGTAAACGATATTACCAATAGCCAGGACTGCTATAATGGGCGCGATAACCTGAGCTCCTTCCGGCAAAATGGTCAAGGCGATCCGTATCAGACCATATCCGCCAATTTTTTTCAAAACACCGGCATGGATCATGCTGACTGCCGTAGGGGCACCGGCGTATCCATCCGGGGACCAGGCGTGAAAAGGGAACATGGACAGCAGGGTCCCGAAACCAAAAGCCATAAAAGCAAAAACCCAGACCTGAAACCCGATAGGATAATCCAGGCTGCCCAGGAACGCCATGTCCATACTGGCTGTCCCGCTGACAGCCTGTGCTTTGATGAAAAGTGCAATTACCCCCGCCAGCAAAAAGGCACTGCCGATCAAAAGGTAAATGGTCAGTTTCATACCGGCATATTCTTTGGTAACCCGCTTGGTGCTGCCAAACATAATAACCAGCAAATAAATAGGTATAACCACGACTTCATAGAAAAGCAGGAAAATAAACAGGTCAGTGGTGATAAATGTTCCCATTACACCTGCGATCAGGATCAAAAGCAAAACGAAAAATTCTTTAGCCCGGTCAACAATTTTCCAGGAAGCATAAACAGCACTGAAACCGATCAGGGTAGTCAGCAGAAGCATGGGTATACTTATACCATCAACACCCAGAGCAAAATTTACTCCCAGGTCTTTAATCCAGGGAATGGTCAAAACAAATTGCATACCGCCGACATCCTTGTCGTAAGCAAGGGCGACCAGCAGAGACAAAGCCAGGCTGATTCCCGTCCCAGCCGCAGCCGTATATTTAATCAGCTGATGACGGGATGCCGGCATCCACATAATGAGGACTGCCCCCAGCAAAGGTATCAGTAGTGTTGCTAACAATATATTATCGTACATCATTACCGCCCCCTTACACGATCACAGATACAGCCGCCATGGTTGCCAGCACAATCAGGATCAATACCCCGACCGCCATATACATGGCATAACTCTGTACCTGTCCGTCTTCTGTATATTTCAAAGTATCACCGCTTTTGCCGGTAAGTCTGGCGGTCAGATCAACAAAACCATTGACAATATGGATATCAATCCAGTACATAACCCGGGCCCCGCCGTAGACCAGAATCGACCCCATTCTTTCATAAATTTCGTCAATATAGTATTTATTTAACAACAGCTCATAAATATTTTTAAATTTACTGCGCATAACCAGATGATTGATGGCTTCCTTCTGATATATCAGCCAGGCCATTGCAATACCGGCCAGAGCTATCAATGCCGATGAAACCATGATCATATTGCTGGAATGGGGTTGGATGCCCGCTGGATGAGATATAAATGTTCCAAAGATATGATGCATGAAAGGAGAGTTTACAAAACCCACCAGAACTGCTGCTGCTGCCAGAATGATCAAAGGAACCGTCATTACGCCCGGGCTTTCATGAGCTTTTTCCCCCGCCTGGTTCTTGCCGAAAAATGCCACAAAGATCAGCCTGAACATGTAGAAAGCCGTCAGGAATGCCACGAATGCTCCCAGGATATACAATCCATAATGTCCGCTGGCAAAAGCCCCCAATAATATCTCGTCCTTGCTCCAGAAACCGGACAAGGGAGGAATGCCAGACAGTGCCAGGGCGCCAATAATAAAGGTCCAGGTGGTTACCGGCATTTTTTTATGCAGATTCCCCATTTTCCATATATCCTGCTCACCCGCCATGGCATGGATAACACTGCCAGCCCCCAGGAAGAGCAGGCTTTTGAAAAAGGCATGGGTGGTCAGATGAAACATTCCAGCCGTCATAGCCCCTATCCCCATAGCCATCATCATATATCCCAGCTGACTTAAAGTAGAATAAGCCAGGATCCTTTTAATATCGTTTTGGACCAGTGCTATAGTGGCAGCAAATAAGGCAGTGAAACCGCCAACAAAGGCAATGACCGTCATAGCTTCCGGTACACTGCTGAAAATAAAGAAGGCTCTGGCCACCAGATAAACACCAGCAGCCACCATTGTTGCGGCATGAATCAGGGCACTCACCGGTGTCGGGCCTTCCATGGCATCAGGCAGCCACACATGCAGCGGGAACATGGCGGATTTCCCCATGGGGCCGGTAAATAACAATATAGCTACCGGAATTAATATGGCTGCATTGGCATATCCAGGCAATGCTTCTGCCAGTCCGGCGAAATTTAAAGTTCCAAATAAAATCTGTAAAAATAATATTCCCAGCAGGAAGCCAAAATCGCCCACTCGATTGGTAACAAAGGCCTTAATGGCGGCATTTTTAGCTGAATCACGCCCAAACCAGAAGCCGATCAGGAAATAAGAACAGATCCCCACCAGTTCCCAGAAAACAAACATCTGCCCGAAATTATTGGCAATGACCAGCCCCAGCATGGAAGCGGCAAACAGGCTCTGATAGGCATAATAACTGGCAAATCCAGGATCATCTTTCATATAACCCAGTGAGTATATTTGCACCAGTGCAGCAATAGATGTTACCACCAGCAGCATCAGTGCAGAGAGGGGGTCCAATAGAAGACCCATATCCACCTGAAGTCCGCTGATATCGAGCCAGCGCGTTGTAAACTCATAGACTGCCCCGCCGGGCTGACTGAAAACTACCCGGGCAATGCCAGTGGCCAGCAAAAATGAAAAAGCAATTGAGAAAATTGATATTCCTGCTGAAATACCGGGCCAGCGGTGGAAAAATAACGAGATCACCGCAAAAGCTACAAAGGGCAATAATGGTATCAGCCATGCATTAACAATAATTAAATCGTACATTTATTCTTTCACCTCACCATTTCAGCAGGTTAAAATCACTTAGATCAACGGATCTCCGCTGTCGGTATACAGCGATGATCAAAGCCAGACCAACTGCGATTTCACAGGCAGCAACAACAATGACAAAAATCGCCAGCAATTGGCCTACAGCTGCATCCGAGGCAATAAATTTATTGGCAGCGACAAAATTGATATTTACCGCATTCAGCATAAGCTCCACTGACATTAGAACAGCCACAGCATTGCGGCGGGATAGTACCCCGAAAAGTCCGATGCTGAAAAGGACTGAACCCAGTAAAATATAATGGGGTAAACCAATCATTTATCATCAACCCCCCTGGCAATAAGAATAGCGCCTATAACAGCTACCAATAACAAAATCGCAGCCGTTTCAAAAGCGATCACATAATCTGTCAGCATCAATTCAGCCAGCAAGTTAAGAGAATTATCGATGCTTTGTAGCTGACCGGCAGGCCAGCTGGTAAACCCGATTGCTGCCGTCAGTGCTGCCAGTATCATGGCGGTAATGCCCCCGGCAGCAAATAATTGTTTGCTGTTGGGGGTAGTCTGATTGGTCCGGTTAGCGTCCTGATTCATCAACAGCATAATGGCAAAAATGATCAAGACTGCAACGGCCCCGGCATAGACCAGAATCTGCACAACACCTAAAAATCCTGAATGAAGCTGGAAATATATGGCCGCAATTCCCAGGAACGAGAGGATCAGGCAAAAAGCAGAGTGGATAATATTGCGGAAAATGACCACACCCAGTGCTGCTATGACAGTCACACCGGCAATAACTATGAATGCTGCATCAAAAAGGGAGAAAGCAGAAAAATCCAACATTATTCTTCTCCTTTCTTATCAAATATTGCTTCATTTCTTCTTTTCGCTTCTTTCTTTATAAATCCGGCGGCAACTCGGGCCGCTTTTTCTTTATCCTTTACCAGAAGTTCGGCTATTTTGGCGGCGATCTTTTCGTCCTGTCCGACTAAATCAGCCAGTATGCCTAAATCTTCTTCCCCTTCCACTACCCGGGCTAAAACTTTATGCGGATTCTTAGCCATAGCTGTTATCATGGCAGTGATTTGTCTTTGTTCCTTTTCAGCCTGCTCCTGCATTTGCTGTGTTTTTTCCTGCTCATCTGCTGCCGCAGGTACACTGCCCTCCGGCGTTATTAAAACGGTACCTTGTTCCATCACTTCTCCGGACAAATTATCATAAGTCATCTTGATGGCATTTCGGTCAGCAACAGACAGTTCGAAATCCTGGTTGAAATACAAAGTCGAAACTGGACAAGCCTCGACACATAAATTACAGAACATGCAATATTGAAAATCGATGGTAAAACTGGCCAGTTTCCTTTTTTTAGTATTGGCATCCCGAAAGGTTTCCATTGATAAAACATTATTAGGACATACATTTATACACTGGCCGCAAACAATGCATTTAGTATTATCAAACTGCAGGCGGCCCCGATAACGCTCGGGGAGTTCCGGCATTACATCCGGGTATTGTTCCGTTATTTCCCGGCGGAAAAAATGTTTAAGAGTTACTCCCAGACCCTTGACCAAGCCAATTCCCTTCATTTTAACACCATCCCATCCAGCGGAAGAAATAAATTCCGGCACCGGTCAGTAAAATATTGATGAGGCTTAATGGCACCAGTATCTTCCAGCTAAAAGACATCAAATGATCCATTCTGATACGCGGAAAAGTCCATTTAATCCAGAAGAAGACCAGGATCACCCCATAGGTTTTAATAATGATCCATAACCAGGAAGGCAGCCAGGGTCCCTGCCAGCCTCCCAGGAAAACTGTAGCCATCAATGCCGAGACCGCCACCAGATTGGTATATTCAGCCAGGAAAAACAAAGCCCAGCGCATTCCGGTATATTCCGTGTAGGCACCACCGGTTAGTTCCTGCTCGGCTTCGGGCATGTCAAAAGGTCCCCGATTCAATTCCGCTGTTGCCGCAATGAAATAGATGATGAAAGCCAGGGGCTGCAAAAGTATAAACCAGATGTTTTTCTGCGCTGCCACTATGTCCTGGAGATTCAATGAACCGCTGATCATAATGACTCCCAGCAGTGAAAAAGCAAGTGGTACTGCATAACTGATCATTTGAGCTGCGGAGCGGAAGGCACCCATGAGTGACCATTTGTTATTGGAGCCCCAGCCCGCCATCAGGATAGCTATGGTGCTCAATGAGCCGATAGAAATGAAAAAGAGGATACCAACATTGAGATCGATGACCTGCATGTCATGACCCAATGGTATGACTGTATAAAGCAAAACAGCAATGACAATAAACAGCATGGGAGCCGTTTTAAAGATTAGTTTATCAGCTGCCGACGGGACTATATCTTCTTTGGTAAGTAATTTGATGGCATCAGCAATAGTCTGGAAAACGCCAAAGGGACCCAGTCGATTAGGACCCAGCCTTTCCTGGAAAAACCCGCTTATTTTTCTTTCCAGCCAGATTAAAATGATAATATTCACTATGATAATTATGACGATAAGGATCCATTTGAGGACCAGTAAAGCTGCATCTGCCAGGACCGGTGATAATCCTAGACTGATCAGCGCTTGTGTGAAAATGGTAAATAAATTCGTGAACCAATGTTCCATAAAGTTTACTCCTTGCAACGAAATAAATAAGAATTAACGGCATCATTAACTTAGTTTAAAGCTGGTGCTTACTTTATCGGTCTGATTCACCCAAAATTGGGTCCAGTGTAGCAATATTGGTTATGATATCCTGAAAAACGCCCCCGCGGCAAATCAAAGGCAAAACCATCAGATTAATAAAAGAAGGTGCCCTGACATGCAAACGGTAGGGTTTGGTACTGCCGTCACTGACAATATAATAACCCAGTTCTCCCTTGGAGGACTCGATATGATGAAAGACTTCAGCGCCGGCTTCCGGTTTCAAGTTTTTTGGCACTTTGCTCATAAACTCACCGGCCGGTAATTGCTGCAAAGCCTGTTCTATTATCTTTCCGCTTTCTGCTATCTCCTCTATCCGCACTTCCCAGCGGGCCATGGAATCCCCTTCCTGCCGCACAGGTATATTGAAATCGAAACGGTCGTAAATGCTATATGGGTCAGCTTTACGCAAATCAAAATCAATGCCGCTGGCCCGTAAATTGGGACCGGTCACACTGTAGGCGACAGCATCTTCAGCTTTTAAAACGCCCACCCCTTTCATGCGGGCGGCCCATATTTCATTGCCGGTCATCAAGGAATTATATTCCTCGATCATACGGGGAATATCAGCCACAAAAGCTCTGACCTGGGGAATAAAATCGTCCGGGATATCAGCGGCAACTCCGCCGATCCTGATATAAGAAGATAACAGCCGCTGTCCGCCGGTCATGGAGAATATATCCATAATTCTTTCCCGGTCGCGCATGGCATACATCAAACCAGTTGTTGCCCCCAGATCTATTCCGGTGGCAGCAATAGCAATCTGATGTGAAGCAATGCGGGAAAGCTCTGCCATAATTATCCTTATATATTCTGCCCGTTCCGGCACCTGGATACCGGTAAGTTTTTCCACGGCCTGACAGTAGCCCATCACTGGCAGATTGGTGGCCAGATAATCCAGTCGGGCGGTATAGGGGGCAAACTGATAATAGGTCTTGCTTTCAGCAATTTTTTCCACGCTTCTATGGACATAACCCAGATGTACTATCACATCCTCAATGATTTCACCATCCATTATGGCCTCTACGTGTAAACCCCCATGTGTACTGGGGTGTACTGGTCCGACATTTACTGTATATTTATCTGTATCAAGCATCGGCACCTGGTTCCTTTCTGACAAAATCCTTGCGCAGCGGATGGCCCTCAAAGTCATCGGGGAGCAGCACCCTGATCAAATTAGGATGCCCGGTGAAGATTATCCCCATCAAATCATAAACTTCCCGTTCCTGCCAGTCAGCACCCGGCCAAATATCAACAACTGACTCCACCTGAGGATTATCGGCAGGGATCCTGGTTTTAACACAGATTTTAGCATGGCTGGCTATTGAATACAGATGATAAACAACTTCAAAGGTTTCGACAAAATCTACTGAAGTAAGATTGGATAACTGGTCAAAACCGTATTCAGCTTTTAGTAATTGCATCAATGCAAGCAATCGACCTGGAGCAATATTAAGCATGGTAAAATATTTATCTTCAGTAATACTTAAATCTTCGCCCAATTTTATTTTTAGTTGAGCAGCCAATTCATTTTCATTAATATTATTTGCCACCAATTAACCCCTCCGGTAATCTCCTTTTTGGACCTTCTTCTGCAATTCCAGCATGGCATGAAAATATGCCTCCGGCCTTACCGGACAGCCCGGTATATAAATATCTACGGGGATGATGGAATCGACCCCGGGCAGGATACTGTAACCATCCCGGAAAGGGCCCCCGCTAATAGCACAATTGCCAAAAGCAATCACCCATTTAGGCTCCGGCATCTGCGCCCAAACCCTTTCAACTGCCGGCTTCATTTTCAAGGTGATGGGACCGGCAACCGTCAATAAATCAGCCTGACGGGGAACCGCCCGCACCACTTCATAGCCAAAACGGGCCTGGTCAAATCGTGCCGCACCAGCTGCCATCACTTCAATAGGGCAGCAATTACAGCCATAGTTTAAAGGCCAGAATGACCATGACCGACCCCAATTCCATAATTTTTCGAAAGTCGTCACCAGAATATTGTGCTGGGCTAATTCATTCACATCAGTATCTGTTTCAATATCTAGTGCCATTCCAGCGCTTCCTCCTTCCACGCATACCAGAGTCCTATCACCAGTATAGTGATGAAAATTATCATTTCAATGAATGCAAAGGGCCCCAGGACTTTAAATTTGACTGCCCAGGGATATAAAAATATGGTTTCTATATCGAATATGAGAAAAACCAGGGCATACAAAAAATAATTAACCTTGAACCGGATCCAGGTCTTCCCTTTCGTATCAACACCGCATTCATAGGTAGTAAATTTCTCGTCATCCGGCATAGACTTCGGTTTGGGCCGGAAAATCCAGGCTGCGGCCATGGCACCAATGGGGAACGCCAGTGTCAAAATAAAAAACAACCCCAGTGCCGGATAATCTCCCAGCATAGTTACACCTCCTGTAGATCCAATCAGTAAAATATTCCCGACGGCGGTTAAATTTATAGCTGATAAGGCTTTCCACCTTTATTTGATCAATTGAACAGCATATCAGCACCGATAGTGAATTACTTCACATTATTTACTTTTACTAAAATAGCACTTAATTCTATCCCCGTCCAGTGTTTGTTACTGTTTTAGTGTTATATTTATAATTGAAATAGATTAGACACTGGCTAAAAGTAGTTTTTTATGGGATAAACTATTATAATTATGCCAGATGTAAGCGCAATATCAAGAAGTTGCTAGAGAGAATGAACGGGGGTACTGATGAAGAAATTCTTAGTTGTCCTGCTGGTGCTTTTATGCAGTTTTGGCATATTTGGCTGTAACCAGCAAACAGAGGTGGATAAAACCATTAATATTGGCGTAATGCCCGATGTAGAATCAATTCCTTTTTTAATCGCCCAGAAAAATGGTTATTTTGCTCGTGAAGGCGTTAATGTGAATATAGAGCATTTCAGCAGCGCCAAAGACCGTGACAGTGCACTGCAAAGCGGCAAGCTGGATGGAGTTATAACTGATATAGCAGCGGTTTTATTTGCCAATGAAGGCGGCATTGATTTAAGGATAATTGCCCGAAGTGACGGCAATATTCTGCTGATGGCCGGCAAAGAAGCGGGAATAAATACTGTTGCCGGATTAAAAGACAAGGATATCGGATTGTCAACCAATACCATCATGGAATTCACTTTGGACAAAATGCTGGAAGTCCATGGCCTGCAAGATAATGAAGTCAGCAAAATTGCCATACCGCCACTGCCCACCCGCCTGGAAATGCTGCAGGGGGGCAAAATTGATGCGGCCATTTTGCCGGAGCCCATGGCCGGGCTGGCAGTTAAAAATGGAGCCCATGTATTGACCAGTACTGACCAGATGGACAACAAAGCTGGTGCCATCGCTTTTACTTCTTACAGCATCCAGGAAAACACCGAAGAAATAAAAGCAGTTTTCCGTGCCTACAATCAGGCGGTTGAATATTTACAAAACGAAGCGGCGGACAAATATATCGATTTTATTATTGAAGAACTACATTTTCCTGCTGGAATTAAAGATTCTCTGGATTTACCCTTTTATCACCAGGCTGAAATAATTCGGGAAGATGTTTTTAGTGATGTAGTCGATTGGATGCTTAAAAAAGATCTGATCAAAAACAATTACGAATTTAATGATATTGTCGACCAGACCATTCTGAGGTAATTATCTGTGATCGAAGTCAAAGACCTGACCGTTAATTATAATCGCGAAAATGATAAAATACCGGCATTAAAAAATGTGAGCATCAATATTGGCACTGGTGACATTTATACATTTATTGGCCCGTCAGGCTGTGGCAAGTCAACCTTTCTCTACGTATTATCCGGGATACTCCAGGATTATACCGGCAGTGTACGGGTCAATGAACGCCCGGTGAATCCTCGTTCCCAGAGGATTGGTCTTATATTGCAAAACTATGGACTATTGCCCTGGAAAAATGTCTATGATAACACTATGCTGGGGGTCAAAATCAAAAATGACCAGGTGGTACTGGATGATTATGGCCAATACTTGTTGCAGCGATTAGGAATCGATAATCTTCTTGATCGTTATCCCAAAGAATTGAGCGGTGGTCAGCAACAGCGGGTCGCTATTGCCCGGGCTTTTATGTTAAAGCCTGATCTGCTTTTGATGGATGAGCCCTTTTCTGCTCTGGATGCCATTACCCGGGAAGAATTACAGGAACTTTTTCTTAAGATATGGAAGGAAAACAATGTAACAACGGTTTTCATCACCCACAGTGTCGATGAGGCCCTTTATCTGGGCAGTAAAATTGTCGTCTTCTCCCCTGCCCCCGGCCGTATCCTGGAAGTTCTGGATAATCCCTGTTTTCAGCTGGACAACCTGCGCTCCCGGGAAGAATATTATGATATGTCACAGCGCTTAAGAAAAATACTGGATAAAGGAAGATAAATCATTGTCTGCAAATAATACCTGGCGAGGTGCAACTTACGGACTGCTGCTGGTGATAATTCTCTGGCAGCTCCTGGCCTGGCTGCTTAGAATCCCCATCATTCCCCCGCCCCTGGCGGTGTTTACCAATCTGATCGGGATATTTGCTGCCAAAATGAGTATCCATCTTATTTACAGCCTGGGCAGGATCGTGGCGGGAATCAGTATTGCCATACTGCTGGGGGTGCCCCTGGGACTTCTGATGGGTTATTTTGTCAGGGTAGATAAAATACTATCACCCCTGGTGTATTTCACTTACCCCATACCCAAGATAGCCCTGCTGCCCATTGTCATGCTGCTTTTCGGCCTGGGTGAGGCCTCCAAGCTTATCATGATTGTATTAATCGTTATTTTTCAAATCATCATTACTTCCCGGGACGCAGTCAAAGCCATCCCCCATGAAATCTTCCGCAGTCTGCAATCACTGGGGGCCCATAAACGGCAAATGTTTACGGAGATAATCATCCCGGCTTCACTTTCCGATGTTCTGACCGCTACCCGGCTGGCCCTGGGAACGGCAGTTTCCATATTGTTTTTTACGGAAACCTTCGGGACTGAATTCGGTATGGGCTATTTTATCATGGATGCCTGGATGCGGGTTAATTACCTGGATATGTACGGCGGCATAGTGGTATTAAGCCTGATGGGTTTTGTCCTTTTCAGTGTTATCGACATTGCCGAAAGAAAGGTCAGTTCCTGGAGATGATACCGGGTACTATTATTTAATAATCACGCCGCCGGAGAAAAGGGCGGCGTTTTTTATTTGTTTTCTAAAGCCAGTTTAATAATATGATCCACCAATTGGGCAAAATCCATCCCGGCGGCCCTGGCCGCATCAGGGACCAGGCTCATTTCCGTCATTCCCGGCACGGTATTAATCTCCAGTACATAGGGGTTGCCCTCCCCGTCAATCATCAGATCGACCCGGGCAAAACCGCGGCAGTTAAGCGACTTATAAGCCCGTGACGCAATCCTGGCAATTTCATCACTGGCGGCAGCATCGATGCGGGCCGGTATGATGTGTGCACACATACCCGGAGTGTATTTGGACTGGTAATCATAGAATTCGTTAACAGAGGTAATTTCGATCAAAGGTAATACCTGAGTATCTTCATTGCCCAATATGGAGACAGTGATTTCCGTTCCAGCGATGAATTTCTCCGCCAGGATCTCATTATCAAATTCCCGGGCATTTTTGATGGCTTCAATGGCCGCTGTTCTGTCACTGACGATATAAGTACCGATACTGGAACCCTGCCCGGCCGCCTTAATAACCATGGGCAAGCCAATTGTATCAATAAGCAGATCCATATCATCCTTCTCCTCCGTTAAAAACTCCCGGCCCAGAACAAAGAAATCGGGGGTCGGTATCTGTTCATAAGCAAATATTTTCTTGCACAGGATCTTGTTCATACAAATAGCACTGGCAGCAACCCCTGAACCGGTATAGGGAATCCCCAGCAAATCTAAAAAACCCTGAACAGTGCCGTCTTCTCCCTTTTTGCCGTGTAGTGCAATGAATACAGCATCCGGTTTAATTTCCATAACTTTGTGCAGTGAATCACGGGTGAAATCAAGGGGAATCGCTGCATAACCCTTCACCTTCAGCGCCTGTAAAACAGCCTGGCCGCTTCTTAAAGAAACTTCCCTTTCCTCAGATTCGCCGCCCATCAAAACCAAAATCTTTTTCAAATCCCCACCGCCTGTTGATAATAACCGCAAATATATCAGTCTTTGAGACCTTATTCAGTATTTTAATAAGCTAATGATAACGCGTAAGCTATTTAGATGCAATGCAGCAATTTTTTATCGCCCCTATATTACTATTGAACCCGGGAAGACTTTATGTTAAAATGAGCATTGCTGAATACAGCCAACCAAGGGGAGTAGCTCAATTGGCAGAGCATCGGTCTCCAAAACCGAGGGCTGCGGGTTCGATTCCTGTCTCCCCTGCCAT
>JAAYZA010000190.1 GCA_012515055.1 Syntrophomonadaceae bacterium | reverse complement strand
TCATCCGGCAGGTTGGAAAAGGCTGTTCCTGGATATATGCCCTGGTCAGGATCGCCTTTTTCGGGATCATATATATAATCGCAAAAAACACATTGATATTTATCCATCCGCTGTCTCCTTTCAAAGTCCCGCAGGATTCTAACTGCGCTAATTGACAATTACTTTTACAGCATAGCAAAATTTCACCCCCGCGTCATCTATTAAATTAGCAATAATTAATCAAGACCACGGGTTTAAACTGTATAAAAATTTCCGCTTGGTTGAAGAATAGTTTATATAGATAAACAAATTGGAAAGGAGATCGATGATGAAGAATAAACCCGATGACCGGCGGGATAATGTCGACAGGATTCAGGAAAACATCAATAATACTCTGGAGAATCTTCGTCTGGCTGAGGAAACTATGGTGCAAACTGATAATCCTGCCACAATAAAAGATATAAAAGCTAAAAACCGCAGGCGCGAAGAAGCCCTAAACAACATGCGGCATGAAATCAAGGATGAAGCCGAGGCCTATGAAAAAGGATATGAAGACTAAAATTTGATCGATCGAAATCTCTTAATGAACAACAGCATCTATCTCATTAGTCCCCTCCTTATTATTTGGCAAGCCTTGATTCCGCAATTTTAACGTACAATTCCGGGCTTAAAAAAAAAAGCCCGGCTTTTATTTTGTTCTTTATCCTCAGCGGTTTTCCCCGGACAAATCCCCGGCGCAGCATATGCCGGTAAGGAGCGCGGTATAGTTTGCCCATTAAAACGGCCAGCAAATATCTATCCAGCAGAAAATCATTGAAATATTTCCGCTGGTCCTCGTTCCCCGTCCGGGCATATACCTTTTCTAATTCATAGCATATTCCCAACAGATCTATCCCGTTTTGAGTTCTATCTTTGGCTGTGCTCCGCGAGTTCTGCCGTAATAAATATACATAAAACACCCGATTGATATATTTCACCCGCTGAGCCTTTAAGAATACCTGGGGGATCCACAATTCGTCTTCATGCAGCAAATCCACGAA
Source organism: Syntrophomonadaceae bacterium (assembly GCA_012515055.1). Classification (GTDB taxonomy): domain Bacteria; phylum Bacillota; class Syntrophomonadia; order Syntrophomonadales; family Syntrophomonadaceae; genus UBA1368. The sequence goes on along the minus strand of JAAYZA010000190.1, from coordinate 1,455 downwards.
GAAAAGCTCATTGTCGAGCAAAAACTTTCTATCATATATATTCATGCAACAGCTGGTAGCCATAAAGCCCTGCCGCAGACACAAATGCATGAATTCCGCCCCTGGGTAGATCCGATCCGGGAATTTACGGTCATAAGCCTCATTGATTATCGTCTTGCCGTCGACCAGGCGGCAGCCCCGGCCTGATAAAATATCCAGTTTGTTATTTTCCATTTCTTTTATCATCTTTTCATAGGCATCAGCAAGGATGTAGTCATCCCCATCGACAAAGGTGATATAATCCCCGCGGGCTGCCTTCATCCCGGCATTCCTGGCCATTGAAACACCCCGGTTTGGCTGATGGATGACACTGACCCTATCATCCCGGCCTGCATACTCATCACAGATCCGCGGACAATTGTCAGGTGAACCATCATCAACTAAAATCAGCTCAAAATCTTCGCATTTCTGAGCTAAAATTGAATCTATGCATCGGGGCAGATATTCTTCCACATCATAGATCGGTACAATGATACTTAATTTTATTTTCATCGTATTCCTTCTTTGCCTGTCTTTAACATTAATATTATTATATCTTCTCCCGGATAAATATCTCTTTTTTATTCGCCTTTCCGCCAACCCCGCTGGTTAATCCCTATCATGCTTGACACTGCTGACGATAGCTAATAGGATAATTCTAAAGTTTAGCGGGGAGGAATTAAAAAGTGATATTGATCACCGGCGGAACCGGGTATATTGGAAGTCATACGGCCGTGGAGATGCTTGAAGCAGGTCATAAGATAGTAATAATGGACAATTTCAGCAATTCCAAACCCGAAACCTTGAATAGAATCAAAGCCATCACCGGCCAGAACCTTATTTTTTATGAGGCTGACCTTTTAGACCCCCCAGCCCTGGAAAATATTTTTGCTCGTCACGATATAAAAGCTGTCATCCATTTTGCCGGTCTCAAGGCGGTAGGTGAATCGGTGGCCCAGCCGCTGCTTTATTATCATAACAATGTTGCCGGAACTATAAATCTTCTTAAGGTTATGAATAAGTATGGAGTGAAACAATTGGTCTTCAGTTCATCGGCTACCGTTTACGGCAGCCCCCAGACCGTACCGATTAAAGAAGATTTCCCCCTGGCGGCAGTAAATCCCTATGGGAGCAGTAAGCTGATGATCGAAGGTATATTGCAGGATCTGCATATATCTGACCCCCAATGGCGCCTGGTCATTTTAAGATATTTTAATCCCATCGGCGCCCATGAAAGCGGTTTGATTGGCGAAGATCCCCATGGCATCCCCAATAATCTGATGCCCTATATAGTAAAAGTCGCCACTGGCGAACTGCCCTACCTGAATGTTTTCGGTGATGATTACGCTACACCAGACGGTACCGGTGTCAGGGACTATATTCATGTAGTGGATTTAAGCCGGGGACATTTAAAAGCCCTGGAAAAGATCGCTGCCG
>JAAYZA010000394.1 GCA_012515055.1 Syntrophomonadaceae bacterium | reverse complement strand
TAAGGGCGGGCCCATTCCGAAATTATTTCATCATCAATAAACTCTGCCGCCGCTTCTGTTATGGCCTCCAGATCCAGACTGTTGACCATCATTATGACCGCTTCTTCTCTGGTCACCGCAACATCAGGATTAAAATAACCCTGTTCATCACCATGGACAATGCTTAACTCCCGGGCCAGTTCTATATAACCCCGGGCCCAGGCATCTGCAGTATCTTTATAGGCTGTTTCACCCTGCTGCAGCTGCACTGCGTCTTCGCCTTCACCCAGTATTCTGATGAGGAGGGAAACCAATTCCTGTCTGGTCACAGGATCTTCCGGCCGGTAACTGCCATCGGGATAACCGGCAATCAGCTCACGGCTTTGCAGTAAATCAATATGCGATTGTGCCCAGTGTTCTCGTGTGTCAGGGAAGGCTATGGCTGGCTGTGCTGTCATAGTGAAAAATATGCAAAAACAAATACAAATAGTTGTTATGTACGATCTTCTTTTCATAAATCCCGCCTCAGGTATGTATTTATGCTCTTATGCCGCATTGGCCGCCCTTTTTGGTCAGGGTTGGATCCCATTTAAAATAATATCCGTTATTATTTCTGCGGTAGTTTCCGGATCAATGATCTCTGCATCAATGGCTATGGGCGCCCAAAAGGAAGTAAAAGTACCCATAATAAGATAAGCCAATAACCGGGGGTTTAATGGGCGTATTTCGCCATTGGCGATGCTCTGGTTTATAATTTCTGTCATTAATAATTGCTTATCTTTACGCAGTTTGTTGCTCCATTCTTTCAATTCTTCATCCATAATTTCCACGTCCCAGAATACCATACGGCTTAAGTCCTTGTTTTCTATATAATACTGCAAATGTCCTGTAAGCAAAATCTGGATGCGCTCTTTAAATGGCAGTTCATTAATGTTCTTTATGTCAAGGCTTTCATAATAAGAATTGATGCTTATAGACATTATTTCCTGAAACAACTGGCTCTTGCTGCTGAAGTATTCATAAATTGTCCCTTTACCGATCCCGGCAGCAACTGCTATTTCCTCCATGCGGGCATCATGAAAGCCCTTCTGGGAAAAAACCTGCAGACCGGCAGCGATGATGCTCTCTTTTTTGCTTTTCCTGTGACTTTTATCCATTGTTATCACCTTCCCTGTGATTTGCTAAAAAATCCAGGCGGGGGGAATTTTCCCCGCCTGGATTGGTTATATTATCAAGCTTCGATGACTTCTTCCTCTGGTTTTATTATTCCCAGCCTGCGGCTGATACTTTGCCCCCAGTCGTCGAATATGCTATAGACCACTGGTACCAGAAGCAAAGTGATAAAGGTGGATACGATAAGTCCTCCGACCACTACCGTTGCCAGGGGGGCAGTCATTTCGCCCCCTTCACCAAATCCCAGGGCCATGGGGAACATGGCCAAAATGGTGGTAAGTGCGGTCATTAAAATAGGCCGCAGCCTCACCCGGCCGGCTTCGATAATGGCCTCATCCCGTTCCATGCCTCTTTCCCGCAATTTATTAAGATAATCCACCAGGATGATGGCATTGGAAACAACAATACCAACCAGCATTATCAACCCAATGAAGGCGGTCACACTTAAGGTGCGGCCGGTTAAAAGCAGGCCGAAAACAACCCCTATTAAAGCAGTGGGGACGGAAAACATTATGATAAAAGGACTGAAGAATGATTCATACTGGATAGCCATAACCGCATAAACCAGGAGTATGGCCAGGAGCAAGGCAACACCCAGACTGCCAAAGCT
>JAAYZA010000075.1 GCA_012515055.1 Syntrophomonadaceae bacterium | reverse complement strand
TCCGACTGCGGGCATGCAGTGTCACGGCCCGGGCTCCTTCCTCCTCGGCCACCCCTCCCAGCTCCATATAATTCAGATTTTCTTCATCCCAGCCGCTGCGCATTTTGATGGTTATTGGTATTTTCACCGCCTGGCTCACTGCTCTTATTATCGCCCGGCAGCCTTTGATATCTTTCATAAGGGCGGCACCGGCACCATTACGAATAATTTTTGGTGCCGGGCACCCCATGTTTACATCGATAATATCAGCGCCCATGCTCTCAGCTATTTGGGCTGCCTGTCCCAATTTCTCCGGTTCAAAGCCAAAAATCTGGATGGCCACCGGGGGTTTTTCCCCGGTGATATCAGCCATTTTTTCCGTTCGGACCTGGCGGTAAATCAGCCCCATATCATTTATCATCTCGGTAAATACCAGACCACAGTCATTTTCCCGGGCTAGAATGCGAAATGCTTTATCTGTTACACCGGCCATGGGAGCAGCAAAGACGCGATTAGGTATAGTAACATCACCTATTTTTAACATCCTGACCCCTTTTGCCCGTTGATCATCGATTCATTTCATAGATCAACTGTAATCCCTCTAAACTGAGAAAATCGTCTATTATATCAATGGTATCCGTCTCTTCGGCAATAATACTGGCCAGGCCCCCGGTGGCAACCACAACCGGTGCAAAACCCAATTCGTTTTTCATGCGATTTATTATGCCTTCAACCTGACCGACAAAACCATATATAATGCCGGATTGCATACTGGCAACTGTGTTTTTGCCGATCAGGCTTTTCGGTTTTACCAGTTCTACCCGGGGCAGTTTTGAAGCCCGTGCCACCAGTGCTTCCGTTGATATTTTAATTCCCGGGGCAATAGCCCCGCCCAAATATTCTCCCCGGTCATTGAGGACACAGAATGTGGTGGCAGTACCGAAGTCAACTATGATGAGGGGACCGCCATATTTATAAAAACCAGCCACGGCATTGACTACCCGGTCTGCTCCTACTTCCCGGGGATTCTCATATTTGATAGCCAGCCCGGTTTTAATACCGGGCCCCACCACCAGGGGCTGGCAGCGAAAATATTTTTCGCTCATTACCGCCAGTTCCATCATTAAAAAAGGTACCACTGACGATATCACCACCGCCTTTATCTGTCCCATATCCAGGCCCTGGTATTCAAAAAGACTTTTTAAAGTCATGCCGTATTCATCTGCAGTACGCATACTATCTGTCCTGAGACGCCAATGGGTGAGAAGCTGTTTGTCTTCCCATACACCTATCACCATATTGGTATTGCCCACATCAAAAACCAGAATCATAATTACCCCTCCGGTATCTGTATTTACTTTTTTTATAATCAAACAATAAATTTACTCCTATTGATTGCCTGGTTGGTTTAAATTATAAGCAGGGTCGTTTCTCTTGGCCAGATGTTTTTTCCACAGACATTTTTTTAATCAGTTATCATAATGATTATTCTGGGCAATATCCTGCAGATGCCGGTCCAGATTCCTCCCGTCAATAAGCACACCAAAATCTTCCGGCATCTCTGGTGTTGGCCGGCCGGTAACTCTTTGGGCGATCAATGTTCCGATTTCCGGATAAAAATGACTGGCATCATAATAATGATCCAGATCCGCAGTAATGGAATTAAGCCCCATGAAATTGAATACTTCCCCGAAAACTTCCACACTATCCCTTAACCAGGCTGCATATTCGGGGTATAATCCTTTTTCCAGCATCAATTCATACAGGGGCGCCGAAACCGGGGTGGTAAAAACAATGAAATGGGTATGGGGATGGTCCTCCCTCAATAGCTGAAATGTTTCCCTTACCGGCCCGTATTTAAACCCGGTATAAACCTGACGGCCGTACCAGTCCAGATTGTTGT
>JAAYZA010000022.1 GCA_012515055.1 Syntrophomonadaceae bacterium | reverse complement strand
GGCCAGGTTTGATGATTGGGAAACTTTTAAATATTGCTGAATAATTTTTTCTGCCGCTGGCAGCATAAAAAAATAAAAACCTCTTTAAAAGTAAACTCCTTAAGAGGTTTTTAAAACCATAGTTTTTACGGGGTTTTATCCGGCTCTGCCTTCCAACCGCAAGCGGTCAGCAATAATAGCAATGAATTCGGAATTGGTGGGTTTGCCTTTTTCTCCGCTGATGGTATAGCCAAAAACTCTATTTATTTTATCTATATCGCCTCTGTCCCATGCCAATTCAATGGCATGTCTTATGGCTCTTTCCACCCGGCTGGCAGTTGTATCGTATTTTTGGGCAATAGTCGGATACAGCTCTTTGGTCACTGCCCCTAAATAATTAATTTCCTCTGTCACCAGGATGATTGCATCACGCAAATACTGATACCCTTTAACATGTGCAGGAACACCAATTTCGTGGATTACTTTGGTGACTTCGACCTCTAAATTCCGGGGAGCATTGGCCGGGGTTCTGCTGGGGATCATTGAATTTCGGGGATTTTCCACATAATCATTTGTATCTCGTGCTATTTGTCTAACTCTATCGCCTAATATTTCAAGATTAAAAGGCTTTAAAATATAGTAGTCGGCACCTAACTGCATGGCTCGCTGTGTGATTGTCTCCTGTCCAAAGGCGGTTAAGATTATTATTTTGGGACGTCTTCCCGGTTCCATTTCGTTAATTTTCTCCATGACCCCAATGCCATCCATGTAGGGCATAATCAGGTCCAAAATAAGGACTTCCGTATCATTGTTTTCAATGACGTCTAATACTTCCATGCCGTTTGCACATTCAGCTATTATATTGAATTCAGGTTCATTGCTAAAATAGTCACTTAAAATACCACAAAACTCTTTGTTGTCATCAGCAACCACGACATTGATTTGATTTGTGTACAAAATGATCCCCCTCCCTTAGTATGAAAGTTTTTTTAATATTCTTTAAATTTAATTTCGACGACTCCCCAAATATTTCCTGCTTTTTTTTTAAGTCAAATTAACCTATCAATTTACAGACGGCATCAAATTTAAGCAACCAAATCAGTCATCAATGTATGTGTCCTTTTTTTTATGCCGAGATTAACCGGATTACAAAATTTTCCCCCGTACATTAATTTGTCGAATTTTCTCCCGCCTTTTGCTCATAACCCGGCATTTCATTCAGCATATTGTCCATAAATATTCCATAACCTCTGCTGGGGTCGTTTAAAAACACATGGGTAACAGCACCTATGATTCTATTGTTTTGAACAATCGGGCTGCCGCTCATTCCCTGTATAATTCCCCCGGTCAAATTCAATAACCGGGGTCTGTTACTTTTATAACCATGCCTTTGCCATTTTCCCTTCCGGGATATATCTTTTCAATGTTTACAGCAAATTTTTCGATTTCCACCCCATTTACTACAGTATACATTTCAGCAGGCCCTGTAACTACCTGATGGGCATATCCTATTTCCATTTGATACTTTATTTTCGGATTCTCTATTTTCTTATCTGTCTGGCCATAGATTCCGTTGCAACTATTTTTTAAAATATTGCCTGATAAGGAACTGTCCTCATTAAAAACTCCAATCTTTTCTCCTGGTTTTCCCGGCTGCCCCGCCTTCACCGTTTGGATCGACGCACTTATTATTTTGCCTTCTAAAACATTGATACTTTTCTTGGTGTCAGCATCTATGATTATATGCCCCAAAGCTGCATAATATCCTGTTTGGGGATCCCAAAAAGTCAATGTCCCCACCCCGGTTATACCATCCCGTACAAATAAACCAATGCGGTGACGATTGGTTTCGGGACAATATGCGGTAGGCACTGCAATAGTAATGTTTTTATCACTTCTTTTTATTTCCAATATTATTTTTTCATCTTTGTTCTTATCTATAATTCGGGCTAAATCGTTTTCGCTTTTTATTTCTTTGTTATTGGCTTTCATGATTAAATCGCCAATCTGCAGCCCATAATCCCGGGCTGGATATATCTTTTCGCCTTCCATCCCGATAATAGGAGCAAAACCCACTACCATAATCCCTTTTGATTGCAGCAAAACGCCGATAGAATGGCCGCCTACCACTACCCGCTGATTGGAAATAGATTCTACTTCAATTGATTTAATAGGAATGTAGCCCCACAGTTTTAGCTGCATTTCAGCTTTACCAGGTTTAAGGGCAATTATTTTGAATCCAGTGGGTTCTTTATTTATTGTTACAGGTGGATCGAAGGGCAGAGCTAAAACACTGCTGGCCGAGTTTTTAATTTCTAAATTGATTTTTTCTGTTAAAATCTCCGGCAGGCTCAAAATAATGTTACTGGTTTCACCCACTACCATTTTTTGATATGGGGGCAGACTTAAAATGCTTTTTGTTTGCGGGGTCAAACACAGGGATATAAATAAGATGACCAGAATGAAACCAAAATAAGGACGATATTTGCTCACAAAAATCACTTCCCGCCGGCTTGATACTTAATATTGTTTCCGGGAAGTGAAAAACTATACCCAAAGGATATTTAGGGCTTTCTCGCCAATTTTATCATTTCTTCAGCATGTTGCAGGGTAATGGGTGAATAATCCAGCCCTGCCAGCATCCTGGCCAGTTCCTGAACTTTTTCGTTTTTATTTAGTTCCTTC
>JAAYZA010000066.1 GCA_012515055.1 Syntrophomonadaceae bacterium | reverse complement strand
CAATATCAAATATCTCTAAACCCGGATCCTGTACCCCCACAAAATAAATATCTTCTTTAATTTTTAATGCCGACATTTTTCCACTACCTTTCTTTTTATACCCTATAAGGGTATTATAAAAGATTTGTTCCGGAAATACCAGTACCTTTGGCACTGTTTTATATCATTAATAATGCTCTCTGTTTATAAATAGGCCGGCCTCCATTTATTTCAGCGTACCCCGATAAATTCTCGGCTTTGCAGGTTTCGCCATTTATAACTTTTCAGGTATTCCGGTTTGATTACCTTAATATCCGGAAACACATCTGCCATTATCCACTGGAAACCGATGGTGCCGATTTCATTGGAAATAGGCGGAAAAGAATCATCAAAATGCTGCAGGAAAACCACCCGTGGATTTATTTTGCCCACAAATTGCACAGCCAAATCTTCTATATCGGATCGGCCTTGAAAAGGCAGTGACAAAAGGTCAACACTGTCTGGATAGACTTCATCAGAACATATCCCCAGGCTGCCCATATGCAAAATCCTCCGGCCGCCGGCCATGATATCATAAATTAATACCTGCCCCCGGGGATATTTAACAAAACACTTTATCACTTTGCCCAGGTTTTTAGCCCATTTAACCATGCGCCGGTTAATCAAAGTCTTTATTATCAAAGGAAGATCAAAAACCACATGATCTCCCTTTAATATATTTATCGTGAAATCATCCAATTCTATAGTATCACCCGGTTTGATCACCTCTATCCGCCGGGCAGGGACCCCTTTTTTCATAAGGGTCCCTGCCGCAATTTCATCACAATAGACTTTCCCCAGCCCTCTTGCAAGAATATCCGGAACATGCATCAAGTGATCAAAATGCCCATGAGTAATAAATATATGCTTACAGGCAGCAATTTCCTCCAGCGGCAAAAAACGATTGGCTTCATTAAAAGAAATGAACGGATCAAAAACAATCTTTTGGTCGGCAACAGTTATAGAAATACCCGCAGTCCCATACCATTTGACTTCCATTTTATCCCCCCCTATTTAATTTTCTAAATATTCAATATTGTTCCTTTATTTCATTATAGTACAAATCACCAGCAAAAATCAGACGGACATGAAAAACCCGCCTTGATTTTCTTTGCGTGCATCCTGTAAAACAGATAGGAATGAAGGGAGCTATGCAAGAAAGTGATTTTTTAGTGGTATATTGTATATATTCATTCAGATTATTCTGCCGGAATCCAGAATATAATCAAAAGGAGGGCGGCCACATGTTTAAGCATATCCCCAGGAATAAATTCATTGTTTTGTTTTTGTTACTGGCCTTCTTGCTGCCTGCAGCAAGCGGCTGCGGCAGCAGCAAAGAAACTGACAGTATCGGCTATGTGAATTATGACCAATCGGAGGCACCCCGAGAAGAAGATGGCGGATTAGGGGCTCCCCCTGCCATCCCCAGTGATGTGGAGAGAAAAATCATCCAGACAGTTGATCTTACCATTCAGGTCGACAATGTCCAGTCAGTCATGGATAAAAT
>JAAYZA010000276.1 GCA_012515055.1 Syntrophomonadaceae bacterium | reverse complement strand
CTTATATGATTGCTGCGGCTATATCCCGGGGTGAGATTTTAGTGCAAAATGTTATTCCCACTCATTTACATCCGGTCATTGCCAAACTGCAGGAAGCGGGAGCAACGGTCCGGGAAACTGATCAGGGTATTTTAGTCCGGGCAGGAAAACAAATTTTGCCCATAGATATTAAAACCTTGCCCTATCCAGGGTTCCCCACTGATATGCAGTCACAGATGATGGCCTTGCTGGCGCTGGCCGATGGATCCAGTATGATAGTTGAAAATGTATTTGAAAATCGGTTTCAAATCGTTGATGAACTGAAAAGGATGGGGGCCAGAATAAAAGTTGAAGGACATACGGCTGTCATCGAAGGGGTGGATTCCCTTTTGGGGGCAAGAGTCAAAGCAACTGACTTGAGAGCAGGTGCCGCTTTGATTCTGGGCGGTCTGGCGGCTGAAGGTGAAACTACTATCGACAATGCGGGTTATATATTCAGGGGCTACGAAAATGTCAGGGAGAAACTTAATGCACTGGGAGCCAAACTGAGTTAGGAAATCCCCAAAATTGATAAGACCCAAAGAAGACGCCAGTCTTCTTTTTTTTGGGGAAATAGAAAAATTTGATGGGCATAGATACAGGGGACATGTAAGAAAATAAATAAACAATTGGAGCAACCAAAGACCAAGGGAGGAATATTGTGAATAGGATATGGAAAGGTGCCCTGTATTTCTTGCTGTTTTTTATCCTGGGGGCAGGATTATTCAGTCTGGCCGAAGTGGTGGGAGGCAACCGGGCCATTGTCAGCGAAAAACCCCTGGCAGTCAATGCCGGAGTAATCAGTAAAGTGGCCGCACAGGTCAGTCCGTCAGTTGTGGGGATAACTAATTTACAGCGCAGCGGCAGTATATTTAACCAGCGCACCAGTGAAAGTACGGGGTCCGGGGTTATTGTCGATGGTGACGGGCATATAATCACCAATAACCATGTGGTCAAAGACGCGGATAAATTGATTGTGACTCTGATAGATGGCAATGAGGAAAAAGCCGAAGTGGTAGGAACCGATGCTCGCTCAGATCTAGCCCTGATCAAAATAAAAGTTGACCGGCAGGTAACACCGGCAAAATTGGGGGACTCGGATCAATTGGCGGTAGGGCAGGAGGTTCTGGCCATCGGTAATCCTCTGGGTCTGCGTTTTGCCCGCTCCGTTACTGCAGGGATCATCAGTGGTTTGAATCGTTTGCTGACAACTGAGGAGGGGTTCTCTTACCGGTTGATACAAACTGATGCTGCCATCAACCCGGGCAACAGCGGGGGAGCCCTCTTTGATCTTAATGGCCAGGTGATCGGGATAAACACAATAAAAATATCGGCCGCCGGTTTTGAAGGCATGGGCTTTTCCATACCGGTCAATCAAGTACGCCTGGTTGTCCAGGCCTTGAAAGAGCAGGGCAGGGTCGACTGGCCCAATATGGGTGTCAGGATAATTGGGGAAATAGGGCCGGCCGAGGCCGATTATTTCAATCTGCCGGACTGCTGCGGTGTAGCGATCCTTCCCGAGGAGGGCAGTGCTGCCCAGCGGGCGGGAATAAAGCCCTATGATATCATAACTGCAATTG
>JAAYZA010000357.1 GCA_012515055.1 Syntrophomonadaceae bacterium | reverse complement strand
TTTTAATTATCAATTCCAGATCCGCCCCCCCGACAAGATAGCGCTGGGGTTCATCACTCCGGTCTTTCAGGACCAGGGCCGCCCTTTCCAATCCCAGGGCAAATCCAGTGGCGGGACAGGGGAAGCCAAACTGACCCAGGAGGTTGTCGTAGCGCCCTCCGCCCAATAAGCCATAACCCAGGTCAGGAGAATAACCTTCGAAAACAATGCCGGTATAATAATCCAGCCCGCGCAGCACTCCCATGTCCAGTACAATATGCCGGGTAACGCCAAAGCTTTCCAGAGCTTCGTAGATTTTCAGCAGTTCACTTACTGCTTCAACAGCCTGGGAACTTCTATCCAGATAGGGTATTTTATCGATTATTTCCAATCCTCCATGTAAAACCGGCAAACTGGCAATGGATTCTTTCAGCTGGTCATCGATAGCTAAAGAATCCAGAACCTGGGAGAGTTCCACCAGATCTTTTCGTTCTATCAGCTGGCGGACCAGCATTTGATCCTTATGGTCCATCTGACAGTCGGCTAAGATATTGTTAAAAATGCCGATATGGTTCAGACTGATCTTAAAATCCGTAAGGCCTATGGAATCAAGCGTCCGGGCCGCAATAGCAATAACTTCGGCATCGGCATAAGGACCCCGGGCCCCTAAAAGTTCGATCCCCGCCTGCCAGAACTCCCGGTATCTGGCTTTCTGCGGCTGTACATGGCGAAACACATTACCCATATAATAGAGTCTGAGAGGCAGTGGCTCCTCCTGCATATGGGTGGCGGCCAGACGGGCGATGGACACGGTCATTTCCGGGCGCAGTGAAAGAATACCCCCTTCCCGGTCCATGAACATAAATAATTCCTGGCGGATATCGCTGCCTGCTCCGGCCTCTATCACTTCCAGGTATTCAAAGGCCGGGGTTATCACTTCCTGATAACCATACCGGGCGAAAAGGCCGGCGGCCTGGTTTTCAATATTTCTTTTGATTTTAACCTCATCAGGCAGCAAATCCCGCAGCCCTTTGGGTATTTCCCTATTTTTCATCATCGACTTCCTCCGTTATGCTCTGCAGTGCTTTTTCATATCCGCCGGAACCGTAGTTGAGGCATCTTTTCACCCGGCTGATGGTGGCAGTGCTGGCACCGGTTTTTACAGCAATGGTGTTATAAGTAGTATTATCCGCCAGCAGCTGGGCTACATAGATCCGCTGAGCCATGGCCTTGATTTCACTGACCGTGCACAAATCATCCAGAAGGCGGTTAACATCTTCGGCGTCTTTTAAACTCAAAAGGGTTTTAACCAGTAAATCAGTATTTTTATCTTTCCACTTCGGGATGAATGCCATAGCTGAACCTCCCCTTATAAAAGCTTGTTTTCATTTACCAATAGTTCAAATTCGCAGCCTAAAAACTCGGCCGCTCTTCTGCTCATCAGCATTTTAGTAAGGAATATCTCGAAATATTCCATCACCGAACACACTTCGGTGTCTATGGTGATTTTCATAGTTATAAGCCTTTTTTCTTCATCCACCAGCAATTGAGATTCGGTCACCGCGTAATTGACCCGGTCCCGGGGAGTGAAAACAGCAAAATCCTGCTTGCGCACCCGGGAACGATGGACATCGGATTTATCAGCCAGTATCAAAGCAGCACCCACATTGTTAACAGATCGGCCGCCGCTGTTTTCCTCATGATTGCCGATAGCTCCCATGATAACAGCTATTTCGTCTCCATCCATCCCCATGTCCAGAAGGATATTAAAAGCGATCAGGGCACCTGACATCCCATGTCCGTAGCGATTGACCAGATTGCCAATATCATGGAGATAACCGGCAATAGCCCCCAGTTCTGCTTCCCGGGGAGGGAAACCCAGCCTGGTCAGGATATGCCTGCAAAGTTCCGCCGATAATTCCGCATGACTTATATTATGCTCTATTGCTCCAATATTACCGATGTAGGCATTGCCCAGGTCCATATACTGCTTTACCAGAGGGTTTTCTTTAACCTCCGCCAGTGTTATCATTCTACCTTCCCCTTTTGTTTAATTTCCCGCATCAATTTTACCGCCTGCTGTGCTGCCCTGGTATCAGCGGGTACCCCCTGCAGGATCTCCTGGGCTGCATCATATTGGCCCTCTGCCATCAATTGCCGGGCAGTTTCAACCGATGCGTCTGCATTTTTTTCCTCCACAACCCTAGCAATTTTATCATTCATTTTATTGGTTTCGCCGGTTTGCTCCAGTTGACGGTATTGCTCAATGGCTTCATCATATTTGCCGTCCGCCAGTAAGCTTTCCCCGTTCATAAGGATTTTTCGGGTCTCGATCCGGTCGGGCAAAGTGGTGAGTGAATATATATACAATCCCGTGACTCCCAGCAGCAGGAAAACAGAAACAAACCACAGGAAAGAATACTTTACATTCCTTCTCATCAAAGCCAAAAACAATACAAAGGGGATCCCCAATATGAAAGTCATTTTCAAAAATTCCCGGGTGGGAAGATAAAGTAATAAAATTATTGCTGCCGCCGCTATCCCCAATCTTATAAATGGTGCTCTGTTATTTTCCATACTTGCTAACCTCTATAATAGGGCTTTACCGGCAATATCGGTGCGGTAATGCATCCCCTCAAAACTGATCTTCCTCACTTCCTGATAGACCTTATCCCGGGCGGAACCAATGTCCGCCCCCCGGCAGACCACCGCCAGTACCCGGCCCCCGTCAGTATATATCCGGCCGTCTTTTAAACTGGTGCCCGCCTGAAAGATAATGGTCTCCTCCTCCAGATCGTCCATTCCTGCTATGAGCTGTCCTTTTTCATAGGGACCCGGATATCCCCGGGAAGCCAGGACAACACAAACACAATTGCCGGGCTCCAATGGGGCCGAATGATCCTTTAATTCACCATTGACTGCTGCCTCCAGCAGTGGGAGCAGATCCCCTTTTATCATGGGCATTACCGCCTGGGTTTCCGGATCCCCAAAACGAGCATTGAACTCCAGTACTTTGGGCCCCTCCGCCGTTATCATCAAACCAGCGTACAATACTCCCTTATAGGGACATTCTTCTGCTTCCATGGCAGCTATAACCGGTTTTATCACTTTTTCAATGCTTTCCTGCTCCAACTGACGGGTAAATACCGGTGGATTGACATAAGCACCCATGCCTCCCGTATTGGGTCCCTGGTCCCCGTCATAGATCTGCTTGTGATCCTGGGCAGCTATCAAGGGAACAAAATCCCGGCCGTCACTTATGGCAAAAAAGCTGACTTCTTCTCCCTGGAGGAATTCTTCGATTATAATTTTATCTCCGGCAGTGCCAAAGCTCTTATCTTTCATCATGCTGGCCAGAGCCTGGTCTGCTTCCTCCTGCGTAGAAGCGATAACCACCCCTTTGCCCGCTGCCAGCCCATCCACTTTGATAACAAGGGGCCCGCCTTCCTTCAGCAAATCATGGGCAAAAGCACGGGCCGCATCATGATCATCAAATTCCTCAAATCGGGCTGTGGGTATACCGTATTTTTTAAATAAATTCTTGGCAAAGACCTTGCTGCCTTCCAAACGCGCTGCCGCTGCCGTAGGACCGAATATTTTCAATCCCGCCGCAGAGAATTTATCGACTATCCCGGCCATCAAAGGTGTCTCCGGTCCCACCACCGTCAAATCGATATCATTTTCCTGGGCCCATTTTAAAAGTTTATCGGTTTCTTCCCCTTTTATATCTATGCATTCTGCCAGGGCAGCTATCCCGGGATTGCCCGGTGCTGCATATAATTTTTCGATTTCGGGGCTCTGTTTTAATTTCCAGATTAAAGCATGCTCCCGGCCGCCCTGACCTATTACTAATACTTTTTTACCCATTTTCCCCTCCGGTAAACTGATTTTTAACCATGCTTGAAATGCCTGACACCGGTAAACACCATGGCAATGCCGAATTTATCACAATTGGCGATACTCTCTTCATCCCGCACTGAGCCTCCTGGCTGGATAATGGCTTTAATGCCATATTTTCCGGCTAATTCCACCGTATCGCCAAAAGGGAAAAAGGCATCCGAGGCCATGACCGCGCCTTTGCTGGCTTCTTCCCGTCCTTTGAAAGCTATTTCCGCTGCCCCCACCCGATTCATCTGCCCGGCACCAACACCCAAAGTAACTCCATCTTTAGCAATCACTATTGCATTGCTTTTAACATGTTTGGCAACCTTCCAGGCAAATTCCAGATCCTGGAGCTGTTTGGCATCCGGGGCAGCTATGGTAACAGTTTTGACCCCTTTTATATCAAAATCATCATTATCAGTTTCCTGAACAACAAATCCCCCGGCAACACTCTTGAATTCAAAGGGTTCTTTGCCCGTTACCGCCATTTTAAGCAAACGCAGATTCACTTTGGTCTGCAATATTTCTAAAGCATCAGCGGTAAAATCCGGGGCTATGACCACTTCCATAAAAGGTTCAGCAATGAGGACCGCTGTTTCCCTGTCCACAGTACGATTCAGAGCAATGATGCCGCCGAAAGCGGACAGTGGATCTGCGGCAAAAGCCTTCTCATATGCTGTTTTAATATCCCTGGCCACTGCCGCCCCGCAGGGGTTGGTATGCTTGATAATGACACAGGCCGGTTCCCCAAACTCCCTGACCAGGGACCAGGCCGCCTGGGTGTCGATAATATTATTGTAGGAGAGTTCCTTGCCATTGAGCTGCTGAGCATCAGGCAGTCCGGCCCCGGGCAGCATATTGCGGTAAAAGGCTGCTTTTTGATGGGGATTTTCCCCATAACGCAGATCATATACCTTTTCACCGGCAATTATAAAATTCTCTCCGGCCAGGGTTTCCTCCGCCGGGGTCAAATAAGCGCTTACCATGGTATCATAGGCCGCCGTATGGGAAAAAGCTTCCCGGGCCAGTTCCAGCCTGGTCTGGTCCCCGATCTGTCCCGATTTTTCCAGTTCGGCAATTATCTGCGGGTAGCGTTCCGGATTGACCACTACGGCAACTTCCAGATAGTTCTTGGCCGCCGCCCGGATCATGCAGGGACCACCGATATCTATATTTTCAATAGCTTCTTCATGTGTTACACCCTCCCGGGCAATGGTCTGCCGGAAGGGATAAAGATTTACCACCACCATGTCGATCAGGTCGATTTGATGTTCCTTTAATTGCTCCAAATGGGACGGGATCCGTTTCGCCAGGATACCCCCATGGACCCGGGGATGTAAAGTTTTGACCCGGCCTTCCAGTATTTCCGGAAAACCAGTTATCTCGGCCACCATGGTTACATCGATTCCGGCTTCCTTCAAAGTGCTGAAGGTTCCTCCGGTGGATATTATTTCCCAGCCCATTTTGTTTAAACTCCGGGCCAGGTCAATAACCCCGGTTTTATCCGATACACTGATGAGCGCTCTGGACATGATCATTCCTCCTTGCCTGACCAATTATTATTTGATTACTACATTTCTGTCCTGCAAATATATTCTGCCTGCGGCAAACAATTGCAAAGTTTCAGCATAAATCTTATGTTCCTGTTCCAGGATCCTGGCGGCCAGAGTATCCGCATCGTCATCCGGCAGAACTTCTACGGCCCTTTGCATAATAATGGGACCGCTGTCGATGCCGTCATCGACAAAATGCACTGTGCAGCCGCTGATCCGCACCCCGTAATCTACTGCCTGCTGATGGGCATTGAGCCCCGGGAATGAGGGCAGCAGTGCCGGATGGATATTAATTATCTTCCAGGGATAAGCCTGCAGCAGATCTTTTCCCACCAGTCGCATATAACCTGCCAGTATAACCATCCGGGTATCATATTCCGCCAGTTTTTTAATAATCTTCTGTTCATAGGCTGCTTTATCAATATGATCCCGGGGTTCGATATAATAATTATCAATCTTCCGCTCCCGGGCTTTATCAAGTACCGGGGCCTCCTTTTTATCGCTGATGACCAGTGCTATCTCAGCATCCAGCCGTCCTTCCTCAATAGCCTGGCAGAGGGCAGTGAAATTGCTGCCCCGTCCGGAAGCTAATACAGCCAGCCGCAAGCGGCCTGGTTCTGTGATCCTGATCATATGATAATGACACCTTCATTTCCGGCTTCTATTTTACCGATCAGCTGGGGTTTTTCTCCTGCAGCTTTCAAACTTTCCAGCACTTTATCATAGTAACGCGTTGAAACAACAATTGCAAGACCTATTCCCATATTAAATGTCTTAAACATTTCTCTTTTCTCGATAGCACCTTTTGCCTGAATGATTTCATAAATGGGCTGGCTTTTGATCGAACTGCTTTCGATCACAGCCTGCAACCCCTGGGGTACAATGCGTTCCATGTTTTCCGGCAGACCGCCGCCGGTGATATGAGCTATCCCTTTGATGTCAAATTCCTGCACCAGCGGCAGGATGCTCTTTACATATATGCGGGTGGGGGTAAGCAGTTCTTCGCCCCAGGTGTGACCTAATTCCGGAGCATAATCATTCAATTTAAGCCCTGCTTTTTCCAGCAGCACTTTTCTCACCAGGGAAAAACCATTGGAATGGATCCCGGATGAAGGCAGGCCGATTATCATATCACCAGCTTCGATCCGGCTCCCATTGATCAAGCGGGAACATTCCACGGCCCCCACCACAAATCCCGCCAGATCGTATTCATCATCAGCATAAAAACCTGGCATTTCCGCTGTCTCCCCGCCGATCAGGGCACAACCGGCTTCAACACAGCCTGCGCTGACCCCTTTTACCAGGGCCTCCACCAGGGCCGGTTCCAGTTTCCCCAGGCCGATATAATCCAGGAAGAAAAGAGGCTCTGCCCCGTGGCATAAAACATCATTGACACACATGGCCACCAGATCGATCCCCACTGTGTCATGGACCTGCATCATTTGAGCTATTCTTAGTTTGGTCCCCACACCGTCGGTGCCGGAGACCAGGACCGGTTCCTGATATTTATGGACATCAAAAGCAAACATACCGCCGAAAAGCCCGATACCAGTCATAACCTCCGGGCGCCTGGTTCTATCCACCCAGGTTTTGATCATTTCCACTGAGCGGCTGGCCGCCTCAATATCAACTCCGGCGGTTTTATAACTCATCTGTTCACTGTCTTTCATATTTACCTCCATTTGCTGCAGTCAAATACAATTATTTATGTGCACAATCATTTAGAATTCTGCTGTTGCAGATAGGCTTC
>JAAYZA010000102.1 GCA_012515055.1 Syntrophomonadaceae bacterium | reverse complement strand
TTGTCGCAAAATAATTTTAACAAAATAATATTTTTAATATTCAGACTATTGCCAAAATGTTTTTCCCGTGGCATAATGATATTAACCTTCACCCCCAAACATATAGTTAATATTCCATCACATTCCCTCTCCACATGAGCCCGCCCCGGGCTCATGTACAGTTTCTGGGGTTTTTTCTGTGCCAATTCTTTTTTTTACCTTAATTAGCAGTTTATTAACATAGTGATTTGCTTTACAATATACAAATAGATGTCTAATCTTGTCCGCATAGGTTTGAAAATAGTTTTTTAAATAGAATTTGGGGAGGATCGCGAAAAATGGACAAAAAACTGCCGGAAAGCAAGGTTATCGTGGTCACATCTGGCAAGGGGGGTGTGGGCAAGACCACCACCGTTGCCAATGTCAGTTCTGCTTTAGCCAGACTTGGTTATACAGTTGCTGTAATGGATCTGGATATCGGATTAAAAAAATTGGATCTGCTCCTGGGTCTGGAAAATCGGGTGATATATGATATAGTCCAGGTCATTGAAGGGGAAATCGAATTGAAAAAAGCCCTGGTCAAAGACAAACGTTTCCCTTGCCTGCATATGCTGCCTGCCGCCCAAACCAGAAACAAAGGTGATATAACACCGGAACAGGTAAAAGATATTTGTGAGCAGTTAAAGCCCGATTACGATTTTATTTTTATCGATTGCCCGGCCGGCATCGAACAGGGTTTTCAAAATGCCATCTACGCAGCCAATCAGGCTATTGTGGTAACCAATCCTGAAATTTCAGCCGTCAGGGATGCCGATCGTATTATCGGCATGCTGCTTTCAGCTCAATTTGAAGATGAAGATATTGGTCTGGTAGTAAACAGACTGCGGCCAGAAATGGTCAGGGAAGGCAATATGCTTTCCATTGAAGATCTGGTGGAACATTTATCCATCGACCTTTTAGGAGTGATCCCAGAAGATAAAAACGTGGTCATATCCACCAATAAAGGTGAACCCATTATATTAAACGAGAAATCTGCGGCCGCTGCTGCCTTGAATAATATCGCCCTGCGTTTAAGCGGCGAAGAGGTTGTAATCCCTACCTTTCAGGAAGAATCTGTGTTGCAAAAGCTGAAAATATTCGGGCGCAAGTTTTTCCCCACGATGTAAGGAGGCAATCACATGTTTGAATTTATTAGAAAATTATTTCAATCGGAGCCTACCAGCCGCAACCAGGCCAACGAACGTTTGCGCGTGGTTTTGACTCATGACCGGATGAATATTTCATCAGAGGTAATAAATGAGTTGAAAACTGAAATCATTCAGGTTATTGCCCGCCACTTTGACATCGAAGGCGTACCCGAAGTAAATCTGATTTCAGAAGGGCGCAATGCCGCCCTGGATATAAATATACCCATCAAAGGAAGGTAGTTGCTGCATGATTAAGATCAAAGGGGTCAACGGCAACCTGGTATTCATTTTCGGTCCGGGGACCTGTACTGAATACCTGACTTATTTGTCCAGCCATCTGGCGGAAAATAACGCCGTTTTTGCCGGGTCGACTGTTTATTTTCGCGGGGAAGGGTTAAATGATCTTTCCCACCAGGAAATCGCCGCACTGCAAAAACTCTGTCTGGAAAATGGTTTGATTTTAAACAATAATGAACCACCTAAAACGGTAACCAGAACGGTCCGCGAAAAATCCTCCCCCGAACCTGCCCGGGGCCAGGACGTTTTCGTAAGCCGCCATGTCCGCAGCGGGCAAAAGGTTCATGCTGAAGGCTGTCTGATCATCTGGGGAGATGTGAATGAATCTGCTGAAATAACTGCCGGCGGTGATATCATCGTGTTGGGGAAACTGGCCGGAGTTGCCCATGCCGGCTGCTACGGCCAGAAGGAAAGCATTGTTTTTGCTTTAAATCTGTCCCCCAGTCAAATTCGCATAGCTGATAAAATATCCCGGTCCTCCGGTGATGATTCCAAAAACACCAACCCGGAAATAGCTTATCTCGAAGAAGATATTATCTGTATCAGTGAGTATTCAACGCGGAAAAGCAATCTGTTCAAAAGCAGATCTTAAAATTTGTTAATATCCCGCACAGCATACCGTAGCTGACTGCATTAAAGACAGTCAGCTATTTTTCATCCGGGGGCTGGTGGGATTTTTTGGCCAGAGCCGCCTTGAATACCTCGCCCAGGTTGGTGCCGATTTCTTCATTATCACTGTATCTGGCAATCAATCTTTGGTCCTCACGGCTGCTGCGCCGGCCTTTGCTAAACAAATCCGTTTCTTTCGCCTTTTCCGGCTGGCGATGGCCACAATTCCGATCCGGGCATACCAGCATTTTGCCTTTCTTCCCATTGACCAGCAACATGTTCTTTCCACAGACCGGGCATTTGCTGCGGCTGACATTAGT
>JAAYZA010000252.1 GCA_012515055.1 Syntrophomonadaceae bacterium | reverse complement strand
CCTGATATGCCTCCTGAATCCGGCTGGCTTTAGCAGTAAATATTTTACCGGTTTTAATAATTTCCCGCTCCATGAACCTGCCCTTACGGCTGTAATCTATAATCGTATCGATCACAGGCGGCAAATTTTCGATGCGGGCTTTTACCATATCGGGAACCCCCATAAATTTGGGACATATGTAGCTTCTTTTTTCCACACTGACAATGCGGGGGACAAAAAGATAGTCTATGGATTCCCGGCACAATTCCCTGATATGACCAAAATACACTTTGATGGGGAAACAGGTTTCATCAACGGCGGAATCAAGACCTTGCTGGATAGTTAGATAATTGGTGGGCGTCGAAGTTATCACCTGGGCCCCCAGGTTGGTGAAAAAACTCTTCCACAAGGGATAATAATAATAGTAAAACAGTCCCCGGGGTATCCCTACTTTCTTCAACTGCCTGCTCCTTTCTTCAGCACCCGGTCATTACCTTTTATTAAAAGATTTGGCGCTTTTAGATATTTATTATTCCCGCTTTGAAAAAGCATAAGAAAATCTTGGTGCTTTTTCTGCGGTCCCTGGGATACCTTTTTGCTGTAACACCATGACGGGAATTTTTCCCCATCCCTCAGGCATTGTAAATTTACTCTTTGGGATTAAAGATAACCGCCGCCACATAACCGAAAACAATGGCTGCTGTTATACCGGCAGCAGCATTAGCCACACCGCCGCTAAAGGCTCCCAAAAGCCCATCTCGCCCGGCCGCTTCAATGGCTCCCTGGGCCAGCAGGTGCCCAAAACCTGATAAAGGGACAGTTGCCCCGGCGCCGCCAATGTTGATCAGAGGCTGATACAGACCCAGCCCGCTGATGATTCCTCCCAGGGTTATATACCCGACCAGAATATGTCCCGGCGTGATCTTGGGCGCGCCGATATCCATTATGATTTGACCAATCAGACAAAATATACCCCCCACCATAAAGGCCATATAAATTGGTACCAACTTTTATTTCCCTCCTATAGATTTTCTATGGCTGCAGCATGGGCAATACAGGGAATACTTTCCCCCTGCAGCGAAGTAGTGGGACTTAAAAGAGCCCCGGTACCTACAAACAACAGTTTATTCAGTTCTCCCCGCTGCATTTTGGCCAGCAGCGGCCCGCACAACATGGCAGCAGAACACCCGCATCCGGAAGCACCGGCGTGGACATCCTGCTTTTCATCGTATAATAGCATCCCGCAATCGCTGTAATTGGGCAATGGGACCAGTCCATCCCTTACAAACAATTGCTTTAGCAGTGCGGCCCCAATGCTGCCTAAATCACCGGTTATGATCAAATCGTAATGATCAGGCAATATTTCCATGTCAGCAAAATGCATCTTTATTGTGTCAGCAGCGGCAGGCGCCATGGCGGCCCCCATATTATTGGCGTCACTTTGCCCCATGTCTACTATTTTGCCCACTGTAACCGCGGTTATTTTCGGCCCTGTTCCTCCTGCTTCCAAAACAACCGCTCCCGAAGCAGTAGCCGTCCATTGGGCACTGGGTGATCTTTGTACACCCTGTTCAACGGGAAAGCGAAATTGTCTTTCCGCCGAGTAATGATGACTGGAAGTAGCAGCAATGACCCGTTGATAAAAACCCCCATCAACGAGCATAGCCCCAACAATCAGCGCTTCTGCCATTGTGGAACAAGCTCCATACAACCCGAGAAAGGGTATGTTTATAGTCCGGGCGGCAAAACTGGCCGATATGATCTGATTCATTAAATCCCCCGCCAGCAAAACCTCTGCGGCATCGACCCCCAACCCTGTTTTGCTCATGGCCAGGGTAATAGTTTCCTGCAAAAGTTTACTTTCAGCTTTCTCCCAGGTCTGCTCTCCCAGAAGATAATCACTGGTTTTTACATCAAAACTATTGCCCCAGGGGCCTTCCCCCTCTTTAGGGCCCACTATTGAGGCCCAGGAGGCCAGCCGCGGCGGGTTTAAAAAGACTACACTCTGCAGACCTTTTTTCTTGGCTGACATTAATTCTACTCCTAACCCATAATTACTTTTATAAGCCCTATTATCACAGAAATAATGAAACCAAATACCAGAGTGGGGCCGGCCACAGAAAATATCCTTGCCCCAACGCCAAAGACATATCCTTCCCTTTTGAACTCCATGGCAGAAGCTACGATAGCATTGGCAAAACCGGTAATGGGGACGATAGTTCCCGCCCCTGCCCTTTTAGCCAGTTCATCATAAAATCCCCAGCCGGTAAATAGGGCCGCTAAAAATATCAGGCTGACGGAGGTAAGGGAACCAGCATTTTTTAACTCCATTCCGTTTTTAACTAAAGCATTCATAATAATCTGCCCGATCATACATATCAAACCACCAATAGCAAATGCCCAGACACCGTTTTTAAAGTAGGCAGGCCGGGGATTGATCTGGTTAACCAGAGAATTATATTCTGCCGCTTCAGCTTGCTTCAATTTTTCGTTCCGGGGCCGGTTCAAAATTATTCACCTCCCCAATATTATTTTCATAATATTGATAACTTATACAAAACAAAACAGCACCCGGCAGGTGCTGTTTGCCCATATCTGACTTTTTAATCAAGGTAAGCGATCTTGATATTGGCTTTATATTCGACTATTTTATTATCCTGACAGCTGGCAGTCCAGTTGTATACTTCAACACCAGAAATATTGCGCATACTTCTCGATGCCTCTGACACAGCATTCTCAATGGCATCCTGCCATCCCCGGGTTGATTCACCGACGAATTCAGCTACTTTTACTTGCAATGCAATGCCCCCTTTTTCTTATTACCTTATATTCTGGGTAAATAAAAAGGGTTTTATTCAAGAATATTTTTCAGTTTACTTAATGCTCCTTTTTCAATACGCGAGATCTGTACCTGGGAAACCCCCAGATCATAAGCAATCGCCGTTTGAGTTTCGTCTTTAAAAAAACGGCGCAATATTACTTCCCTTTCCCGTTTATCCAACTTGGCCAGTGCTTCGCGCAATGCCAGCTTTTCCAGCAAATTCATATTGCTGTCATCTTTGGCCAGTTTATCGAGCAAAGAAAGGTGTTCCTTTTCTTCACCCGGTACCACATCATTTATATAAACCGGCTTCTGGCAAGCTTCCAGGGCAATGACTATTTCTTCTTTGCTGATATTTAAAAAGGCAGCGATTTCATGGATACCAGGTTCATACCCCAGCTCTCCCCTTAATTTCTCCCGGGCCCAGGCCACTTTGGAAGAAATCTCCTTCATTCCCCGCTGTACTTTTACCAGGCCATCATCACGGAGGAATTTTTTAATTTCTCCAATGATCATTGGTACTGCATAAGTAGAAAACCTGACATTATAACTGAAATCAAATTTGTCTATGGCTTTCAAAAGGCCAATGGAACCTACTTGAAAAAGATCTTCGTAATCATATGCAGAATTCCTGAAACGTTCCATAACCATATATATCAGACCCACATTGGTTTCATAAACCTGTTCCCGGGCTGTTTTATCACCTTGCTGAGCCTTACGGATCAAGTCATTATTCTTATCAAATGAATATAAAGAGGTCATAAGCAACCTCCTTTTAAGCAAAAGCTTCGGTTTCTTTTAAAAAGCTGCGCTTCAAACGTACGCTTGTCCCCTGTCCTGGTTTACTTAAAACTTCCATTTCATCTGTAAAAGATTGCATGAAAGTAAAACCCAGCCCCATCCGGGATGCATCACTGGAATAGTTGGCCTGTATTGCCTGATCAATGTCTTCTATTCCAATCCCATAGTCCTTGATCACCATTTCCAAGGCATGGTTTTCATGTATTGTTACTGTGATTTCAATTTTTTGATTGGTTTTATTTTGATATCCATGAATGATGCTATTGGAAACCGCCTCTGAAACCACCAGTTTTACTTCTTCAATATCATCCAGGGTGCAATCCAGCTGGGAGGCGAATGCACCCACACATGCCCGGGCGAATGAAACATTTTCCGGCAGGCTTTGAAATTCGAAATGAACATAATTTTTAATTCCCATACTTGTACCAGCCTGGTGCTGGTGTCACCTCCCTATACTTTTAACACTTCCCTTTCGTTGGAAAACAACGGGATCAGTTTATTGATTCCTGACAGGGTTAATATTTTTTTAACTACTGGTTGGGCACCCACAATATACATCTGCCCATTTTTTGCTTTTACTTTTTTATAACGGCCCAGAATCACCCCCAACCCTGAGCTGTCAACAAAGGATACCTTATTCAGATTCAAAATCAAATTATTTATTTGTTTTTCCTGCATTTTTTCATCTATCAGACTACGAATATTTTCGGCATTTACCAGATCAAATTCACCTTGAAGCCTTATGATCAGCGTATTTCTAATCATTTTAAGTTCAATATCCAATTTTCATTATCCTCCTTTTAACCTTTTATTAGGTTCGATGTCTCCGGAGGATAATCCTTCCACAAAATTCCATCTATAAAAGATAGGTTTCGGCAAGCATTTTCAATATCCCCTTAAACCATCCTGAGCGGGGCAGATCCTCCACTGCCAGCATATTTACCGCTTTATATAATTCACCATCGTTGTAAACCCTTATCTCACCCAATTTCTGGCCTTCTTTTATGGGGGCATTCACATAGGGAAGGATTCTTTTATCAATTATTATCCCTTTTTCCTTCCCTTTTTCAGCAATTGAGCCCACATCTTCTTCCGCTTTTACTTCAATGATGTCCTGGCTGCCTTTGCCCACTTTAACCGTTCCGCATATGCTCCCTTTATCGAAAAATGATTTATAGGTATATTTGGTGAACCCATAATTCAGTATTTTCATGGTATCCTGGAAATTGCCCCGGGGCTCCGGACATCCCATCACAACAGCTATGAGCCTTAAGCCATCCCGTTTGGCAGTAGCAGTCAGACAGTACCGGGCTTCATTGGTCCATCCGGTTTTAAAGCCATCGGTCCCTTCATACCACCAGAGCAGTTTATTGGTGTTATATAACACAAACTCCCCCTGACGAAGTTTGTATTCTTTAATGGCACAATACTCCAGAATCTTATCCAGGCCCAAAGCGTAGCGACCCAGGAGTGCCATGTCATAAGCACTTGAATAATGTTTATCCGCTGGCAGCCCATATGAGTTGATATAGTTTGTGTTTTTCATTCCCAGCAAACGGCCTTTGCGATTCATATTTTCCACGAAAGCTTCATGGGTCACATCCAAATGTTCTGCTACTGCTACACAGGCATCATTGGCAGATCCAACGGCAATGGCAATCAGCATGTCTTCATAAGTCATTTTCTCTCCGATTTCCAGGTAAATTTGTGACCCCCCCAGCTTCCAGGCATTTTCACTGGCTGTCACCTCTTCTTTCAAGTCGGCCCGGCCTTCCTCCAGGGCTTCCGCGGCCAGAATCAAAGTCATCAGTTTGGTCATGCTGGCAGGCGGCAATCGTTTATGTTCATTCCTGGCCAGCAGGATACGGCCGGAATCGGCATCCATCAGCACATAACTTTCGGCAGTGACAGCGGGCAGTTCTTCAGCCTGAAGGTGCGCCGGAGATATACATACGACTACAAAGAGCAGCAGAAGGATTAAAGGCACTTTTCTCCTGTAATTCATTTAACTTTCCCTCCCAGAAAAATCATTTATAGATTATATTTTTCTGCCAGGGTTATTATGCTGTATAAGCACATAAGTAATTATTTATTTATCT
>JAAYZA010000340.1 GCA_012515055.1 Syntrophomonadaceae bacterium | reverse complement strand
TCCGCTCAAGCTGCCCTGGGGGTTTATAACCTTGACCCGCATCATGCTTTTGGCCATGTTTTTGGACATGAGCAAAGAAATGATAGAACCGGTAAAACCTATTATAGCAGCAAAAATAAGCAGACTGAAATAATCTATTCCCTGGGCAGTAAGATAGCGGTTGACACCCAGCACTGATGTAACGATAACGATAGTAGTAAGGACTAATATATTAGTCAGCAGATAAAGTCCAATTCTTTTCATTAAAACAACCTCCCTGGCCAAACAAATACAGCTGTCATGGAATATATTTTAACATAATCAAAAAGAAGGCTCAATTACCGATGCAGTAATTTGGATAAACTAGTTTTATTAAGCCTTTCAACAGTATGCTAAAATAAAACCAGGGCTGAGGATTATTCAGTAGTTGGGCGGATGCGGTCGCGATACTCTTATCCTTTAAAAATATATGGTATCAAGGAGATTTGTATGCAGAACAACACCATCATGCAGTTGATAGAAGTAGAAAAAACCTACACCATGGGAGAAATTGAAGTAAAGGCACTGAAACCCACCACCATAGAATTCTACGAGGGTGAACTGGTAGTAATACTGGGTCCCAGCGGATCAGGGAAGAGCACCTTGCTCAATATCATGGGGGGGATGGATCTGCCCACCCAGGGCAAGGTTATATTCGAGGGGCAGGATTTAAGCACTGCTGCCGACAACAAACTCACCCTTTTTCGCCGCAATAAAGTTGGTTTTGTTTTTCAATTTTATAATCTGATCTCCGATTTGACTGCCGCAGAGAATATTGAACTGGCGGCAGAATTAGTTGATAGGCCCCTTTCAGCAGAAGAATGCCTGCGGGAAGTCGAATTGCTGGACAGAAAAGATAGTTTTCCTTCCCAATTAAGCGGCGGAGAGCAACAACGCATTTCCATCGCCCGGGCGGTAGTGAAAAACCCCCGTTTGCTCCTTTGCGATGAGCCCACCGGGGCCCTGGACTATAAGACCGGCATCCTGATTTTGTCTCTGATCAGAAAAATCAACAAAAAAAACGGATGCACAGTTATCCTTATTACCCATAACACGGCAATTGGTGCCATGGGTGACCGTGTAATGCGCATGCGCAGCGGCGAAATCGCTGATGTAACAGTTAACGCCAATCCGATTGATCCGGAAAGGATTGAATGGTAATGAACACCTTGACCAGGAAACTATTACGCAGTCTCATTCTGAGGAAGGGCCAGTTTATAGCGGTGGTTTCCGTTGTGGCAATTGGTATCATGTTGTATATAGCCATGAGTAACAGTTATCAGAACCTGCAAAAGAGCCAGCAGGATTTTTATGCTAAAAAGGATTTTGCTGATTATTATTTCCAGGTAGTAAAAGCACCGGAACGGATTACGAAGCAAATCGAAAACCTTCCGGGTGTTGACCGGGTCAGCGGCCGGATCACAGAAGATCTGGCCCTCATCAAAACAGATGATTCCCGTGCTACGGCGCGGATTGTTACATATGAACCGGAAGATAAAGAAGGTCTTAACAAGCTTTATATGTTGACGGGAAGAATATTTTCTTCGGGCTCCTCCGGCGGGGAAATGGAGGCGGTGGTCGATCCTCAGTTCATGGCGGCCAATGGACTCATCCCCGGGGATAGTATCAGTATAGTCAAAGACGGCAGACAGATTAATATCAGGGTGGTAGGTTCAGCCACCGGCCCGGAATTTATATATGTGGTCAAGGATGCCGTGACCATGTTTCCTGATCCTGAAACCTTCGGCATAATCATGCTGCCCCAGCGGCAGGTGCAGCAAGCTTTTAATATGTCCGGGCAGATAAATCAAGTTTTAATCAGATTTGACCCCGGACTGGATGAAGAGCGGACGATAAAAGAAATAGAGGAGATCCTTTCACCTTACGGTTTGCTGGCCTCCTATCCCCGCGATGATCAAATCAGCCATGCTATGCTGGAAGCAGAGATAGATGGTCTTAAATCGATTGCTGGTGTATTGCCGGTGATATTTTTGCTCATTGCTGCTGCCATACAATTTGTAATTATAAGAAGGATGATCAAAACTCAGCGCAGCCAGATCGGGATAATGAAGGCCCTGGGCTATACCAGCCGGGAAATTAAAAGCCATTATATTATTTATTCTTTACTGGTTGGTTTTTGCGGTGCCCTGACTGGCACCATTTTTGGCATTTTACTATCCGGTTATATAACGGATATGTTTGCTTTATATTTTAATTTGCCGGAAAAGATTCTGGGCTATAATCTACCGGTGATAGGCAATGCATTTTTGCTGAGCATTATAATTGCAGCTGCCGCTGGATGGAGTGCAGCAAACGCCGTTACCGGCATCCAGCCGGCCGAGTCCATGCGTCCGGAGACGCCCAAAATTGGGAGCCATAGTCTTCTGGAAACAGCAGCCTCTATTTGGTCCAGACTCTCCCCCCAATGGAAAATGAGCCTGCGCAGTATCAGGAGGAACCGGGGACGTTTTGCGGTCACATTGCTGGGAACAATTTTTGCTGTCATCCTTATGATTATGGCTCTGGGGACCAATGATTCAGTTGATTATATGATGGCCCGGCATTTTGATCTGGACCGGACCTATGATCTGCAGGTAAGCTTTGCCCATCCCCTTAAAACCAGTGAATTGCTGGAACTAAGCCGCCTAAATGGGGTGGAAAGGGTAGAAGGTTATTTTGATCTGCCGGTGAAAATATCTTATCAGGGGCGCAGTGAAAATGAACTCTTGACCGCCTATCCCCTTGATATGCAATTAAAGCATGTGTTTGATACCAATAATCAGCCAGTTCAACTGCCGGAAGCGGGAATACTGATCAATAAAAACACCGCGGTAAAATTAGGGGTCATGGCCGGTGATGAAGTGACAATTGAAACACTTTTGCCCCAGGGGCCCAAACATATTGAAAAAGTTAAAATTGCCGGTGTCAACACTCAGATGTTTGGCGGCGGTTCCTATTTGAATCTGGCAGCAGCGAACCGGATCATAAAAGAAGCGGGCCTGGTGACGGGAGCAATGGTCAAAATAAGGCCGGGGCAGGAAGAACGGGTGGAAAAAGATATCAATGCAATGCTGAAGGTCTCTTCCCTGCTGAATCGGGAAAAAGAACGGGAAAACATTATGTCCATGATGGAGCCGACTATCTTTATTGTCGGAATGTTGGTCTTGTTTGCACTCATACTGGGATTTGCCATAATATATAATTCTTCCACCATTAGTTTCCATGAAAGGGAACAGGAATTTGCCGCCTTAAAAGTTATTGGTTTTCAATCTTCTGAGGTATCCAGAATAATACTGCAGGAGAATTTACTGCAATTGATACTGGGACTGATTATCGGATTGCCGGCGGGGGGAATTTTGACCAGGGTTTATTTGACATCCCTGAGCAATGAACTCTATGATATGCCGGCCGCCGTTTACCCCCTGTCATATCTGCTGTCAGCGCTGGGGGTGGCAGTCTTTGTTGTTTTAGCTTATAAAATAGCTGTGCGGGGGATAGATCGGCTTGATCTGGTCGAAGTGCTGAAAAATCGCGATTAAGGGAGGAACAACATGAAGAAGAACAAAAGATTATATTGGGTTCTGGGGGGAGTGATTTTAATCCTGGTTGTGGCTGCTTATTTATCAGGCAACGTGCCGGAAGTACAGACCATTACAGCTGAAAAGGGGACTATTCAAAGGATGGTGGTGGAAAATGGCATCGTCAATGCCAGGACTGCCCGTGATCTATACACGGAAACCGGGGGCAAGATCATATCTATTCCCGTTGAGGCCGGAGAGGCATTACAGCAGGACGAGATAATTGCTGTCCTGGATAATCCCGAAATCGTATTGACTATCAGCAATGCTCAAACTCAGCTGGCCCAGGTCAAAGCGGCCATCGCTGCTCAGCAAGCCTCCCTAGCCGGTATTAACACCGAATTTACTGCAGCAAAAAAACAACTTGCCCGGATCGAAGCATTATATAAAGCCGGAGGTGCCAGTCTGGCTGAATATGATAATGCCATCCTGGCAGCGGAAAAACTTCAGAAGAGTTTAGAAGACCTGAATAACAGCATGAGTTATTACCGGCTGCAGGAAGAAAGCCTGGCGGAGGCATTAAAGATTGCCCGGGATAACCAGGAAAGGCTTACCATTAAATGTCCTTTTGCAGGAAAGCTCATGTATCTGGCCTGTGAAGAGGGACAGATCATAGCTGCGGGAACCGCTGTTGCCGGAGTGGCTGTGGCCGGAGAGCTGGAGGTAATGGCCGATGTTTTAAGTGATGATATTGCAGAAATTGCGGAAGGTCAGACGGTGCTGATCACCGCTCCGGTGCTGGGCAATACTATTTTGTCGGGACAGGTTGTCAGGATATATCCCCAGGCGGAAGAAAAACTGTCAGCTTTGGGTGTTATCCAGCGGAGAGTTCCGGTCCTTATAAACCTGCCGGAGGCGGCTCATTTAAAACCGGGTTTTGAAGTAAGGGCTGAAATTCAGACAGTCAGGAAGGAAAATGTATTATTTTTGCCCCGGGGTGCCGTAAGGACCAATCAGGATGACCAGCAGGAAGTCATGGCCGTTGTTAATGGCAGGACGGTTGTTAAAGCAGTTGATACGGGTTTGTATGATAATGAAAACATAGAGATCTTAAACGGCATTGAAGCAGGGGATTTGATAATCAAGGAAGCTGGCACCCAAATATCAGCGGGGACCAGGGTGAAAACAGCCCAATAGAGGCGGATAGCGAATAATAAGGAGAGCAGAAATTATAATTCTGCCCTCCTTTTTTTATTAAACTTCTAGGGTCTGAATATACCGCCATCAACATGGATCACCTGACCGGTTATATATGAGGATTCATCACTGGCCAGGAAAAGGCACAGGCTGGCAACTTCTTCCGGGGTGCCGGCCCGGCCCAGGGGAGTGATGAGTTTCATAACTTCCCGGGTGCCTTCGGGTATTTGCCAGTACATATCAGTCATGATGGTTCCCGGAGCAACGGCATTGATGGTGATTCCTTTGGGTCCCAGCTCCCAGGACAGGGCGCGGGTAAAGCCGACAATTGCTTCCTTGCTGGCAGCGTAATTGGATTGACCTGCATTACCAAAGCGGCTGGCAGAAGATATACTGATGACCCGTCCGGTTTTTTTCTCCCGCATGATGGGAACCACTTCCCGGGTCACGTTAAAGACCCCTTTCGTGTTTACATCCATGACCAGATCCCAATCAGCGGCGTCCATTTTGTGCAGCATGGCGTCCCTGGCCACACCGGCATTATTGACCAGGATATCAATAGTACCGAATCTGTCCAGGGCGTTTTTCACCATTTCTGCTACGGCGCTTCTGTCAGTAACATCTGCTAAACAACCCAGGGCCTCTCCCTGGTTTTTTTCTATTTCCTCAACCATTGACCCGATATTGGCTTCATCCAGATCAGCAATAACCAGTTTTGCTCCTTCCGCTGCAAAACTTCTGGCGATTGCCGCCCCGATTCCTTGGCCGGCTCCGGTTATAATAGCAACCTTGTCTTTTAAACGCATATTAACACCTCATCTGTTTAAAATTTATTCGGCCTCTTGCCGGGCAGCTATTTCTGCCTCTACTTCCTGACGCAGGAGTTTCTTTTCGATTTTACCCAGCATAGTCATGGGAAGTATATCGCGGAAAACGTATTCCCGGGGTATTTTGAAATGGGATAAATATCCTTTCAGGAATTCTTTTAGTTCATCAACATCTATTTGGTGGCCGGGGAGGGGGACTATATAGGCCCGGCCTATTTCGCCGGCCTTTTTATCCGGGACTGCCACACAGGCACAAAGCATTACTCCGGGAAAACGCATTATGGCATCCTCGACTTCGGCGGGGTAAACATTCTCGGCATTAGTGATATACATTTCCTTTGATCGTCCTACCATCCGCAGGTTTCCGTCTTCATCGAACATGGCCAGGTCACCGGAATAAAACCAGCCCTCATCATCAAAAGCAGCGGCAGTTGCCTCGGGGAGTTTAAAATATTCTTTGATAACTGAAGTACCCCGATAAGCTATCTCTCCTATTTCTCCAGCCGGCAGTTCCCGGCGCAGTTCATCGACCAATTTCAACTCGAAATCGGGGGCCACTTTCCCCACTGTAAGGTTGAGTTCCTCCAGGCTGGCCCCATGATCGGTATAGGTTATCAGCCCCGACACCTCCGTAAGTCCCAGGCAGTTATAACAATTGTCACACATGGTCTCCCGCATTTTTATCAGTGTTTCCATGGGAGCAGGTGCGCCGCTGATTACCACAATCCGTAATGATGACAGATCATATTTATCATAATCAGGCAGGGCGAATTCCATAGCAAACATGGTGGGGACCTGACCAAGTATTGTTACCTGATGGTGTTGGATAAGCTCCAGTGCTTTTTGTGGATTAAAGGGCTCCAGAATCTGTGTGCAATTGCCGATGATTGATGTTGCGCCAACTTCGGTAGCACCGCTGACATGGTTGACGGGCAGATGATTGAGCCAGATATCTTCGGGGACGGCACCGCACATGCCAATCTCCACCAGGCTCATGTGAATAATATTCTGATGGGACATCAAAGCACCTTTGGGCACCCCGGTACTGCCGGAAGTGTAGACAATAATAAGCCCGTCATGAGTGTTTATCTGTGCTTCCCTTTCCAACAAGGCTTCCTGGTATTCGCTATAATCACCCTTCATTATTTCATCGAAAGAAAGGGCATTTTCCAGCCGGGCTGCGCCGCCTAGTATCACTAATCCTTTTACACTGGGGCAGTCAGGGAGTATCACGGAAAATCTTTCTTGATAATCGAATTCATACATGGAATGCAGTGTGAATACATAGGAGGCGCCGGAATTATTCAGGACATATTCGATTTCCTTGTCCGCCTGGCGGGTTCCAATACCGACAATTATTGCTCCAATACGGGCTGCGGCCATGTATAAATAAAAGAACTCCGGGCGGGGAATGGAAAGGTAAGCGATTCGGTCTCCTTTGGCAACCCCGGTTTTAAGAAGATAACAGGCCAGTTTTTCTGTCTGATCGGCAAATTCCGCGTAGGATATCCGTTTATCTCCGGATATTAATGCGGTATGATGGGGTCTTTCACGGGCCCCTTTCTTGACATAATCCGATATAAGGGGGAGGGAATCATTGATAAAACCTTTTAACTGCGCACCTTCGTCAGTGTAACCCATTAAATGCACTTCCTTTCTTCAAAGTTATCAAGATGCTGATTTGTTATACTTATTCGCGAAAGAAACCAATATACCTGTCGGAATATTCCCAAAATATAAAACATTCGTATAAATATTTAAATTGTTTTAAAATATCTTATTGACAAAAAACCTCATTGGCGTAAAATGGTAGTAAGTAAAAAGGCAAAGTTAGCGAAAGCTAGCGGCGCAAAACTAAAGGGGCTAAGGCGGAATATCCGTTAAGCCAGCCAGTTGCCAGCGATAAGAGGATTAATTATCTGTTCGCCAACTGGTGAACAGATTTTTTACTTGGTTTAAAATAAAATAAAAAACCATCCGAAATGGGCAAAACTATCGAAAGGTAGTGGCGCAAAGCTAAAGGGGCTAAGACGGAAATTCCGTTAAGCCAGCCAGTTGCAGTGAGGAATAACCTGCTCGCCAACTGGCGGACAGGTTTTTTTGTTTTATCAGCTACAAACAATTTGATAAGGGCAAAACCGCTGAAAGGCGGTGACGCAAAACTAAAGGGGCTAAAGCGGTATATCCGCTAAGCCAGCCAGTTGCCGGATTTATAATGATTTATAACCTGCCCGACAACTGTCGGGCAGGTTTTTTTGTTGGGAGAAGAATTGGAGGGAGAATTTATGAAAAAAACTATCAAAGAAAAGACGATTTTAATAACCCTTATAGCGATATGCTTCAGTCTGATAGTAACTCCCTCTGCTCTGGCAAGTTATTCAATTGGTTTTACCACCAATGAGATCCAGATAATGACCCCGCCCTCCAGCGGTCTGGAAGTACATGGCAAATTACCCATCAGCGGGACAGCGAAAATAGATAAGGTGTGGTTTTGCGTCCGCGGTCCCGAGGAGGAAGTGGAAGTGCAAAGCGCGGAGGTCATTGACGGGAAGTTCTCCATCGACATTCCCCTGCGTTTTGGACCGGGTAAATATACGATCTGGGC
>JAAYZA010000119.1 GCA_012515055.1 Syntrophomonadaceae bacterium | reverse complement strand
TTGAGGCTTTGAACCATGCGGGGCAGGAAGGCCGGGATCTGATCGTTGTGCTTAATGATAATGAAATGTCCATATCAAAGAATGTAGGTGCCATGTCAGTATATCTTAACCGGCTGAGAACTGACCCATCTTATTCCCGGACCAAAGAGGAGATCGAGACAGTACTGCATAAGATTCCTGTCATTGGACCGGGTATTGCCAGGGCCGCTTTGCGTTTCAAAGACATGCTGAAATTTATGATGGTGCCGGGCAAAATATTTGAAGAACTGGGTTTTACTTATATCGGGCCGGTCAACGGTCATGATTTGTCCGAATTAAACAAGGTGCTGGGCAATGCCCGTAGAATGAAAGGACCTGTTTTCATCCATGCGATCACACAAAAAGGCCAGGGATATGAACCAGCCTTCAAGAACCCCCGTATTTTTCATGGCATCGGTCCATTTGACATAGAAACCGGCAACCCCTTTAAAAACGCCATTAAAACTTATACCGAGGTTTTTGGTGATTTTATGTTAAAACAGGCCAGTAAGGACCAAAGATTGGTGGCAATCACCGCGGCAATGTCAGATGGCACAGGATTGGCCAGATTTGCCCGTCAGTATCCCGAACGATTTTTTGATGTGGGAATCTGTGAGCAACACGCGGTTACCATGGCGGCAGGGATGGCCCGGGCTGGTCTCAGGCCGGTGGTAGCCATATATTCCACCTTTTTGCAGCGCTCTTATGATCAGCTTATACAGGATATTGCCTTACAGAGTTTGCCGGTGCTATTGGCTGTGGACCGGGCCGGGATAGTGGGTGAGGATGGTCCTACCCATCATGGCGTATTTGATATGTCCTTTATAAGAAACATTCCTAATTTTACTTTAATGGCCCCCGCCAATGAAAATGAATTGTTTAATATGCTTCATACTGCCTGTCAGTTGGAAGGTCCGGTTGCCATAAGGTATCCGCGGGGTGTTGGTGACGGAGTGCCAGTTGACCAGGAACCGGCAGCACTTCCAGTCGGCAGGGGAGAAATAATCACGGTCGGTGATGATTTGACTATCATTGCCATAGGGCGCGGTGTATCGCTGGGGAAAGAAATTCAAAAAACATTACATGAACAGGGGATAAATTGCTGCCTGATCAATGCCCGCTTTATTAAACCACTGGATAAAGAGCTTATAATAAAGGCCTCCTTGCATACTACGCGATTGGTTACCATAGAAGATGGCTGCCTGGCGGGGGGATTTGGCAGTGCCGTTGTTGAAATATTAACTGATGAAAATATCAGTGCTGATATATTAAGATGCGGATTACCTGATGAATTTGTCGAGCATGGCAAAATAGAATTATTACTGGATTTTTTAAACATGGATGCCTCTTCAATAGCAGAAAAAATAGTTTTGCGCTGGCCTTTTTTACTGAAACAAAGAAAAGTTGTGGGGTTATATAAGAGTGGCGAAAATTAGATTGGATATTTTGCTGCATCAGCAGGGCCTGGCTCCCAGCAGGGAGAAGGCCCGGGGCATGATATTGGCTGGCGAGGTGAGTATCAGCGGAAAAATTGTGGACAAACCCGGAACCCATGTCGACGAAAGTGAAACAATTGAAATTAAGCCGACCCGTCTTCCCTATGTAAGCCGGGGAGGAATTAAACTGGAGAAAGCCATTCAGGCTTTTGCCATAGACTTCCAGGATAAAGTTGTATGGGATGTAGGTGCTTCCACAGGGGGTTATACTGATTGTGCACTAAAGCATGGGGCCCGCAAAGTTTTCGCCCTGGATGTGGGCTATGGACAATTAGACTGGACTTTGCGCAACGATCCGCGGGTGGTCAATATTGAGAGAACGAATATACGCTATTTTGATCCCGGGCAATTGGAAGAATTAGTTGATATTGTTACAATCGATGTAGCCTTTATTTCCACCGCCAGAGTTTTCCCCGTCATCCAGGCAGGAATAAAAAACACCGGACAGGTAATATCATTGATCAAACCCCAATTTGAGGCAGGTCGTGATAAGATTGGCAAAAAAGGTGTTGTTAAAGATAAAATGGTTCATAAGCAGGTACTGGAAAACAGTATAAAAAGTGCCAATCAGGCGGGGCTTTTTTGCATTAATATGACCTGGTCTCCTATTAAAGGACCACAGGGGAATATCGAATATTTTATCCTGCTCAGCAAGGAACAGGATAATTTAAATGGTCTGGACAATTGTATTGAAAACACAGTCGAAACGGCACATCAAAAGCTGGGGGTTTAGTATGCAGGTACTATTAGTCAATAACCGTTTTAAAGAATCAACCAAGTTAATGGCAGAGGAAATTGCCTTTAAACTTAAAGAACTTGAAGCAGATGTTATAATTGATAATGGCGCTGTTGATATAAGCAATCAAATCCCTGAACAACTTGATCTGATAATTGTTCTGGGGGGGGACGGCACTATATTGCGCGCTTCGAGACAATATGCTCTGAAGCAAACTCCGGTTTTGGGTATCAACATGGGAACAGTCGGCTTTTTAAGTCATCTGGAAGTGGCCGAGTTAAACGGTTATCTG
>JAAYZA010000078.1 GCA_012515055.1 Syntrophomonadaceae bacterium | reverse complement strand
CAACTTATGGCAGCCGAATCAGTGATGAAGTTAAAAACTCTTATTTTGCTCCGTTGCTGCCAGCTGCCGTGTATTTTAAACTGGATGAAATACCTTATTCCCAGTGGGGTCTGATGCCGGTGGACGGGAAATCCGTTTATGTCATGACTGCCCGGGGGGATCAACGTATTTATCTGCAACTGCGTTACCAGGATTATAAAACCAGTGTGGGAGCCATGTCATCACCCTACCGGGTGGCGCCGGGGTGGATATACCATCCCTATCGCACTACTGGTATTATTATAATGGCCCTGGCAGTGCTGCTTTATATATTATTGCCCCGCCGGCAAAGACTGCCGGATGATATCAGCTATACCACTGCCAGTATGGTGGCCGGAGATATTGTGGCAGTAATCCTTTTAGTACCCTTTTATGGCTTACCCTTCCTGATCAATGGCGGGACAGTGCAGGCCTTTACCGATCTGTGGCCCATTACATTGGTTATGTGGTTAATGGCCCTCTTCGCCGTAATTATAATTTATTATAATGCCTGGTATTCATCCTTCCGCATAGAAATCACCCCGGAAGCCCTTTATATTTTAAGTTTTAAAGGCATACGGGAATGTCGTTTCGACGAAATGAAAGCAGTAGAAGTGATCTCATTAAGAAATCCCGGCTGGTTCCGGAAACTATTTTTAGCCCTGGCATTCATAAGCATATTAAGCGGCAAAGGCACATCCACCCAGCCAGCCGGTACCGCCTTGCTGTCTGCCACCGCAGCATACGGAGGCCTGGAAATCACCGGCATAGCCGGCAAACCGATTTATATCTGGTTCAGTGACCAATTTGGCGGTGTTATAATAAATAATTTTGACCGGGTCCCGCGAGCCATCGAAGCCGCCGGGATTCCCATCACCCAGGAAGACCGGGAGATAGAAGGCTTCAGCATGTTCATGTAAGACAGGGGGTAAGACAGGGGGGACGTTTCATCTGTCTCCCCTTCGGCTCCGCTTCGCTGCGGACAATGGTTCAGTCCCCATGGCTCCTTTTTCCTTTGGACCCCCGAGCCGACAGAGGCATCGTCCCCTACAACCGCGCGTCAGCGCGGGCTCGCCTCACGCCTCACTCCTCACGCCTCACTACTTCCCCTTCGGCTCCGCTTCGCTGCGGACAATGGTTCAGTCCCCATGGCTCCTTTTTCCTTTGAACCCGCGGGTCGACAGAGGCGTCGGCCCCTACATTGTCATTCCGCCAATATATCAGCAGGAGCAGATCCTTGTGTGGAGGAAAAGAGATAAAGGCGAGGGTCTATCCACTGGATAAATCCATAGTAAAAGCCTTTGGCCAGAGTTCAGCCTTACTCCATACCACCAGCAGAAGACCGGGCTTTTCCGGAATACAATGATTGCTCCTGCAGCACATGACCCCTTTCTCCCTGCAAGTTTTTGCCCGGAACTCAGTAGATATATTTAACAAAGAGGCAAAGGAGATTTGGGCGATGAAAAAAAGATGGCTGTATCTGGTTT
>JAAYZA010000329.1 GCA_012515055.1 Syntrophomonadaceae bacterium | reverse complement strand
CAGTGGGATAAGCCTTGGAAAGGATATCACCTACGTCAGAACCAGCAGTAGCCTCGGTAAGACACATGGTGCCAGCCCAGGTACCGTCCATCATTTTGGGCAGGAACATTTCTTTTAAATCTTCATCGGCAAAAGCCTCGATAAGTTCAGCAGAACCGGTGGTCAGCCCAATATAAGGCATGAAAGCGGGGTTGCCTGCTCCCAGCATCTCCGTACAGAAAGCAAAAAGAAATTGCGGCATTGTCATGGCATCTTCACCATAACCAATATTAGCGGTTCCCCAGCCGTCCTGCTGAAGTTTATGGAACAGCGGTCCAAAGGAGGTCGGAGTAGTTACTTTGCCATTGGCAAAAGTACAGGGATTGGAGTTGCCGTCTTCGTTGGTAGGTTCAACGACTTCTTTGACCATCTTGCGGAAAGGTTCCAAAATGGATCTGACATCATCCTTGGAATAATAATCGGCAAAATCCTCGTAAGCAAAAACCTGCTCGGTAGGCAGCCATTCCTGGGCAATAAATTCAAAATCACGTGTGTTTAAATAAGCAAAATTAGACGCCATTATCTTTTCCCCCAATTCAAGAACTGAGTCCCCCTCAATTCCGTCTTATTTTTTTTACCGTTTTGATTTGATTTCCCTCTTGATCACAGGGCTATAAGCGCAAAAAAACAATTCACCCCCCATAATGCGCAGTTTTTCGATTATGTACTGTTTACTGATACTATTTTGGTTATCATATTATAGCACAATAATATTGTCCAATGTTACTGTTGCCCGTATTCGGAATGTTCTTGAAACTCTTGTCTTTTATTATTTTTCCTGCGCGGTTAGTGTCGATTTATCGGCTATTCAGTTTAAAACAAAAAATCACCATTATTTTGGGGCAGCAGATGCCTGTCAGGGGGACTATGATTTTATGGGACCATGGCTGCGGAAAAGCTGGAATAAATCCCTTATTCCCCGTATAATGAAAACAGAAGTATCCAGCCGGACAAACTGCCTGGTTTTTATTCGATCAAAAAACGCCGGGGATATGATAAAGGAGGTTGTATTATGTTGTTTCACAATATTCTGGTTCCCATCGATGGTTCCGATCAGGCCCTGCACAGTGCAGAAATAGCCGTAGGATTAGCTGCCCAGCATGGCGGCAAAATTCATTTGTTGCATATTATCCGCCCTTCTGACTATTCCTTTACCGGCATCGACATTCTGGATCTGGTACAAAAAAGCGCCGGCGAAATTATCCAGCACGCCGAAGCCAGTCTGAAAAACATGGCAGAACAGGGCAATGTGACCATTACCAGCGAAATTGCCATGGGAAATCCAGCCTCTATAATCGTCAAGTACTCTAAAGGATTTGATTCCATCGTTATCGCCAGCCGCGGCTTGACCGGCCTCAGCGAGATCCTGCTGGGCAGTGTCAGCAATGTAGTCAGTCATCATGCCAATTGCCCGGTACTGTTAATCCGCAATTAATTGGGTTTTCCTTTCCAGCCGGCTGCTTTTATAAAGCACCCGGCTTTTTACATTGTGCAGATTATATTATAAATAAACCGGGTTACTTACCAGCAAAACTATTTATAGCATCTGAAATGGTTTATACTGACTATGTTTATTTTTTAAATTACAGGAAGGTCATTTT
>JAAYZA010000377.1 GCA_012515055.1 Syntrophomonadaceae bacterium | reverse complement strand
CCAGCGCATAAGGGGATGATAGCCGTCATAAAGTGCCATTTCCAATGCGGCCACCATATTAAACATCATGCAATTGGTATGGCCTATATGACGCCCGGATAGAGTTGGCTCCACACAGCCTGTTGCTGACCAGTCCCGCAGATGCTCCGGCGGATAATTGAATTCCGCCAGTGATTCCATGACCATTTCATCATTATGAATGGAAGGTGTTGCAGTAGTATTATAATTTACTTCGCACAGACGTTTCATATAAGTTTCACTGTTCCTGGCATTATGAAAACGGGCATTGACATTGGGATCGCGGATGGCCAGCATTTCAGTGACCTTCAGGAAGATATAGGTCATATCATTAACCGCGTCTTCGTCCTCCGGTGTCACTCCGCCTAAAGTTATGGCCTGATCAGAAGAACTGCCCCCGAAAAGGTAATTACCTATATCAGGAATCGTGGGCAGATGATCAGTGCAGCGCATATAGAAACAGCCGACCAGTTCGATGGCATATTCGATATAGGACCTTTTCTCTTCGGGTGAAGTTATTTGGGCCAGATCAGCTTCGAAATAGGGCTGCAGCCATTGGTCCATGCGGCCCAGGGAAAAACCGGCATTGGTGTTTTCCATGTGTACCGTTACCCAATGGATCCATACAGCATTGACAGCTTCGTCCAGAGTCTGAGCAGGAAATTCAGGAACCCGGGCCGTTATTTCCGCTATGCGTTCCAGCTCTTTTTTTCTGTGGGGATCAGGGGCATTTTCCGCCTCAGTTTTAGCCTGACGGGAAAGATTCCGGGCATAACTTATTAATCCTTCATAACACAGGATCATAGCCTGAAGAGTATCCTTTTTCAATTGATCTGCCCCGGTATCGGCAGCCAGTTCGGCTTCTATTTCCTCTATAATACCTCGGGCACCAAGACTCAATAATTTCGGATAATCAATTATCGTATGGGATAAAGAAACCGATTTCCACAGGAAATTGACTGCCCAGCGTTCATCCAGCTGTTGACACAAAGGTTCATCATAGGTTTCTCTCACCCATTCCCGGAAATTCCTATGGAGCCAGAAAGGAAAAATATTGTGATGAAGCTGGTTAATTTCTTCATCAGTGATGTCGTAGGGATTTAAATTACGATAAGGGAGGGTGAGCAATTCCCCCCAGAGTAATGTGCCCTGGGCATCCGGATATAAGGGCACCCCAATTTCCTTGGTGGTGGTGGTGCCGGCTATCAGATCATCTTCATGGATAATAGCTTTTCTTTTCTCCAGCAAATTCTTCAAGGCATATCCCTGCCTCAGTACTGGTTCCCAGGGTTTTCCGTCCGCGTCGGTTTCAAAACCGTTTGCTTTGAACCAATCAGTCATAATGGCGGCACGTTCTATACAGATCGCCGGCTTCTGAGTGAAATGTATGTCAACAAAACGCTTTAAACGGGGGAAATCTTCTAAATCATAGGCAGATAAATAAGGGTCCTCGGTCAAATGTTTGACACCCGGATCCACGTTTCCCGCTTTTAAAAGCTGTCTTTTTTTAACGGGAATATCCCCCTCAGGTGCTTCCAGCTTTTTTTGTTTTTCCAGTGCAGTCTTTTGCTTATTTATCTGTCCGATTTGTTTGTTAAGCAAGAGGACGGAAATGAAAAAATTAAAAATCTGTAAAT
>JAAYZA010000001.1 GCA_012515055.1 Syntrophomonadaceae bacterium | reverse complement strand
CGGTTGATTCCAGAATATCTCCCACCTGAACCCGATCCAGCAGATAATCGGAAACAAAACCTTCCGGGATTCTTCTGATGGTAATATCATAATAAGCCATCTGATTGGGCGGGGACGAAATGCTATACGGTCTGCCGGTCCGGATTCCGTCGATTTCTACCAGTAAATTGATGTATTGACCGGCCTGAAAAGGGGGCAGATACCCCTGGGCAGGTACCAGGCGCAATGTGGTGATGGCAGCGGTTTCAGGGATGATTTCTGACACCCGCAGTTTTAAGCGGCGGGGATGCAGTCTTTCCACTGCTGCCATCCATTTTCCCCGCTGACTGTTATAGTCAATGCCGTATTTGCGGCAGATCTCAATTTCACGGGCGATTTCCTGGTAGCCTTCTATTCTTTCACGTTCACTTTTTCTCATCTTTATACCTCCTCCTGGGCCCGCAATTTTTTAATCACCTGTCTGGCGGCGGAAATGCCGGAACTGAGGGTGGGCTGAAAACCGCCCATACCTGCCCAGGCTCCGGCAAAATACAGGCCTTTGATGGGAGATTGGGGGGGAATAAACATATTGGAGTCTTTGGCAAATTGGTCAAAACCATAGATGGCGCCCCCAGGTGCAGCCAGATAACGAATATGGGTCAGGGGGGTGGCCACTTCTATTTCCTCAATATGTTCCCGGAAGCCGGGGAAAACAGCTTCGATTTGCTCGAGGAGTTTATCTGCCACGGCATATTTTTGCTCATAGTATTGATGGGGGGGCAGTTCCAGCCAGGGCTCGGCATATTTCAGATCAACGACAGCGATTTGCGAAGTTCCCGGTGGGGAAGCCTCCGGGTCGGAAACATTGTAGCAGGATAAAAGGACATAATTATCAATTGTGTCAATTTCCCGAAAAGAAGCGAAAACATCATCCGGGTCAGCCCCGGTCCCAATGAAGTTGGTGGTTTCATCGATCCCCACTGCCGAGGGTTCACAATCCAAACCTATATACAGGGTCAGTGAAGAGGGACCGATGGTGCTGCCGCCCAGGATTTCAAACTGTTCAGCGGGCACATGTTCCGGGTCGATCATCTCGGTATAAACAGTTATGGTGGAAGCATTGGAGACTACATAATCAGCCGGGATGGTTTCGCCGTCTGCGGTGACAACGCCGGTGACCCTACCGTCTTCCACCAGGATCTTCTCGGCGCCGCAGTTAAACCGGGCCACTCCCCCCGCTGCCAGGAATTCTTCCAGAATGGCAGTTGATAATGCCTGGGACCCGCCTTTCAAATGGCCGGGTTTCAATTCGATATAGGCAAAGAGCAATATGGCCATATCGGCAAAGGTCAGGCGGCTGGGAGGTACGCCTACATAACCCCAGTAGGTTGATAAAACCAGCTTTAGCACCGGGTCGGTAAAATATTCATCAAGGACTGTACTGGTGTTTTGCAGGGCATATTTAAAATAAAGGGGATGGTTTTCCGCATTGGCCTCCGGATCCCGGAAGGTAGAAAAAAACTCCAGGCAAAACTTATAAACCAGATCGAAAAAAGCGGTTATCTGTTCTTTTTCTGCCGGAAAGCTTTCCTGTAAAGTACTGATGCAGGCTTCCCGGTCAGCTTTTAAAGTTATATCGATTTGGCCGGGGATCACCAGTCGATATAGATTGTCCATCTCGATCCATTCCAGTTTATCCACCACTCCTAATCTATCCAGAACATTAAATAGCGGGCCGGGTTTTTCTTTGGTACCCAGGCCGCTCAACTGGTGGAGAGCTACTTCAAATTCAAAACGACCGCGGCGAAAACTGGTGGCACAACCGCCGGGAACATTATGCCTTTCCAGGAGCAGAGTCCTGGCGCCTCTTTGTGCCAGGCTGCAGGCTGCGGTCAAACCGCCATTTCCGGCTCCAATTACGACTACATCATAATTGCTCACATTTATCACTCCTTGTCGATGAAGTTCAGCGAATAGAACAAAACCGCCTGTCATTCATTATTA
Organism: Syntrophomonadaceae bacterium; assembly: GCA_012515055.1. Lineage (GTDB taxonomy): Bacteria > Bacillota > Syntrophomonadia > Syntrophomonadales > Syntrophomonadaceae > UBA1368. Next base: position 485 of record JAAYZA010000001.1, on the reverse strand, counting down.
TCTTTATCACTCCCTCCTATATTCATTTCTCATAAATATATTGATTATTTTTTGACGATATCTCCGGGTCTGACGGCTGCATATAGTTCAAAAGAACCATCCAGACTCACGACCTTAAAACCGTGCTGCCGCAGGATACGTTCGGCAATATACCCTCTGATACCCATGCTGCAGCTGACGATATAGGATCGATCCTTATCCAGTTCATGTATCCTTTTACGCAGTTCATCAACGGGGATGTGGATGGAATCCTTGATAAATCCTGCCGACCTTTCCAGGGGGTAACGAACATCGATATGCTGACAGCCCTGGGCCATTTTATCTGCCAATTCGTGCCACTGGATAGTTTGGGTGATACCTTCCATATAGTTTAAAGCCGTATAGCCCAGCATGTTTAACGGATCTTTGGCCGAGCCGTATGGCGGGGCATAGGCCAATTCCAGTTCAGGCAGATCGGCGACCTTAAGACCGACTTTGATAGCTGT
>JAAYZA010000014.1 GCA_012515055.1 Syntrophomonadaceae bacterium | reverse complement strand
GAAGTCCGCGATCGTAAAGAAAGAAAAGTGAAAAGTCCGGCAACTGGCCAAGAAATCAAAGTACCTGCTACCAGAGTTCCTGCATTTAAACCCGGCAAGTCTCTTAAAGAAGCTGTTGTAGCAAAAAAAGCTGCTAAAAAACCCGCTAAAAAAGCCAAGAAATAATTTGCTTTAAAAGCAGGAGTTGTGAACTCCTGCTTTTTGCTGTCTTTTTGTCTTCTTTTCTTGTTCCGCGCAGGATGTAAAAGGAAATATATGCAAAATAATTTGAAAAAAATGGAGGGATTTACCAACGAATAGAGAATGATTTAACTGGGGTGAAAATTGATGAGTATTGATAAACGGATCCTGGCGGGGTTCGTAATAATCCTAATCATCGTTTTTGCTGCCGGTATCAAATATGCAGAATTCAAACAAATACGATCTGCCGATGCCGAAAAGCTGTCACTGAATATTGTCCAGGAAGAACCGGGGGATAATCTGGGGGAGATGGATATTGAGGCGGCAGCAGAACCGGAGATAAAAGCCTATATAACCGGTGCGGTAAAAAACCCAGGAGTTTACACATTGCCTGCCGCTGCCAGAGTTTTTGAAGCGATTGAACTGGCCTGTCCCTGCGAAGACGCTGAACTGAAATATGTCGAAATGGCACGCATACTCCATGACGAAGAAACCATCTATGTCCCCTCTAAGGGGGAAATAGATGAGGGCCAGGTTCCGCAATTTTATTCTGCTGCAGCGAGTAATAAGAATGGCCAAATCAATATAAACAGGGCCACAGCGGAAGAATTGGCGGCGAGTTTAAATGGCATCGGTCCTACTTTAGCCCAGAGAATTATTGATTACCGCGAGAATAACGGCGCATTTCAAAGCATAGAAGAAATAAAAAATGTCAGCGGCATAGGTGATAAAAGATATGAGGACATAAAGGATAAAATCGTGGTCAGGTAGCAAGCAGGAAAAGATATATGGAAAGATCGATATTTAGTGTATTCGTAACCCTGGCAGTATCTTTGCTGTTAGGGTTTAATCATCAGTGGCTGGTGCTTCTTCTGACATTGGGGATATTGTTACTGGTTTTTGCCTTTACCTCTCATTCCCGCCGGGCCTTATCTTTAGCCATTATACTTATCAGCGGCTTCCTGCTGGCAAATTTTAGCTGGTGGGAGATTCCCGATAAATTACCCACCACGGAGAACTTTACTATTGGAGGGGTGGTAAGCAATTATCCTGAAAATAAAATGGAAACAGGAAAATTCATACTGAAAACGGAATACCCCAACCAATACCTGCGAAAAATCCAGGTCTTCACTGCTTTTCCTTGTGATCTGCAGCGGGGTGATCATATAAAAATCACGGGCAGTTTAAAACCCCCTGCACCACCGGGTAATCCTGGACAATTTGATTATCCCGTCTATTTGCAGCATGAAAAAATATTTTACACTTTATCGCTGCAGAAAGGAACAGACATTGAAGTGATACAATCAGCTGCAGGGTTATACAAAGCAGTCAATTCCATACGTAATCAGGGCATAGAGGTGATAAACAATGCCCTTACACCTCAGGAAGCAGCAATAATGCTGGGGATGCTGCTGGGAAAAGTCGACGATCTCAGCGATGAACAGTATAATGATTATCAGAAGACCGGTGTCATCCATATCTTTTCCGTATCCGGCCTGCATGTGGGATTTTTGGTGGTCTTATGCGGTTGGATTACAGTGATATTCAAGCTATCCCGCCGTAATAAATTCATTTTCAGTGTTGTGATGATTGCCCTGTATGGAACTATTATCGGCTGGCCAGTATCAGTAACGAGGGCGTCTTTAATGGCGGTAACCGGTCTGATTGCCTATTATTTTGGCCGGGAGAATCAGATGCTTGACAGCCTGGGTCTGGCCGGTATTATAATATTGATCATCGATCCCCAGGCGATTTATAAAATTTCCTTCCAGTTATCCTTTATGGCCACCTTCGGTCTGATTTACATTTTTCCCATAGTGCGTCGAAAAGTCGAAAAAAATCATTTATTATGGGACTTGATCTTGATCCCCTTATGTGCACAACTGGCAGTTTTACCGCTGATAGCCTGGCATTTCAATATATTGTCCCCGGTTTCGATAATAAGCAATATTGTCATTACTTATGCCGCCGGCGTCAGTGTAATTCTGGGATTTTTCGCTCTGGCTGCCGCCCCGGTTTGGCCTGGCCTGGCGGCGGCAGTCATTTATCCTGCCGGACTCTTTAATGAGCTGATAATGCACTCCAATGCTTTTTTTAAAAACTTGCCCCTGGCCTATTTATGGGTGGCTACTCCTCATCTGGCGGGCCTGATTGTTTATTATGCCGGATTGATTTTAGCCCTGCGGGGAGGGGAAAACAATTTCAAAAAACAGTATATACTGGCGGGTATGGTGGCGGCAGCACTATTTATCACTGGATTATGCCTGCCGGGCAATATGTACAACCGTGGTAATGCTGAAGTGGTATTTATCGATGTGGGTCAGGGAGACAGCATTTTGCTCAAAACCCCCCGGGGGAAATTTATTCTGGTGGATGGCGGCGGCAGTCAGTTTTATGATGTTGCCGCGACTCGTTTACTGCCATATCTGCATCATCGAGGAATAAGGAAGCTATTTATGGTCATTAATACACATCCGGATACGGACCATCTGCTGGGACTGGAGAAAGCCGCAGGAGATTTAAAGGTTCATTACCTGGGGATCCCCCATACTGTCTTTGCGGTACCCGAATATGACGAAATCAAAGCTGTCATGGCCAAAAAACGGGGAGAAACAATACCTTTGTATAAAGGACAGGTTATTGAGGTGGAAAAGGGTTTTAGAATAAGGGTCCTGCACCCCGAAATAACCCTGGAACCCTCCGACGATTTTAATCAGCATTCATTGATTTTAATGGTTGAATATCGGGATTGGTCAGTATTATTGACCGGTGATGCCGGCCGGGAAGAACTGGAAGAAATCGTTAAGCAAGGGGTGATTGATCCGGTAACCATAGTGAAAGTTCCCCACCATGGCAGCCGCCATTCCATCAGCGAAGAATTTTATCATCATACCAATCCTGATTGGGCAGTGATTTGTGTGGGCAATAATAGTTTTGGTCATCCCCATCCAGATGTATTGAAAGTTTTGCGTGAAGAAGATATCAATATATTGCGGACGGATACAGGGGGGAATATCTATTTTGATACCACCGGCCGGGTGGAAACTTTCAAATAATAACGAATAAAAGCAAAGAATATTATTAGTTTTCCCCGGCGGGGTTTACTGGCTTTTATATTAGCAAAATTATTTAGCGTTTGGGGAAAAAGCAGCTGAATCCTTATTGATGCCGGGAAATGGAACGGGCAGCAATTATACCCGAAGCACTGGCCTGTATCAGTCCCCGGGTGACGCCTGCTCCATCGCCGATAGCCCAAAGACCCTCGATATAGGTTTGCAAGGAATTATCCAGCTCCGGCCGGGCGGAGTAAAACTTGGCCTCTATTCCATATAATAATGTGTGGTCACTGGCAACACCGGGCATTACTCTGTCCAAAGCCTCCAGACAATCTTTGATGCCCACCATGTAACGATGAGGCAGGACTAATGACAGATCGCCGGGAACAGCGCCTTTTAGAGTAGGCACAACCACGCTTCTCTCCAAACGGGTGCTGGTGGAACGACGGCCGCGTTTCAGATCACCATAGCGCTGGACTATGATGCCTTTGCTGAGCATATTGGCCAGACTGGCAATAGAACGTCCATATAAGATCGGCTTGTCAAAAGGGGCCGTGAATTCCTGACTTAACAGCAGGGCGAAATTGGTATTAGGGCTTTTTTTGTCGGCATAGGCATGGCCATTTACAGTAATGATACCGTTGGTATTTTCCATGACTACATAACCATGAGGATTAACGCAGAAAGTTCTGACCAGGTCATCGAATTCCCTGGTATTAAAGAATATTTTGGGTTCCCAAACATTATCAGTGAACTCCTGCATCGTTATGGCAGGAACTTCAACTCTTACCCCTAAATCGACCTGATTGTTTTTAAGCGGTATGTTTAATTTCACTGCTTGTTCGGAAAACCATTCAGCACCATCCCGACCGGGGGCTAAAATGACTATAGGAGAATTATAAATCCCTTTATCCGTTTTTACGCCCTGAAGCTTTTGATTGACTATCAAAACATCAACAACGCTCTCTTCAGTTTTAATGGTTATTTTATCCTGCAGGGTTTTATACATATTGTTTAACACATTTAATGTGTTTTCGGTTCCCATATGGCGGATCACTGCCGGAACCAGGCGCAGGCCCGCATGGGCAGCTTTTATTTCCAGGTCTTTTACAGCTTCATCATCGCGTCCAAAAACCCGATCTGGTGCACCATGTTCAACATATATTTTATCGGCATAGGCAATTAATTCCTCCAGTTTTTCCGGGCCGATATAATCCTGCAGCCACCCGCCAAACTCGGTGGTCAATGTCAGCTTGCCATCGGAAAATGCACCGGCGCCACCCCAACCACTCATGATCGAACAGGGTTTGCATTCTATGCAGCTGGGCGTATTGCCGCCGATAGGACAATTGCGTTTATCAACGGGTTTACCCTTTTCCAGCAAAAGTATCTTGTTTACCCCCAGCCGGTTTAATTCCAGGGCGGAAAAAATACCTGCCGGACCGGCGCCGACGATGATAACATCATAGTTTGTTGCCAAGACCTTGCCCCCCAAAAAACAATATTTCAAATTCCGCTATGATTATAACATACCCGGTGCAGGGATTCCTGAAAAATGCATATATCAGACCGGTATTCTTGCTATAATGAATAAAAGCGTTAAGGGGAAGGCAATGAAAAACAATTTATTTTTGGTCTGGGGACAGGAACCATATTTAATTGAAGAGCATATAAGGAATCTTACTGAACAGATCAATTTGGAACAGGGAGGGGAAGTGGAGACTATTGCACTGGACGCAGATGAGATCAGTCCGATGCAGCTGGCAGAAATCCTGGAGTTTTCTCCCTTATTTTCCCTGGCCAGAATCATCGTTATTAAGCGGCCTTTCTGGCTGACGAAAAGCAAACGGAAAAATAGCAGAATCGAAGAAACAGCCAGGGTATGGGCCAATTATCTACAAAGGCCTCCGGACCAGCAGTTCATTATTTTTACCGCTGAAGAATATGCTCCGACCAATGTGGTGATCAAAACACTGGGTAAAGCCCTGCAGGTTGTTGAAGGCAAAAGTCTGGGAACAGCACAGTTGAAAAAATGGCTGGGCGATCAATTTGCCGCCCATGGGACCAAAGTTGATGAAAATGTTTTGTCTCTTCTTTCTTCTACCGGGCAGGATATGTATTATTTAAAAAACCTGATCGAAAAGGTCTGTCTTATCGCCAATGGACGAAAAATAGTGCGGGAAGATTTTGATGAAGATCTGATTAGAATTGAAAACACAACGGTTTTTAAGATAACCGACGAGCTATTCAAGCGTAATGCCAGAAATGCTATTAGTAATTTACAGAAATATATCGAACAGGACCAGCCTATACCAATGGCACTTTTCATGATAGTAAGACAATTCATCAATTTGGGAAAAGTGAAGTATTACCGGGAAAAAGGTTATACCAGCAAAGAAATCGCGGAAATAACAAAGCTGCGGGAATTTCAGATACGCAATATGGAAAACAATCTGAATAATTTTACTGATAAAGAATTAAAGGAAATATTTACAGCTTGTTTGCAAGCCGATATCGATATCAAAAGTACGGGAAAAGACAATTTACTGGTGATCGAAACTCTACTATATGAAATATGCTCGGGGAGACATGCAGAGTAATGTGAAAAACCTGCCGCAAGACAGGTTTTATTTTATTCAGCTATTTTATTGAATTTTTTGCTTAAAGCCGATTTTTTTCGCGCTGCTGTATTCTTATGAAGGATTCCTTTATTGATACTTTTATCGAGCAGGGAGGTTGCCTGTAACAAATTTTCCCTGGCAGTTTCCACATCAACTTCTGTCTGATCAATGGTTTCTTCAAACTTTTTGATGGAAGTTTTTAATTTGGACTTAAAAGATTTGTTTCTCAGACGATTAGCTTCCGCAGTTCTGGCCCGCTTAGCCGATGTTTTGCTTTGTGCCACGCTTTCACCTCCTCAAATATCGTCAACAGAAATACTATAGCACTCTCAAAAACAAAATGCAATAAAAAGGGCAGGTTTTCCTTTCCGCTCCGCCAGGGATTATGTTCTACTCCCTTATATTCAACCATAATATTTACCAAGTTTATCACGGGAGGGTCACAATGGCCAATCATTTTGTTATTTTTATTAAAAGTCTTATTCTTACACAGCTTTTCATATTTTGTTTGATTGTTGGTGTCAGCATCGATATCAATAGTTACTATTTATCTCATAACCCCTTGAAACAAACGGGAAGTCTGGCGAAACCCTTAAGTAATATAACCATTGATGAAAAGATCTGCCAGATACTATTTAAAAACACCAGTTTTCTTCTGGCGGGAAATGCAGATAATACTAATACCCGGGATTATGTGTACCGACAATTGCCTCACCAGTTCTTAACGGCTCATATACCGGCTTTGTCCTATTCCAACGCAAAATATATATTGGATGAAAATAGTAAAGATGAAGATGAAAAGATGCCGGCCATTGCCGACATACCAGCTGAGAAAGCAAATACCCGGGCAGTCGATTATGAAAAACTGAAGGAATACAAGGTAGTATTATATTGTACCCACAGCAGTGAAAGCTATATTCCCGACAGCGGTACTGCTAATGTGAAAGGCGGCCAACAGGGATTGGTAAATCAGGCGGCAGCACAGATTGCAGGCAATTTGAATCAGAAAGGGATAAAAGCTGAATATATTAAAACTGTCCATGACTACCCGGACTATAATTTAAGCTATACTAATTCCCGGGAAACGGTCAAAAAAATACTGGAATCAAATAACCACAACCTCTTGTTATTTGATATTCATCGGGATAGTATACCCGGGATGAAGGAAGCAGAAAAAGTCAGAATCGAAGGGAAAGAAGCAGCGCCAATTCTTATTATCGTCGGCACTGACGAACGCAAAGACCATCCTGATTGGGAAAAAAACCTGATCTTTGCCCAAAAGATCAGCGCAATAGGGGAAGAAAAATATCCGGGGCTGATAAAGGGCATCAGGACCAAGGCCGGCACATATAATCAGGAATTTCATACACAGAGCTTGCTTTTGGAAATGGGGAGTGATTATAATTCCATGACGGAGGCCAGTTACTCCGCCGAGCTATTGGCTGAAATCATACTGGAAATGCTCAAGGAGGAAACCTCATGATTAAAGGGCGGCAATATGCCATAGTATTTGTATTATTTATAATAATTGCCACGGCTTTAAATATAAGTAATGGGGCCATAAATCAGCTGACGGGAGAAAACCGTCCGGCCATAATCGGTGCTGACTGCCAGCAGAGTAATATATGCTTTTATCTCCTGGGGAAGAGTTATGTCTATGAGGGGGACAAGTTACAGGAACTCCGGACGCAGGCTGACAAACAAAGCCGCCGGTTAACAGGGCATTTTACGCGCTATTTAAGCAGATACATGGAAATATTATCGACTGTTTTCCCCATAGAGGGAGTTGATTAAAAAATTTATATTCCCGGGAAGACCAATTTAATTGGTTAACTGGATTTATTCCTATATATAAAGGAATCAATGCACACTCCCACAAAGATCACAACGATACCGCACGCTCTTACCAGAGCGCCCAGTTTGACATCGTCGGTAAAGAAAAAAATACCGCTGATCCAGAGTATAATTCCACCAAAATAGATTGCCGGTATCAGGGGTTTATTTTTAAGGGAAGGCCAGTGAGCCCACAGATAGTAAAGCAAAATAACAAAGGGGAGCAGCCAAAACATAGCTTTCAATACCATTAAAAGCACACCTTTCACATTTTTTTTATATTAGCAGAATGAAAGTAAAATTACCAGATTAACCGGATGGATCAATTACTATTTTAGCAACAGCAGCAAAAAAAGATATTCCGCCAGGAGTAAAAATGGAGGACAGAATTGAAGAATGATTTTATAATACAGGCTGAATCGGTTATAATTTATTCCATAGTTTTAACCATACCGGAGGGTTCCAATTGCAAAATAGAATTAGAAACTTTAGTATAATCGCTCATATCGATCATGGGAAATCTACCCTGGCGGACCGCTTGCTGCAGTTTACCGGGGCACTGAGCGAACGGGAAATGAAAGAACAATTTTTAGACAAGATGGATCTGGAGCGGGAAAAAGGCATTACCATCAAACTGCAGCCGGTTAGATTGAACTACCAGGCTGAAGACGGCCATAACTATATCATTAATCTCATTGACACACCTGGACATGTGGACTTTTCCTACGAAGTTTCCAGAAGTCTGGCCTCCTGTGAAGGAGCACTTTTGGTGGTGGATGCTACCCAGGGAATCGAAGCACAAACTCTGGCCAATGTATATATGGCCATGGATCTCAATCTGGAAATCATTGGGGTAGTAAATAAAATTGATTTGCCGGGAGCTGAACCGGAAATAGTCAAAGAGGAAATGGAAAATGTCATTGGGATAGACCGCGATGACATCATTCCTATTTCAGCCAAACTGGGTATAGGTATAAAAGAAGTGCTGGAATCCATTGTCAAACATGTTCCTGCCCCTCAGGGCGATGAAAATGGGCCATTGCAAGCATTGATCTTTGATTCTTATTTTGATCCCTATAAGGGGGCGATTTGCTATGTGAGAGTCATGTCCGGTCAGGTTTCCACAGGACAAATCATCAAAATGATGTCGACCGGCAAAGAGTTTGAAGTGATTGAAACAGGCGTATTCTCTCCCCACATGAATGAAGTTGAAGTATTAAAAGCTGGTGAAGTTGGCTATCTGGCCGCCGGCATTAAAAATGTTGCGGATACAAAAGTCGGCGACACCGTAACGACGGCAGGCAATTCTGCCGCCCAGCCCCTGGCAGGTTATCAGGAAGTAAAACCAGTGGTCTTTTGCGGTCTTTACCCACTGGAGAATAATGATTTTGAAAGATTGCGGGAGGCTCTGGAAAAGTTAAAATTAAACGATGCTTCCTTAATATTTGAACCGGAGACTTCGGATGCCCTGGGTTTTGGTTTTCGCTGCGGATTTTTGGGCTTGCTGCATTTAGAAATCATCAAAGAACGATTGGAAAGGGAGTATGATCTCAGTTTACTGGCTACTGCCCCCAGCGTTATATACAAGATTGTCCTGACAGATGGTAGTGAAGTATGGGTGCAAAACCCCAATCATTGGCCGCCGGTGCAAAGAGTAGAAAGGGTTATGGAGCCATATGTAAAAGCAGTTATAATGGTGCCCAATGATTATGTGGGCAGTGTAATGGAATTATGCCAGGAAAAACGCGGCCAGTTTCTAAATTTAGAATATCTGACCACCCACAGGGTGATGGTGAATTATAAATTGCCCCTGTCAGAAATATTATATGATTTTTTTGATGGTTTAAAATCCAGAACCAAAGGCTATGCATCTTTGGATTATGAAATCAGCGGCTATGAATTTTCCGATCTGGTAAAGATGGACGTGCTATTAAACAATGAAATCGTAGACGCCTTGAGTTTTATCGTACATAAGGATAAAGCACCGTACCGGGCAAGGGCCATGGTGGAAAGACTGCGGAAAATCATTCCGCGGCAGATGTATGAAGTGGTGATCCAGGCAGGGATTGGGTCGCGTATTATTGCCCGGGAGAGTATTAAAGCCATGCGTAAGGATGTTTTGGCTAAATGTTACGGCGGGGATATAACCAGAAAGAAGAAACTATTGGAAAAACAAAAAGAAGGCAAAAAACGCATGAAACAAATTGGCCGCATAGAAGTCCCCAAAGAAGCTTTTATGACAGTATTAAACATCAAGGATTGACCAGAAGGGGTAGAAGTGACACCAATAAATTATAAAAATCAAACAATGGGGATTTATATACATATTCCTTTTTGCCGCAAAAAATGCGATTATTGCGATTTTTATTCCCTTCCCGGCTGCAACAGTAGATTTATTGATGAATACTGCCGGATGGTTACTGATGACATAAGCCGGTCCGCTGATATCCTGGAAGATCAGCTGGTTTCTTCAATATTTCTGGGTGGAGGAACGCCAAGTTTATTATCGGGACAGCAGATAAATATGATTTTACAGCAGGCCTATGCCTCATTTAGGGTTTTACCTGATGCTGAAATAACTCTGGAAGCTAACCCGGCTGCACTGGACATGAATAAACTGGAAGAATACTTACAGGCTGGAATCAATCGCATCTCATTAGGGGTACAAAGTTTCAATGACGAAGAACTGATGATTCTGGGACGTTTGCATAAAGCCCGACATGTATTGGAAGCCGCTTCCATGTTTAATAAATGCGGATTAAAAAATTATAGTTTTGATTTGATCTATGGCATACCGGGACAGACTATCAGAAGCTGGGAAAATAATTTGCATAAAGCTATGGAAATGGCCCCGGCACACATTTCTACATACCTGCTGCAATTGGATCCGGAAACAGAAATGGGGAAAAAAGTTGCCCGCCGAATTCTCACGCTCCTGGATGAAGAAATAGAAGCAGCCATGTATGAGTCGGCTATCGACATTTTAGCGGCGGGCAATTATTCACAATATGAGATTTCGAATTTTAGCATAAAGGGGTATGAATGCCAGCACAATCTATCCTACTGGCATGGCTGCAATTATTTGGGCATTGGAGCCGGTGCAGTCAGTTTCATTAACAACCGGCGGTATGCGATTATTTCTGATGTAAAGCAATACATGGCGGCAATGCAAGCCGGCGGTCAGGCACCAACCGAGGAATTGGAAAATATGACTGCCGGAGAGAGGCTGGCAGATGTGCTGATTCTTGGATTGCGGCTGGTTGAAGGTATTAATATTCAAGCAGTCAACCAGTGTTTTAACGTAGATATAATGGAGGAATATAAACGGGAGATTGAAGACAATATAAAAAAAGGTCTGCTGATTATAAAAAATGGGCAGTTATCTTTGACCAGAAGGGGTTATTTCATCTCTAATAGTGTTCTTTGCCATTTTGTTGCGTGATTTGCCAGCTTGACAAAGATACCTGCAGATGATATTTTTATTAAAATACTTTTAGCACTCGCCAGAAGAGAGTGCTAACAGGCGGTGAGGATAAAATGGCTCTGGATGAAAGGAAACGCAAGATATTAGAATCCATCGTTAAGGATTATGTTGAAACAGCAGAACCGGTCGGTTCCCGTGCCGTGGTTAAAAAATATGCTTTGAATATAAGTTCAGCAACAGTAAGAAACGAAATGGCTGATCTGGAAGATATGGGGTATCTTGAACAACCCCACACTTCTTCGGGAAGGATTCCTTCAGAAAGCGGTTTTCGTTATTATGTCGATTATATAATGGAGAAACAAGAATTATCCGAACAGGACATTGATTTGCTGGCTGATCTGATGGAGGATAACGCGGCTGAATTAAATGAGTTTATAGGCCGGGTGGGCTATTTTTTATCCCAGGTAACCAATTATGCTTCCTTTGTGGTGGTTCCGTCAGTTAAGTTCAATGAATTCAGATCAATTCAATTGATTCCTCTGGAGAAAGATAAGGCATTGATTCTTTTAGTAACCGATACTGGTATGATCATCCACCGTAAAATTGAAATCCCTTCATCTGTCGATCATAAAGATTTAGAGCATATAGGCCAGGTATTTAACCAGGTCTTCAGGAATAAAATGATCAGCGATATCAGGCGCAGTGATCTGCAATATCTGCGGGAAAACCTCAAGCGGAAACGGCAGATCGTTGACAGGGCTCTGGATGAAATCGATTATCTGCTTAAAAACACCGGTGATGAAAAGTTGCTGGTCAGCGGAACCCTTAATATTTTAAATGAACCGGAGTTTAAGGATCTGGACAAACTGCGCAGGATTCTTCAGCTTCTGGAAGCCAGTGATGCTTTTAAAGATGTGATCCCCTCCAATATAAGTGAGGAAGTTGATATAATAATCGGTCATGAGAATAAAACAGAGGACACAAAGGATCTCAGTCTGGTTTATACCGGCTATAGAACCAGGGGGGATTCCGGAACCATTGGACTGATAGGTCCGGTTAGAATGGAATATTGGAAGGCAGTGGGGACTGTTGAGGCAGTCCGCAGTGCCATCGAGAAAACTTTGAAATCGAAAAACTAGTATTGTAATCTTCAGCCGTGTGGAGGAATAATGGGCGAAAACAATCTTGCCAGGAACTATAAAGAAGACCCTTTCGAAACTTTATTGAATAATACTGCTGCTGCCAGAACCATAGCCCGTGCGGTAGAAGGGACAATTGGTCCCAAAGGGCTGGACGTAATGATGGTGGACAATTTCGGTAATATTGTTGTAACCAATGATGGTATAACTATTTTAATGCTGATGGATGTATCCCATCCGATTGCCCATATGATTATTAACACTGCCCGGGCCCAACAATCTGAAGTTGGTGACGGGACTACAACTGCGGTAATCATTGCCGGGGCTCTGATTGCTGAAGGCACTGAACAGATATTGAAGGGCGTTCCGGTCACCAGAGTGATAGAGGGAATAAAAATGGGGACTGACAGGGCCCTGGCCTATTTAGATGCTGTGAGTAATCCGATAACAGGTTTACACGACCCGATGCTGCATAATATTGCACTAATTGCAGGGCGCGGTGATGATGATCTGGCCACAATGGTAGTTGCCGGGACCAAAAAAATGGGCCGGGAAAAATTAAATGATTCTGATTATAAATTCCCCGAGGCAGTAATTGCTCAAGAATTTGCTATCAGTGATATGTTTTCGGGTGTTTTGATCAACAGGCTGCCAGCGGGCAAAGAACTGCCTGGAAGAATAAATGAGGCCAGAATATTGGTGGTGGATGATGCCCTAAAACCAGATGAGATAGATGGTCAGTCATTATCAACTGAGGCCGGATTCCGGCATTATCTGCAGACCCGGGAAGAATTTATGGCTAATCTGGGGCGATTGTCGGAAACGGGAATTAATGTGGTGGTCACAAGTGGTGCCGTAGATGATACTGGTGAGCATTTACTTACACAGGCAGGAATTTATGTCCTACAGCGGGTTTCCGCTAAAGAAATTGAAAGACTATGTAAATACACCGGCGCCCGCCGGGCCAGACGAAATGTATTGTATGACGAAAATGAAGTGCTTAAATATTCAGGGGCGGCCGGGGAGGTCATAGCTGATGAAAAAATGGGATATACATATATACTATCCGGTCAGGGACAGGAATGGGTGACTTTGCTGATTGGTGCTGCTACCGAAGAAATTGTGGACGAAAAGGAAAGAATGGCCAAGGATGCGGCAGCATCTGTCCAGGCTTCTATAAAAGGAGGCATTGTGCCCGGCGGTGGTGCTACAGAGATCTGGATAGCTGAACAGATGGAAGATTTGGCCCGGGAACATCCCGGCCTGGAAAGCTATGGGATTTTGTGTGTGAAAGAGGCATTGACCAAGCCTTTCTGCTGTATGGCTGCCAATGCAGGTTTTAATCCTTTGGAGAAGCTGGGCGAAGCACTTACCACACAGAAACGTCATAATTCACCCCGCTTCAGTTTTGACAGTGAGAGCGGTAAAATAATCGATGTGCTGGCAGCAGGTATTGTTGATCCGACTCTGGCTAAAGCCTACGCCTTCAAAGCGGCGGCAGAGGTCGCTGCTGCTGTCCTGCGGATAAATGCCGTGATTAGAATGCAGTCGGATAATGATTTAAGCATAAATTACCAGGATTAGAGGTGATATAAGTGAATGAAGATGAACTGAAGGAAACAACAAATAACAATGATACCCTGGAATTCTTATCTGCCCAGGAGCAGATCAATAACCTGAAAACAGAATTGGAAAACAGTCAGGAAGAAGTGCAGAAAAACCGCGACTTATATCTTCGTCTGCTGGCTGATGTAGAGAACATGAAAAAAAGGTCTTTACGCGAAAGGGAGGAATATATACAGTTTGCGACAATGCCGGTGGTGAAAAAGATATTATTGGTTTTGGACGATCTGGAAAGAGCCTTGAGCATGTCGGCTGGCGACCAGAATTATGAAGCACTGTATAAGGGAGTGGAAATGATACACAATAGTCTGCAGGATCTGGTTAAGGCGGAAGGCGTTGAACCAATTGATGCAGTGGGGAAGCCCTTTGATCCCGAGTTCCATCAACCTCTGACAATTGATACGGAATCGGGTCATGATGAACACATGGTGCTGGAAGAATTGCAGCGCGGGTATATCATGAAAGGGAAGGTTATCAGGCCCAGTCTGGTTATAGTAAGCGGCTAAATCAGCCTGGAATTAGATTTTTGATAAATAATCGGAGGTGTTATTGATGGGAAAAGTAGTCGGAATAGATTTAGGGACGACTAACTCAGCAATTGCAGTAATGGAAGGAAACGAAGCCGTCATAATAACTAATGCTGAAGGGGAAAGGATCACCCCCTCAGTAGTAGGTTTTTCAAAAACCAATGAAAGATTGGTGGGAAGGATCGCTAAAAGACAGGCGATTACCAATCCGGAACGTACCGTTCTTTCGATAAAAAGGAGAATGGGAACTGATTATACTGTAGCAATTGACAATAAAAAGTTCACTCCCCAGGAAATATCAGCCATGATCCTGCAGAAAATGAAATCTGATGCCGAAGCATATCTGGGTCAGCCTATTACTCAGGCAGTTATTACGGTTCCGGCTTATTTTACCGATGCCCAGCGGCAGGCCACCAAAGACGCCGGTAAAATTGCGGGATTGGAAGTTCTGCGCATTATCAACGAACCTACCGCGGCAGCTCTGGCTTATGGGCTCGACAAGGAAGGCACCCAGGTGATCCTGGTGTTTGATCTGGGCGGAGGGACCTTTGACGTTTCTATTCTGGAAATCGGGGACGGCGTATTTGAGGTTAAATCCACCAGTGGAAACAACCGTCTGGGTGGAGATGATTTTGATGATAAAATTATCAACTGGCTTATCGAAGAGTTTAAAAAAGAACAGGGAATTGATTTGAAAAATGATAAGATGGCCATGCATAGATTGAAGGAAGCAGCCGAAAAAGCCAAACATGAATTATCAGGAGTTATCACCACCGATATCAATATTCCCTATATAACAGCAACACAGGACGGTCCTTTGCATTTGGAAAAGACCCTCACCCGGGCCAAATTCGATGAAATGACGGCGGAGTTAGTGGAAAGAACTATGGGGCCTGCCCGCCAGGCTTTAAAAGATTCGGGCTTAAAAGCTTCGGATATTGATAAAGTGATTCTGGTAGGGGGGTCAACCAGGATTCCTGCTGTCCAGGAAGCCATCAAAAACTTTATTGGCAAAGAACCTTTCAAGGGTATCAATCCCGATGAGGTTGTAGCTGCCGGTGCCGCCATTCAAGCCGGGGTCCTGGCCGGGGATGTAACGGATGTGGTTTTGCTGGATGTTACACCATTGTCACTGGGAATTGAGACATTAGGCGGAGTATTTACCAGGATCATTGAAAGAAACACCACTATACCCACTGCTAAAAGCCAGATTTTTACCACTGCTGCAGATAATCAGACATCAGTGGATGTTCATGTCCTGCAGGGCGAAAGAAAAATGGCGGAGAATAATGTTACACTGGGCAGATTTCAATTGGCGGGTATCCCGGCGGCCATGCGCGGAGTACCGCAGATAGAAGTCAAATTTGATATTGATGTTAATGGAATTGTCCATGTAACAGCTAAAGATATGGCCACCAGCAAGGAACAGACGATTACGATAACTTCCTCAACTGGTTTAAATGATGAAGATATTGACCGCATGGTCAAGGATGCAGAAAAATATGCCGAAGAAGATGATAAACGGCTGCAGGAGATTGAAACACGGAATAATGCTGATAACATGATATATCAGGCGGAAAAACTCGTGAAGGAAAATGAAGAACAAATGGATGAGGAAAGCAAGGAAGCCATCAGTAAAGCCAGGGAGGAACTGCAGACGGCCTTAAACGGCGAAGACATGGAAGATATCACGGCCAAAACCGAAGTCCTCAGTCAGGCTGTTTATGCATTTTCCGCCAAAATGTATGAAAACGCCAATCCCCAGGAAGGCGGGGAAGAAGATTATATAAATACTGATTATTCTACACCGGATGATGAAGAATATGAATAGTAGTATATAATACAATAATAATATTTGGTTGAGTGCTAATCCGGGACAACGGGTCCCAGGGTTGCCCTGGTCAGAGAAAGGTGGGCATTATGTCGGCAAAAAAGGACTTTTATGAGGTTCTGGGGGTATCCAGGAATGCTACCCCGGAAGAAATAAAAAAGGCATATCGTCAAATGGCCAGAAAGCATCATCCTGACGTAGCTAGAGACGATGAGAATGCAGCAGAAAAATTCAAGGAGATCAATGATGCCTACGAAATCTTAAGTGATGAGCAAAAACGGGCGGCCTATGACCGATTTGGCCATGATGCTTTTGACCCCGCCCGGAATGGCGGCTTTGGCGGTTTTGATGATTTTGGCGGCGGTTTCACCGATTTGTTCGATCTGATTTTTGGCGGAGCGGCAGGTGGGGGAAGGCGCAGGCGGGGACCCCAAAGAGGTGCAGACAGGGAAATGCGCCTGGATATAAATTTTGAAGACGCTGTTTTTGGCATGGAAAAAGATGTGGAAATTTCACGAGTGGAAAAATGTGAAAAATGCTCCGGTAATGGCGCAGAACCGGGTACTCCCATCAAAACTTGTTCAGTCTGCCAGGGGAGCGGGCAGGCCAGGACGGTGCAAAATACGCCTTTTGGGCGTTTTGAGACCATGCGCCCTTGTACCCGCTGTCATGGTGAAGGCAAGGTAATAGAGAAACCTTGCAGTTCATGTAAGGGGAGCGGGCAGGTCCGTAAAAAACGCCGGATCAATGTGAGGATACCTGCCGGAATCGACACCGGGATGCGCCTGAGGATCCAGGGAGAAGGTGAACAGGGGATCTTTGGCGGGCCGCCGGGAGATTTATATATAACTATTGTTGTTAAACCCCATAAGCAATTCAAAAGAGAGGATAATAATCTGATAACCCGTCTGGAAATTAATTTTGTCCAGGCAGCACTGGGGGCGGAAATAGAAATACCATTATTGGGCGGGGCAGTCCATAATGTAAAAGTGGCCGAAGGAACCCAGCCTGGTGCAGTAATTACAATTAAGGGCAAAGGCATACCTTATTTAAACAGTCAAAGATGGGGGGACCTGAAAGTTATTATCGATGTGACCATACCAACCCGTTTGACGAAAAAACAAAGAAACCTGTTATCATCTTTTTATGAAGAGAGTGATGACAAGGAATCCAAGAAAAAGCTTTTCGATAAATTCAAAGATGCAATGGGATAGAAAGAGGAAATAGAAGTTTATGAAATGGAAAGAAGTAAGCGTTCTGACCGAAGGTGCCTGTGCGGAAGCAGTTGCCAGTATTTTCCATCGTCTGGGCTCCGGCGGGGTAGTCATTGAAGATCCCCAGGCGGCCCGCCAATATGTAAAAAAAGAACTATTTGATGCCAGCACTCTATCCCCTGATTTTCTGGGACATAGCTTTGTTGTCATAAAAGCTTATTTTCATGAAGACCGGCAGGTGCTGGAAGAACTAAACAAAAGTATAGAAAAGGTGAATCAATGTTTTAATACAAAATGCCGGGTTTATATCGATGAAGTCAGGGATGAAGATTGGGAGGAGTCCTGGAAAAAATACTATCATACTTTCAAAGTCGGAGAACGTCTGGTGATCAAACCATCATGGGAGGACTACCAGGCGGGTGCAGACGAAGTAATCATTGAAATTGATCCCGGCATGGCCTTTGGCACGGGTATCCATGCTTCTACCCGTTTTTGTCTGCAATTTATCGAAGCATATTTAAAAGGCGGAGAAATATTATTTGACGCCGGATGCGGCTCGGGAATCCTTTCCATCGCTGCCGCCAAACTGGGTGCCCAAAAGATATTAGCAGTGGAAATTGATGAAGTGGCTGTCAGGGTAGCCCGGGAGAATATCGCTTTAAATCAGCTGGCCCATATTATTGAGGTCCAAACCGGTGATGCGGTTGAAATATTGGCTGACCATGAGGCAGATATTATTCTGGCCAATATTACTGCTGATGTAGTTAATTTACTTATTCCCTCTGCTGCCCAGGCCCTTACAAAAGGAGGGTGGCTTTTTGCTTCCGGTATCGTTGACAGCCGTTTCCCCAGTGTCCAAAAACAACTGCAGGACTGCGGCTTTATCATTGATAAAATCCTTACCGATGTTGATTGGGTAGGGGTGGCAGCGTATAAAGCGTAAGTACTGATATGATAATTGGTGGTGGGGAAGGAGTGTTGCTGTTTGCACCGCTTTTTTGTGACACCGGAGTCCGTCTCAGGTAACATGGTCCTGATTGATAAGGAACAATCCCATCATATTCTTAAGGTTTTAAGGTTGAAACCGGGAGATTATCTGGAATTATTTGACGGCCAGGGCAATGTATTTTCCTGCAGATTATCCCGGCAGGAAAATGGTGGGGTCCTGGCAGAAATACAAAATAAGGTTTACCATGCTAACGAGCCTGCGGTCCGGGTGGTTTTAGCCCAGGGGATTGCCCGGGGCGAAAAAATGGATTACCTTATTCAAAAAGCAGTGGAGATCGGGGTGTCTGCTATTGTGCCTTTTGTGAGCGAGAGGACTGTGGTGGTGCTCGATCAAAATAAATCACAGCGGAAAAACGACCGCTGGAAAAAGATTGCCCGGGAAGCCTGTAAGCAATCCAGACGTAATATTATCCCGGAAATCAGCCCCGTCATTTTATGGCCGCAATTGCTGAGTTCTTTGCAGGACAAGCGTGCTGTAATATTCTATGAAGAGGAAGAAAATATCCGTTTACGGCAGATATTGGCCGGATGGAAGGACGATTTAAAAACCCGGAGCATTACTATTATCGTTGGTTCCGAGGGTGGATTTACCCCTGATGAAATACAAATGGCAAAGGATAGGAATATATCTGTCGCCGGGCTTGGTTCCAGAATTCTTAGAACCGAAACCGCCGGCTTGGCAGCTGCCAGTATAATTCTGTATGAGGGGGGAGATTTGGGCTGACTGCCGACAGGAATGAGGTAATAAACATTGAAAAAAGCGGCTTTTCATACCCTGGGCTGCAAAGTAAATGCCGTGGAAACTGAACAGCTGATTGAAGCTTTTATGCTGAAGGGTTATGAGATTGTCCCTTTTAAAGAAGCTGCAGATGTTTATGTTATCAACACCTGTACAGTGACCCATGTCAGTGACCGTAAATCCAGAGCCATGATCCGTCGGGCGGTTAAACGGAGACCAGAAGCTATCGTAGCTGCCATTGGCTGTCTGGCACAAACTGATTGCCAGCAGCTGGCTTCGATCGAGGGCATAGACATAATTGTCGGCAACCGGGATAAGGACCGTCTGGCTGACATCATAGAAATGTACGGTATAAATAAGACTAAACCAGTTATTCATGTGTCGGCCATAAAAAGCGGGGATTTGTTACCAACGGTCATTTACCGGCAAAGGCACGATAAAACTCGCGCTTTTATCAAGATTCAGGATGGCTGCCAGAGTTATTGCACCTATTGTATTGTTCCTTATGCCCGGGGGCCTGTCAGGAGCAAAAATCCTGATCAAGTCATAGAAGAAATCTTACAATTAACTGCGCTGGGCTATAAAGAAATTGTACTTACCGGCATCCATACTGGTGCCTATGGAACTGATTTAAAAGACCATGACCTGGCCTCCCTTTTATTATTGATCCTGGAGCAGATAAAAGGGGATTATCGAATCAGGCTCGGGTCTCTGGAGCCTTTAGAGATCAATCCCCGACTGCTGGAAGTCATGGCTTCGAGTCGTCAGATTTGCCGCCATCTGCATATCCCGTTGCAAAGTGGCAGCAATCGGATCCTGGGCCTGATGAACCGCAGATACAGCAGGGAATACTATCGGGATCTGGTGCTTGCTGTTGCTGATAAAATACCGGGGGTGGCAATAGCAGCCGATGTGATGGTGGGATTTCCTGACGAAAAGGAAGCAGATTTTATAGCAACCAGGGATTTGTTGGCAGAACTGCCCGTCTCCTCACTGCATGTTTTTAAGTATTCTGTTCGCCCGGGAACAAAGGCTGCCATGATGGGCCCGGCCATAGAAGAGCGTGTTAAAAATCAGCGGAGTGAAATCCTATTGGATCTGGCTGCTGCCAAAAAACATGAGTTTTGCCAATCAATGCTGGGACAAAATACAGAGGCGCTGGTACAGCAGCAATTGGACACAGGTATTTATGAGGGCCTGACCGATAACTATCTGGAAATACAATTTCCAGCGCCCGAGGATCTGACCGGTAATCTGATCCGGGTAAAACCTCAAAAAATTGAGGGGGGAGTTATGAAAGGGATTATGACAGCCTGAAATATAAAGTTATGGATTATCCATAGTTAAAGTGGTTTTTATTTGGACTGTGTTCTGGTAATATTTATATTATAAGCATTTTCTCTATCTGTTAGATTATTAAGGGGGTGAAACGACAATTATGGAAGAATGCCTTTTTTGTAAAATAGCAGCAGGGGAAATACCGACCAGTAAGGTTTATGAGGATGACCGGGTAATTGCCTTTGAGGATATAAAACCGGCAGCACCGGTGCATATATTATTGATTCCGCGGATCCATATTGTTTCATTAAATGAAATTAAAGACCATGACCTGGAACTATTGGGGCATATACAATTTGCCGCCTCCCAGGTAGCCAGGAAAATGGGAATTGATAAAACTGGTTACCGTTTAGTGAATAATAATGGAATTGAGGGCGGACAGGAGGTTTTACACCTGCATTATCATTTATTGGGCGGCAGAACAATGGAATGGCCACCAGGCTAATCTTGACTGCCGGTACTGGTAGATAGTACAATGGAGTGGCATTTATTCACACCCTAGCTAAGATGAGGGGAGGGAGACCATGAGTGAAGTAAAAGTAGGAAAAAATGAATCCCTTGACAGTGCTCTAAAAAGATTTAAGCGTTCCTGCCAGAAATCAGGAGTATTGCAAGATATAAGAAAACACGATCATTATGAAAAACCGAGTGTGAGGAAAAAGAAAAAATCCGAAGCAGCACGGAAGAAAAAGAAGTTTTAATATTTAATTAACTGCTGCACGGCAGATCAAAATTAAGGGTCTGGCAGGCAGACAGCATGCCAGACTTTTATATTAAGAGGTGTTGTGATATGTCTTTTATGAACCGGGGTATGCAAAATAATAAACAGAAAAAGGTTGTTACAGCAATCGTCATTGTTGTTATCCTGTCGTTTTTAATAAGTATTGTAGCTTTCGCTATTTAAACTGTTATTTATAAGATTAAAAATGCCGGCTTATTTTAAGCCGGCATTTTTTGTTGACAAATTGTGAGGAAAGTAATAAAAGGTTACAATTAAATGGGGGGTGAGCATTTTGTTTAAGCTCAGTAAATTACCCAAAAAATACCTGGATGTCATTGAAACGATATTCAGTGACTTTGAAGGTGCCATCGTTGTTGATGAGAATGGTGTCATAATAATTTTTACTGATTATTACTCCCGTGAAACCGGTTTTAAAAAAGAAGATGTGGTGGGCAAAAGGGTCGACGAAGTTTTCCCTGCGACTCGTATGCTGGAGGTTTTAAGCACCGGGAAACCTATTATTGCGGATATCTGGCAGCTCCAGGGCAAATCACAAATAGTAAGCCGGGTGCCCATTACTATGAGGGGCGAGATTATCGGGGCAGCTGGATTTAATGTGTTTCGCTATATGGATGATGCCAAAGGTTTCGCCAGAAGATTGGACCATTTAACCACAGAACTTAAATATTATAAAGAGGAAGTTAAAAGGCTTTCAGCAGCCAAATACTCTTTAAACTCTATCATTGGTAATAGTGAAGAGATCCAGGAGGCCAAAATGAGGGTGAGAATTGCTGCACCCTCGACATCTCCTATTTTGATAACCGGGGAAACCGGGACGGGTAAAGAGCTATTTGCCCATGCCATTCATCAGGAAAGCCCCCGGCGGGATCTGCCCTTTATTAGAGTCAATTGTGCTACAATACCCGCCAATTTGATTGAATCGGAACTGTTCGGCTATGAGGAAGGAGCGTTTACTGGAGCTAAAAAAAGCGGTAAACCGGGAAAATTTGAATTGGCTGATCGGGGCAGTATCTTTCTGGATGAAATATCTGAATTATCAATACCGGCACAGGCACAATTGCTCAGGGTCTTGCAGGAGAAGGAGATTGACAGAATTGGGGGGACTGCCAGTATCAAAATTGATGTGAGGGTCATCACAGCTACCAACCGCTCTTTGCACGAATTAGTCAAACAAGGTAATTTTCGCAGTGATCTTCTGTTTAGATTAGATGTATTTCCTATTAATATTCCGCCCTTGCGGGAAAGAATGATTGATATAGATCCACTTTGTGATCATTATATCAAACACTATAATAGTGAAAATGGTACTGAAATAACCGGTTTAAGCTCTGAAGCCCTGGAGGCTTTATACGATTATCACTGGCCCGGCAATGTCCGTGAATTATACAATATCATTGAAAGAAGCTGCATTAATACCAGGGAAGGCGAGATATCAATTGAGAGTTTGCTGCGATTTGCTGAGCGACTGGGGGACCTGGACCATATAAAAACTTATCGGGGTTTTGATATAGAAAAGGCCAGAATAGAAGCGGAAATAGCAACGATTCAAAGGGCACTTAAGAAAACAGATAACAATCGTACCAGGGCCGCCGAATTGCTGGGAATTAGCCGCAGTGCACTGTACTATAAAATGAAACAGCATAATATTTTTCATACAGAATAATCAGAAAATTCAGAGATGTCCAAATAGTTGAACTGTTGTGTTGAAATTGCTACATGCATATTGAGCCAAAGCGTTATTAAAATCAAATTACTGTCCAAAAAATTGCACATAAATTTGAAACAACTCACTGAAATGCCGATATCAAGCGATAATCCGCCATGGCATGTATTTTGCAACCCCTAATTTATTAATAGAATAAAGGAGGGGTCGCTTTGAGTTTATTGCAGCGGGAAAGAAAAAATTATTCTACCTGGCAGGAAGAATACAAAAGCAAAATGACCAGTGCGGAAGAAATCGCCCGACAGGTTAGAAATGATGATGTTGTGATGCTGGCAGGCGGAATAAATATTCCCCACGAGTTTTCGGTTGAATTGAGCAAAAGGGCTGAAGAATTAAGAAATGTAACTATTTGTCTGGGATTGGCTCTGAAATTATATGATTATATGCAGCCGCAGTTTAAAGAGCATTTCCGCATCGAAACCCCTTTTGTGGGGCCAGTGGAAAGAATGTGTCTGGACTGGAAAACAGCTGAATATATTCCCGTCCATTTAAATCAGCTGGAACCCTGGATGGAGTATAGAAAGCCGCGAATTGTCGGTTTCTCTGTTACACCGCCAGATGAAAACGGTTATATGAACCGCTCCTGCTTCGGTGGACTGGTTCCCCGTCCCAGCATCGCCGCCGCCGAATTGGTTTTTGTAGAAGTGAATAATAATTTGCCCTGGCTGAATGGGGATGCATTGAAAATACATGTATCAGAAATCGATTTGATGTACGAATCGGATGAAAAACCCACCGAGATACCGGAAATACCTATTACAGATGTGGAAACCAAAATCGCTAACTTTATTGCTGATTTGATTCCTGATGGGGCTACTATTCAATTAGGGCTTGGCGGTCTGGCCAACGCCATCGGCTATTTTCTGAAAGATAAAAAAGATCTGGGGGTCCATTCTGAAGTAATCCAGAATTCATTTATTGAATTGGTCCAGTCCGGCATTGTGAACAATTCTAAAAAATCACTGCATCCTGGCCAGCTGGTGGCAACCTTCTGTGTGGGCGATCAAAAATTGTGGGATTTTTGCAATCGCAATGAAGATTTCCTTTTCACTGAAGTTGCTTACAATAATGATCCCTATGTAATTGGAAAAAATGAAAACTTAATTTCAGTAAACAATGCCTTGACAATGGACCTGACCGGGCAAGCTGGTTCAGAATCCATCCGGCACAGGCAATACAGCGGAACCGGGGGGCAGGTCAATTTTGTTACCGGAGCTAATTTCTCCCGGGGCGGCAAAAGTATTATGTCATTGAATTCCACTTATAAGGATAAGGAGGGAAAATTGAAATCCACTATTGTTCCTTTTATCCCGCCGGGAACTATTGTTACTACCTCCCGTAATGATGTGGAATATATCATCACTGAACACGGAGTAGTTAATCTTAAATATCAGGGGGTATCCCAGAGAGTGAAAAAGATGATCAGCATATCACATCCACAATTCAGGGATGAACTAACCTTTCAGGCGAAAAAAATCGGTTGGATTTAAACATTGCTCTTAAAGCAAAGTCTTCAAGCCCCCGCTTAATGCGGGGGCTTTTATTTGTTCAGGCTCTTACATGATGACAAGAATTAAGCAGGCTCAATCGGCATATATTTTTATGAGTGTTAATCCTGACGGGGCTGTATTCTTATCCGGATGGAGGTAGAAATGGAAAAGAAAAAAGAGATCAATCGGGCGCTGGCTGAATTCCTGGATATACCCAAAGATCTGATCCTTGATTTGCCG
>JAAYZA010000125.1 GCA_012515055.1 Syntrophomonadaceae bacterium | reverse complement strand
TGCCATTGCTGTTGACGCAATTATTAACCAGAGGGAAAAGAAAGATATGATCTGTATCTATGTTGGTATAGGTCAGAAGCAATCAACCATAGCCGGCATTGCAGCCAAACTGGAAGAAATGGGAGCCCTGGATTATACTATAATCATTGCTGCCACAGCTTCAGAACCGGCACCGCTGCTTTATATGGCGCCATATGCCGGTGTTGCTATGGCGGAAGAATTTATGGAAGCTGACCAGGCTGATGTCCTGATTATTTACGATGACCTGTCCAAACATGCGGTGGCATATCGTGAAATGTCCTTGCTGCTTCGCCGGCCTCCCGGTCGTGAAGCTTATCCGGGGGACGTTTTCTACCTCCATTCCAGATTGCTGGAAAGAGCTTGTAAACTGAATGATGAACATGGCGGGGGTTCAATAACAGCATTGCCGATAATCGAGACTCAGGCCGGTGACGTTTCCGCCTATATCCCCACCAATGTTATTTCCATAACCGATGGACAGATTTATTTGGAGACTGACCTTTTCTATGCCGGACAACGGCCCGCTATAAACGCAGGTCTCTCTGTCAGCCGGGTCGGTGGAGCTGCCCAGACCAAGGCAATGAAATCAGTTGCCGGACAGCTGCGTCTGGATCTGGCCCAGTACAGAGAACTGGCGGCCTTTGCCCAGTTTGGTTCTGACCTTGATAAAGCGACCCTGGCGCGTCTGACCAGGGGGGAAAGAGTTATGCAGGTATTAAAACAGGGTCAGTACCAGCCCATGACGATGGAAGAGCAGGTCGTCGCGATTTATTGCGGTGTAAATGGCTTTTTAGATGACATTCCTGCCGATAAAGTTGGAGAGTTTGAAGTTGACTTCTTGAAGTTCATCAAAAGTGCTAATGCGGACATTTTGAACTCTATCAGGGACGCCAAGAAAATCGACGACAATACCGAGGAGAACCTCAAAAAGGCAATTGTTGAATTTAAATCAACTTTTGCAGTTTAGGTGGTGAAATAATTGGCAGGTGCAGGTGTTAGAGAATATAAACGCAGGATCCGCAGTGTAAAGAATACTCAGCAGATTACCAAAGCTATGGAAATGGTTGCGGCAGCTAAGCTGCGCCGTGCACAGGCTAGAGCTGAGTCTTCAAGGCCTTATACCGAAACGCTTACAGGTACCCTGGCCAGGCTGGCTGGTGTAGCCTATGATGTCAGTCATCCGCTTTTAGAAAAAAGAGAGGATATCCTGAAAATCGGTTACATCGTGGTAACTTCTGACCGGGGACTATGTGGTGCTTATAATACCAACATTTTACGTCTGGTTACTACTGCTATTGAAGAAGATGGGCGTAACCTGGAAAGCGGTGTCATTGCAGTTGGCAGAAAAGGACGTGACTTCTTCCGCAAACGTGGCATTGTTGATGCTGAATTCGTCAGCCTGGGCGACAAAGTTAATTATGCTGATGCCAAGGAAATAGCTGATTATGTCATCAATGCCTATGAAAACGAAGAGCTGGACGAAGTGTATTTGATTTATGCAAAATTTATCAATGCCTTGCGGCAGGTCCCTACTATAACGAAAATATTGCCACTGGAAACGCCTACTGATGAAAAAACCGAAGAGCATTATGTGGATTATTTGTATGAGCCCAGTGCAGAAGATATTTTGATGATTCTGTTGCCCAAATATGTTGCCAGTGTGATTTATCATGCCATGCTGGAAGGCAAGGCCAGTGAGCACGGTGCTACAATGACAGCCATGGGTAACGCAACACAGAATGCTGGAGAAATCATCGATAATCTTACACTGGTAATGAACAAAGTAAGGCAGGCGGCTATAACAGACGAAATTCTGGATATAGTAGGTGGCGCCGAAGCTCTCAAAAAAGGAGGAAAGTAAGGGATGGCGAATGTAACATATGGGGAGGTAACTCAGGTTATAGGCGC
>JAAYZA010000149.1 GCA_012515055.1 Syntrophomonadaceae bacterium | reverse complement strand
TTAATTACTGATCTCATAGTTCTTCATTTTTCGGTAGATGGTGTTGCGGGAAATACCCAGTTCAGATGCCGCTTTGCTTACATTGCCGCCATGCATATCCAGAGCCCTGATGATTTGTTCCTTTTCCTGTTCCATCATTTGTTGTTTGCGGCCGTCACGATCCAAAGGTTTTTCAGGCAGCAAGGATTCAGGGGCCGCAATTGACCCCCACCGCCGCCGGGAGTGTCCCACTGCCTCGTTAATGATCTCCCGGGGCAGATGTTCAATTTTTATATGGCCATCTTCCGCCACCAGCAGAATCCTTTCCACCACGTTTTGTAATTCACGGATATTACCGGGCCAATCATAATTTTCCAGGCATTTTATCACAGCGGGATCGACGATGGTTATATTCCGATTGAATCGTGCCGACATATCACTTATAAAATAGTTGAAAAGTAGACTTATATCCCCGGGCCTTTCCTGCAATGAAGGTATGTTGACCCGCACCACATTAAGGCGATAATAAAGGTCAGCCCGAAATCTTCCCTCTTCCACCATTTCCAGCAGATTTTGATTGGTAGCAGCAATTATCCGCACATCTACATTAATAGGGCTGTCACCACCCACCCTTATTATAGCTCTTTCCTGGATGGCCCTGAGCAGCATAGCCTGCTGTTCCAGAGGCATATCCCCGATCTCGTCTAAAAACAGAGTCCCTTTGTTGGCCAGTTCAAATTTACCCGGTCTTCCGCCCCGTTTGGCTCCGGTAAAGGCACCTTCAACATAACCGAACAATTCACTGCCAACCAGTTCCCTGGGCAATGCAGCGCAATTGATGGCAACAAATGGCCCATTGCGGCGCCTGCTGCCATTATGGATCGCCTGGGCAAAGACCTCCTTGCCCGTGCCGCTGTCTGCCTGCAGCAATACGGTAGAATCGTTGATAGCCGCCCTTTTAGCCAGTTCCACAGAACGTCTCAGATATTTGTCTGCACCAATGATGGATTCAAAGGTAAAAGAAGCCTGGGCCCCGGTGTAAGCATTGATCATTTCCTTAATCTGCGCTATAGGCCGCAGGATGACTGTAGCCCCGACCAGCTGGTTATTCAGATCAAATCGAGGTTTTCCTGATGCCAGTGCATGGATCTTGCCCCGGGATCCATCCAGTAATATTTCCCGATCATCAAAACCTTCCCCACTCTTTAACAGGTTCAGGGTTTTAGGCGCCTTTCCGCTGAATAGATCGACAATATGGACACCGATCAATGCTTCATCAGAATAGCCGATGATTTTCTTGGCCGAGGGATTGAATTGTGATACTCTTCCTTCCCGGTCCAGTACAAGTACCCCGTCAGACATAGTGTCAAAGACATCAGTCAATTCCATATGCATATTGCGGATAGCCTGTTTCTCCAGGCGTAATTCTTTTTCCTGGTACAAATGGCAGTTCTGCACCTTATTCAGACCGTTGAAAATAGCAATGGCCATATGGTAGCAGGAATTATAGCCGCAAGCGGCACAATTCCTGAAGTCTCTGGGGTGTAATTTATGCATATCGGTGTAGATCTTTTGCAATTGGGCATTATCAGGCATCTTTAAATTATTCAAATGGGATAGATCCTTATAGGGTCCAACTGTAAAATCATGCTTTTTGATTATCTGTTCCAGAAATTCTTCCAGTTGTTGATTAGCCTTTTTATCGCTGACGCTTTGTTCTGAACGGGACGCCACCAGGTATTCGATCTTGCCGATGGAGGATTTGTTGATACAGCCCACGCCCATATTGCAGCCTTTTTCACAGCTAAGGACATCGACAATCAGCGGAAGTGCCGGGTCTTTTTTAGCTATGGCCCCTTCCAGGCTGCTCAGATATCCATCAAAAAGCATGGCACCCTCCATTCGGGCAATGGAACTGGCGGGGGTATCAGGATAATGAAATAAATATGATTCCTTAAGTCCCCCCGGGGTACTGAAATTGGTAGCTATACCTGCTGGCACACTTTGATCAAATTCACTTTCCGGCAATGAGGCCAGATCAATGTTTTTTTCCAGCAATATTTTTTGCAGGGAAGTGTAAATAACATTATATTTGATCAGATCCTTATTCATTATCTCCCGCTTTTTTTCCACACAGGGTGAAAAGAACACCAGTTCCGTATCGGGATGCAAAGACTTCACATAAACAGCCATATTATGGACCGGACTGCCGAAAGGAGCCAGATGCTCTATCAGGGCAGGATGGTTTATCTGCACATATTTTACTACGGTAGGACATGGTGTAGTGATCAAGGGCTTTTTGACAGTACCCTTCATAATAGCATCATGATAAAGAGCCACCGTCATTTCCGCACCCAGGGAAACATCATATACATATTTGATCCCCAGTTTTTTCAGTCCGTTTATCAGCTTTTTTAGATTGAAATTGCTTTGGGCAGAAGGAGCAATCAATGCCGCCATTTCTTTATTAGGCAAAGCCTGCATAAACTCTGGTGCATCATCAATGGGATAACGCGCACTTTTGGCTGCATCGCCGCCGTGACTTTTTATACAGACCTCTACACAGCGTCCGCATCCGATACACAAATTATTATTAAATTTGACCGCGTCGCCGCTGCCATCACTGCAAATCTTTATCGGACATACGGCTATGCATTGATGACAGTTGGTACAGTTTTCCTCATTGATACCAATTATTTGCACTAGTTCATACATTACCTGTCACCTCAAATATTCTTTTATTTGTATTATATCATGATTAAATGACTTCGTGAATATTTTAACATGCGATGATCCCCCTGATATAAATAAGAAGCAGGACATCTCGCCCTGCGGGGAAATCTGCCCTGCTTTCCTTGTTTAAATCAACTCTGGTTAAATGGCATTCTTAAAAATTCTTCCCTCAAGTGCTTAATAGACCAGGTAGGAAAGTGGCGATCTGCGGGAAGATTATAAGCATTATCACACAGATAATTATAGCCAGCAAAAACGGCCAGATACCCCGAAAGATAACATCCAGCGGTACATAGGGCGCAACGGCCTTGATTATATAAACATTCATGCCCACCGGCGGAGTTATTACACCCATGGCCACTACTAAAACAATTATCACGCCAAACCAGATAGGGTCAAAGCCCAGGGTCTCAACTGCAATGGGATAGAAAATGGGGATGGTCAGCAGGATCATAGCCAGGGCATCAATAAAACATCCCATAATCAAATAAACCAGCAAAATCAATCCCATAACCATAAAGGGCGCCATATCCAGTGTGGCAGCCCAATTTGCTGCTTCAAAGGGAATGCGGCTAACAGCCATAAAACGGCCGAAGATAACAGAACCGGCCACCAATAGCATTATCATTGCAGTGGTTTTGGTAGTATCAAACAGGGAACGTTTGAAATTATCCCAGCTAAGATTTCTCCCCGCCAGAGAAACCAGCAACACACCTATTGCACCAACTGCCCCGGCTTCAGTAGCAGTAAACCAACCGGCAAAAAGCCCTCCCATGGAAAGAGCAAAAATTATAATGACTTCCAGCAATCCTCCCTGCAGTGCAGTCAAACGTTCCCTCCAGGTAAAGCGGGGGCCGGAAGGACCAATTTCCGGGCGTTTTCTGGCCCAAATAAAGATCACGGCCATATATAGCAGCATAAGCAGTATCCCCGGTAAAGCCCCGGCGATAAATAGTTTGCCGATGGATTGCTGGGTGGCCATCCCGTAAACGATAAAGATCACACTGGGAGGTATTAATACCCCTAGCACTCCGCCGGCAGCAACACTGGCAGTCGACAAAGAATGATCATAATTATATTTTTTCATTTCCGGCATTGCTATAGCACCCATAGTGGCAGCTGTCGCCGTATTGGACCCGCAGATAGCCCCAAAAACTGCGCAGGCCAGCTGGGTGGCAATAGCCAAACCTGCCGGCCAATGCCCTATCATACGGTAGGCAAAGACATAGAGCCGGGTGCCAATGCCGGAATAATAGGCTAAAAATCCCATCCAGACAAACATGGGAATAACCGTTAAAGTATAGGAAGAAAAACTGCTGTAAAGCTCCCTGACCACCATGTTCATACCGGCGGAAGCAGAAGTCATATAGCTGAACCCCACAAAGCCGGTTATGGCCATGGCATAGGCAATGGGCATCCGCAAAAATATCAGGATCAAGAAAGCCA
>JAAYZA010000131.1 GCA_012515055.1 Syntrophomonadaceae bacterium | reverse complement strand
TATGATCCCGACCAGGTCACCGTTACCGATGTAAGTTCTGAAGCCCGGGCGGCCCATGTCAACTGGTACCGTTTTAACGTCCAGGGCAACTATAACAATATTCAAATCAAGACTGCTGATGGGACGGTACTGGGAGCCCTTCTGGACAAATCCGCTTTTGAAGCAGCCGGATTCTATCAGGGCCTGGCTGCACCGGATAAAGTCATCGTTATTTATATCGACGGCGTGGAAAGATACCGGGGCATTCCCGCTGATTATGATCCCGACCAGGTCACGGTCACCGATGTAAGTTCTGAAGCCCGGGCGGCCCATGTAAACTGGTACCGCTTTACCATCCAGGGGAACTATAACAATATTCAAATCAAGACTGCTGATGGGGCGGAACTGGGGGCGGTTCTGGACCGGGCCGCTTTTGAAACGGCCGGATTCTATCAGGGTCTGGCTGCACCGGATAAAATCATCGTTATTTACATCGACGGCGAGGAAAGATATCGGGGCATACCGGCTGATTATTCACCCGGGGAAATTGAAATAACCAGTATATCCATTAAAAATGCACCGGATAAAACTGTTTACACCGCTGGAGAACAGCTTGATCTGACCGGTCTGATGGTGACCATAAGCAAATCCGACGGGGCCAGCGAAGATGTTGCCTGGACTGATTTCTCCCTTTACGGTATTACCACAACACCTCTTCATGGGGCATCCCTCACCACAGCAGATGAATCCATCCTCATTTCTGCTGCTGGCCAAACTACCCTCCAGAGTATCGTGGTGGAAACCGGAAGCAGCGAGGAAGTTACCGTTACTGATGTGAGTGTAAAAAAATATTGGGATGGTATTCTGTGGAATTATAATATTTATCGCTTTACGGTAAATGGCCCTTACAGCAATGTGCAGATCAAAACTGCTGAGGGAACGGCCCTGGGGCTCAGAATCTCCAAAACCTATTTTGAAAACCGGGGTTATTATATGAGCAATTATTTCGAAGGGGTCTCTTCACTGGACAGTGTCATTGTGATCTATGTGGATGGTATCGAAAGATATCGGGGTGTCCCGACCGTTTTATAAATGCCTGGTCAGGGATATCCGGGTGGGACTTGAATCAATAAGCAATAATCAAGAAAGGCGGAATGTATAAATGAATACCAGGAAGAAAATTTTAGTTACAATCCTATCTTTAGTATTTTTATTTTCAATTACGGGAGCAGCCTTTGCTGCACCAGCAGACGGGTATTATGTGAATGGCCACCGCTATGAGCTGACCCTGGGGGTAACTGATGCGGGATATCTGAATTATTTAGAGGATATGGCCGCCATCAATTTTGATTTCACCAGGGTTATCATCGTTTCCAACGACCAGTACGCTGATGTTCAGGCGGCAGTCAATGCCGGGGGTATTGCCGAGGTGTTGCAGCCCGATGCCCAGCAGCAGATCGGGACACTGCTGCCGGAAACGGTAATCCCTGTTGCTAATGATGGTGCTATCGGCACCGAAGAAAATGTCGGGGACAGCCAGGGGGTAGATCTGGTTCTGGAAAGTATCGAGATATCCCAACCTGCTGATAAACTGGTTTATAATGTGGGTGACAGTCTGGATATAACCGGTTTGGAGGTAAAAGGTTATTATGATGATGGTTCTTCCAAAATCCTGCCGGTCGCTAAAAGCAATGTCACCGGTTTTGACAGCTCAGCAGCCGTTGCCAGCCAGACTCTGACGATAACAGTTGGGGGCAAGAGTGCTGTATACACCGTTGAAATCAAAGAATCTGGAACGACAGTATTATTGGATCATATAGCAATCACCACACCGGCGGCAAAATTAGTCTATAATGTGGGTGATGAGCTGGATCTCAGTGGTATGGTCGTTACCGGTTATTATTCCGACGGTTCCTCCCAGCCGGAGAACATCAGCGTTTCTAATGTTACTGGTTTCGACAGCTCAGCAGCCGCTGCCAGCCAGACTCTGACCATCACTGTCAAGGATAAAACTGCTGAATATACGGTGGAAATCAAAGAAAAAACCACGGGACCGGTTACTGCTGTAAGTTTGATTGAAAATGCCATTGCCAACTTCCAGCCGGTTAATGCTGCTGGTAAATTCGGCGGAGAAGTATTAAGTGTAAAAGTAGTGGGCGATGTAACTGTCAATAAATGCGATTTTAAAACTGATTTGACTTCTATCAATGCATCCAAGGTACAAACCGCAACAATGACGGTTAATATCTCCCCACAGGTGCAAACTACTGATAAAGATGTTACAATTGCTAACTTCCCCTTCGCAGAAATCATTTCCGGTTCCGGCATCGGTGCTGATGCGGTAGCCGGCGGCGTAGTGACCGAGGATGCCAATTATTATTATATCCAGTTGACCAATGCTGAATGCCCAACATCAGTGTTGAAGATCATTGATGCCGCCGGCAATGTCAGCAGCGGCACGAAAATGAATTTCACTGACCAGAAAGCTGACTGCCAGATCACAGTATCCAAAGCTACCGGCCTGGTGGTGTCAGTAGATAATGTCAAAATTACCGGAAAAACCAATGTAACCAAATCAACTATGAATTTAGCCAATGGTACCTATAACAATACTTTCTGGAATAATGACGGTCCGATAATCTATACCTATAAATAAGGGCCGGCACATAATAAAGGGGGGTATGCCGTCCGGCATACCCCCCTTTATGCTGCACTATTATTGATATCCCGGCAGTACCGGCTTCTAATGCCCGCCTGCCAGGCATATCTCCTATTTGTTACATCAAAGGGGCAAAGATCCTTAGAAGGGCCCAGCCCAGTTTGCGATACCATTTCACCCTCTGGCATTCTTCCAGTGTTATCCGCCGGGATTCTGCCAGTATCTGCAGATAATCTGCTTTGATTTCAAATACGCTGTGGGTTTTAAACAGCCATACCCCGCATTCGAAATGAAGATATAAGCTGCGGTAATCCAGATTAATAGTCCCCACCATGGCATATTTATCATCGGTGACAAAGGTTTTGGCATGTAAAAATCCCGGGGTATATTCGTATATCCCGACACCTGCCTCTATTAATACCTGGTAATTGGAACGGGTCACCCCATGGACGAACCAGTGGTCACCCACCTGGGGCGTGGCAATGCGCACATCTACTCCCCTTTTGGCGGCCAGGCACAATAAATTGATGGTTTCATTATCAAGTACCAGATAGGGTGTGCTTATATAGACATAATTTTTAGCCTCGCCCAGCATATTCAAATAAACCGATTGGCTCACTGATTCATCGTCCAGGGGACTGTCAGTAAAAGGCTGCACATATCCATCGGTAACAAAGAGCTGCTCATATTCCGGCAGCGGTTTGAATTGTTCATAATCCTCTTTTATCCCGCTGAGCCAGTCCCACAAAGACAAAAACATGACAGTAAGATTCCATACCCCTTCGCCATGCAGCAGCAGTGAAGAATCCTTCCAGCAGCCGAAATCAGGTGCCGCA
Source organism: Syntrophomonadaceae bacterium (assembly GCA_012515055.1). Taxonomy (GTDB): domain Bacteria; phylum Bacillota; class Syntrophomonadia; order Syntrophomonadales; family Syntrophomonadaceae; genus UBA1368. The sequence goes on along the minus strand of JAAYZA010000131.1, from coordinate 3,495 downwards.
TTTATATATTCATCAGCCAGGTTGATACCGCCGGTGATGGCGGTATGACCGTCGATCACTGCTATTTTCCGATGGTCCCGGTTATTAAGACGTACTGACAGTACCGGTCGGAAAGGATTGAAAACCCGGCATTTGATGCCCATCTTCTCCAGTTTGAGATTATAGCCAAAGGGCAGTTTCAACAAACAGCCCACATCATCATAAATAACACGGACATCCACGCCCTGCCGGGCTTTTTTGACCAGGACATCCAATACCGCGTCCCACATCCGGCCTTCTTCAATAATGAAATACTCTAAAAAGATGAATCTCTCCGCCTGGTTCAAGGCCTCCAGCAGACAGGCCCATTTGGTTTCACCGGGGGTCAAATATTGGGTGGTAGTGCGGGTGTAAATAGGGCAGAAACTATAATCGTATATATATCTGGCCTGGTTGGCTGCCCCCTGATCGTCATTTTCCAGCCCCTCCAGAATGGCCTGGTCCTGATCCAGGACTGCGGCGACTTTGTCACCGATAAGCTGAAGTTTACGTTTGTTTCTGGTACTGGTTCTATTACCGCCGAACATCAAATAAAATAACCCCCCAAAAATGGGGAACAACATGATGGGGATTATCCAGGCAACTTTATACGCAGTATTGCTCTGACTATTGACAATTATCACCACCGCAATGAGGCTGGCCAGTAAACAGACACCGTAAAAGAAAGGAAAATAACTGCTGAATTTCCAGATCACCAGTATCAAAACAGCCAGCTGTACCAGAATGGCCAAACTGAATATAACCACCCGGCTGAATAAAAACCTCAACAGCCTGCGCATAAAATCACTTCCTTCACTGCACTAATCACGGCCCCCCGGCCCAACCCCACCGCCAAAGGCACCTATCCCCAGTATACACCCCCCACGGCACTGAAGACAGTGGTACGTTTCACCTGTCTCCCCGATGCGAGAGACAGGGGGACGTTTCACTTGTCTCCCCTACAGCGAGACAGGGGGACGTTTCACTTGTCTCCCCTACAGCTAAACTCCACTGCGGATAAACAGCCCCCGCCCCCCGGCCCTAACATCACCCATGGCAGCCCATCACTGATATTTCCAACTTTCCACTTTCTCCTTTCTCCTTTCCTTTTTCTGCTTCCCTGACCCCTGACCCCTTGCCCCTGACCCCTACAACCGCGCGCCAGCGCGTTCCCCCTCACCCCTCACTCCTCCCGCCTCACCCCCATCAACAGGTTAAACATTCCTCCCCCGCCATAAGATTACTTTGACACCAAGGCCGGTTTTACGGTACAAATTAAGCAGCTCGCTTAGCCAGTTAACATATCGACCAGGAAATATTTAAAGAAAGGCAGGTACATAAATGAGGAAGCTCATTACGACGGCAGCAATTTTTTTAGCAGTATTTCTTGTCCCCTTGTTCTGGACGCACCCGGCACAGGCTGATGTCTACAAGAATTACCAGCAGCTGGCGGGGGCGGAGGTGGAAGGCAGGGATTACCGGATAATAAGTTATGACGGGCCATCCCGATCAGCTGTGATTGCTATCCACGGCGGGGGGATTGAAAGAGGCACCTCCCAGATCGCCCGGTCAGTCGCCAGTCGGACCGGAATAGATTTATATATCTTCGAAGGCTTGAAAAGCAGCCGCAATTTTAATCTCCACCTCACATCGACCAATTTTGATGAACCCATCGGTAAAAAATTAGTAGCAAATTCCCTGCGCACCCTTTCCATTCATGGATGCAGCGGGTCATCCCAGGCTACTCTTGTTGGTGGGAGGGACAAGGTACTGGCAGGCCGTATCAAAACCGAACTGAAAAAGGCTGGTTTTGTAGTAAAGACGCCCCAGAGCAGCCTTAGCGGGACCAACCCCAAAAACATCTGCAATGAAAATGCCTCCAAAAAAGGTGTGCAGTTGGAATTGACCTATGCCCTGCGACAAGCTTTGCTTAAAGACAAAAATCTTTACAACAAATATGTGAATGCCCTGGTAAAGACCTTATAAAAACATCTTAATCGAATAAATCATGCTCCCCTGGAACGGCAATGCCGGACCAGGGTTTTTTTATGTACCAAGCTTTTTCGCGGAATCTAAGATAACCGCCATAAACTCATTTCCTATTTTTCGCCGAGAAAACATAAATATAGTCTATTTTTAAAAAATCTCAGTATATATAGCATTGTGTTTAAGTTTTTTACACCAAACAGTTGTTTATTAGTCTTTAATGCCAGAAGAATAAATTGGTTTCCAATTAGATTCAACAGTGTTCAACAAATGGACTGTGCAATAATGCTATATTGGAAACTATTTCCATCGGCTGTTCGCTGTCAAGAATTACATTTTGCCCGATGATGTGTCATGTTGAAAAACGACCCGGGAAAATACGAGGGAGACTTTGAAAGGATAGACTCTTAAAATGGCTTTTCGGCTTTGTTGAGCGCAGAGCCTGGCAGTTAAAGCAAAAATTTGAAAGAAGGTGATTTTAAAACTATTTAATACTAAATGAAATTAAATATGAAAATGGAGGGAATTCTATGTTTTATCGAAAATGGGGGAGGCTTCCGGTCCCGGGCCGTGATGCAGGAGTGAACGGATCAATGTCCCGGGCAGGTGTGAAATCAACCATCCTCATCAGTATCCTGCTGGCGTTATTACTATTATTATCACCAGCTGCCCTGGCTGCCAACCTGGGCTTTACATCGGATATCCATGGCAGTACCGACAATTTAAGCAGCTGGCTGGAAAAATTGAAGGATGATGTAACTATATTGGATCATATGATTTTGGGCGGCGATTATGAGGGGGCAGCTGTTGCCCAGCAATGTGCCGGCATCGTTCAGTCAATATACCAAGATACGTCCTGTATTCTAGTGCGAGGGAATCATGATCCGATCTCCCCTATCTTTGAAACCGGCCTGATCTATGAGGACGATGAATATGCCGTGTACGTGATGGACTCTGCGGGTTTTTCCTTTGCCGACACGGAAATCAATGACCTGGCTGCCAAACTGAAGCAAATCAAGGCTTCCAAGCCTGTTTTTGTCGCTTCCCATTGCCCCATCCATTATTTTAGCGGCCGATATACCAGCAATGCGGATGCCTTGCTGAAAGTACTGAACCAGCATGAGAATGTGGTTTTTCTCTGGGGACATAATCATACCGTAAAAGATCCCTATTACGGCAAAGTCCTGGTAAAAGGCGATAAAATAATAACCGCATCGGGGGGAGCGGAACAGGCCATTAGCTTTACCTATTTATCCTATGGTGCTATGCGGGATGGGAATAATGGCGCAAATGGCCTTCTGGCCTCCCTGGGAAAAAATCTTAACGGCACCCAAATCGATTTTGATTACCGGGAGCAGGCTGCGGCTATGACAGTCCGGGCAGTCAAACTGCCGGAAACTGATACAGAATTAAACTTTACCGATAGTGAGCAAATTGCTTCCTGGGCCAGATCCAGTGTGGCAGCAGCAGTTGACAGCCGGATCCTGACCG
>JAAYZA010000255.1 GCA_012515055.1 Syntrophomonadaceae bacterium | reverse complement strand
TTTTGAAAATCCTTTTCCAGTTGAACTCTTTCCTGCTGATATTTTTTCGTGTAATTGATCCGCGGCCCTATGGCTTTTAGTGTGTCAAAACTCATCATATACCTCCAGTCCAACTCATTAAAACATTTATTCCGACAAAACATATAATTAATGAAATATTCGATTCGTAAAATGAATTCCCTGCACAAATTTTCAAATTAACATAGTTTATTTTAATTTTCGTTTTTTGATGAAATGTTTGTAATATTATGGCTATAATCTTACTGTCGGCCAGGGCAGGAAATACCGCCGTAAAGACGAAAACTATTGTAATATAAGCTTGCCCTTATTATCAATTAAATAACGGAGAGGAAATCTGATATGAATAAAAAATGGTGGTCCTGTTTTTTAATCCTTTCAATTATATTATTCCCGGCACTGGTTTTCGGCTGTGCCGGTAAATGGCCCGGGAATAGTCAAAGGCCGGATACTCCACCGGATAAGTTCGACCAGGAGATCACCCTTTATTTTTCTGATGATCAGGCTATGTACCTGCAAGAGGAAAAAAGACTTGTTACCATGGAAAAAGGCCAGGAAGCCCAGCAGCTTCCAGCTGCAGTCATCAATGAACTTATTTCCGGCCCCGTAAAACAAAATTTATACGCTACCATCCCTCCTGAAACCACCTTATTGGGGATTGAAATAAAAGAAGAAACCGCCTATGTGAACTTCAGTGAGGAACTCAAAACCGGGCATTGGGGAGGAAGTACCGGTGAGCTCATGACCATCAGTTCCATAGTCAATAGCCTGACTGAGCTGGAGGGCATCGAAGCAGTAATAATCCTCATCAATGGAGAAACCCAGGAAACCCTGGCGGGTCACCTGGATATCTCTGAACCTTTCGGACGTTTTGAAACTATGTTGAAGTGAAATGTTGTGCTGATAACTACCTAGACAGTGGATATGATTCCAGAAGCCATTGATAGTAAAACCTGATTGCGGTCTTCCATATTGAGAGCTTGCTCCATCCCGCCAGCATCCAGATTCATATTAATGGCTTCTTTGGTCAGTCTCAAAACCAGCGGACTCCTACCGGCCATCTTTTTTGCCATTTCCAATCCGGTATCATATAGTGCATCCTTTTCGGTTACCCGGGATATCATCCCCAGATCAACTGCTTCCTGGGAACTTATAAACTCACCCAGATACATAATTTCATAGGCTCTTCCTGCTCCAATTATGCGCGGCAGCAAATAACTGCAGGCCATATCGGCCCCACCCAGTCCAATGTTTATATAAGCGGCACAAAAACGGGCATCTGGTGATATGATGCGGATATCAGATGCCAGGGTGAAACTGAATCCCAATCCCGCAGCTGCGCCATGGACCAGTGCTATAATTGGCTGCGGAGCTCTGCGCATAGCCAGATTGAGACGCCCTAAACGCGCCTGGAATTTATAAAACTCCGCCGGATTACCCATCTGACTGGCATTTTCTATGGTATATTTCATATCCAGACCGGCACAAAATCCTTTTTCCCCCGCCCCCTTGAGTATGATCACCCGGGTATCAAGATCATAAAGGCGGGTCCGCCAGAACTCTTCCAGTTCATCCAGCATTTCGCCATTGATGGAATTATAAGCCTGGGGCCGATTCAGGGTTAAAAGCCCGATTCCATCTCCCACCTGTTCCCATATAATAGATTTATAATTTTCCACCATATCCCCCCGTTCTTACTTACCTGTCTTTATTGCATTAACTACC
>JAAYZA010000080.1 GCA_012515055.1 Syntrophomonadaceae bacterium | reverse complement strand
GCCAGAGGGACTGATGATCAACATTTAAATGGCAGGTGATTGGTTTGAGTTTGAGAAGGGATATTGCTAATTCAATTAAGAAGCTGGTACAAAATGATCTTGACACTTTTATGATAAACATTTCTATTAGCACCAGTTTAACTTTGTCAGATTGGATGGGCGTTGCTGAACCGGGAGATTATGCCAACAGATATTTAATAGATATTGAACTATATTTAGATGACAATTATGAAACTAAGAAAGTGATCGGGCGGTCTGTGTGTATATATTTTGGCGGTTTTGACTGGGCCAACGATAAGTTTAAAGATTTGGCGGAAATAGCAGACTCTTTAAGCGGAAGTGCCTTGAGTGCCATATTTGCAGTAACCGACAATAATGGACAAGTAATAGATGATTATATGGGATGTAATGTTCTTTATATCGAAGAATTCTTTTTGCAGCCGGAATATAGGGATATGGGCATTGGAACGATGGTATTTCCTTTGATAATTGATATTCTCGGCCGGGATGCTGGAGTTATTACCATAATACCAACCCCAAACGAAGATGATGGAAGCCGCCGCAGCGAAATTAAGGATCCTGATTATCAATTTCATTATAATCAAATTTGTAAATTTATCATGAATTACGGGTTTTTTTGTTTGGATCGGGGTAACAGGGTGTGGGCCAAGGATACAAGCAAAGCAGATTAAAGATTTAAATACGCAGCCTGACGGGGGGATTTATAATGCATCCGATTACACTTAACTATGAAAAATCATCTAATTACATAAAAGAGGGGGACCTGGCGGCCTATGCTGCGGCGATCAAACAATGTCATGAGATGCTTCACCAGGGGACGGGACCGGGAAGTGATTACCGGGGCTGGCTGGATCTGCCGGCAAATTATGACCGGGAGGAAATAAGGCGGATCAAGGCGGCGGCTGAGGATATCCGCGGTCAAGCTGAGGTTTTTCTGGTGGTGGGGATTGGGGGATCTTATCTGGGGGCCCGGGCGGCATTGGAAATGCTGCGGCACAGTTTTTATAATGAACTGCCGGCAGATCAGCGCGGGGGGCCCAGGATATATTTTGCCGGGCATAATTTAAGTTCTGCCTACATGCGGCATTTGCTGGATATTGTCGGGGATAAGGAAATTTTCCTCAATATCATTTCCAAATCCGGCACTACCACGGAACCGGCTCTGGCCTTTGGCCTGTTAAAAGATTTTATGGAGAATAAATACGGAAAAATGGAGGCATCCCGGCGTATTTATGTGACCACTGACCGGCAGCGGGGCAAACTCCGGGAACTGGCTGAAGCAGAGGGCTATGAGTCCTTTGTGATACCTGATGATATTGGGGGCCGATATTCGGTTCTGACGCCGGTGGGGCTTTTACCCATGGCAGCTGCCGGCATCGACATCGAGGAGGTGCTGCTTGGAGCGCAGGCAGCTGCTAAAGACCTGATGGCTGATGATTGGCGGGATAACCATGCTTATCGATATGCTGCTATAAGAAATATCCTTTATGAAAAGGGTTTTATCACCGAGATCCTGGTCAGCTATGAACCGCAGCTGGCTTCTTTCGGGGAGTGGTTCAAACAGCTTTTTGGCGAAAGCGAGGGAAAAGAGGGGAAGGGGATCTTCCCGGCGGCGGTGAATTTCTCCACTGATCTGCATTCACTGGGGCAGTATATCCAGGAGGGCCGGCGACATATTTTTGAAACGGTGTTGAATGTAGAAAAATCGTCGGAAGAAATCCGGCTGCAAGCCGGCGAGATCGATATGGGATTTAATTATCTGGCCGGAAAACCTTTAAGTTTTGTCAATGAAAAAGCGATGGAAGGGACCATTACTGCCCATGTAAAGGGCGGCGCCCCCAATCTGATCATAAATGTTCCGGAGCTTACACCTTATTATTTTGGTTACATGACTTATTTCTTCCAAAAGGCCTGTGCCCTCAGCGGCTATTTATTGGGAGTCAACCCCTTCGACCAGCCCGGGGTGGAAGCCTATAAGAAGGAGATGCGGGAACTGTTGCGGTGATTCGTACAGCCCTGGGGATACCCTTTCGGGTCACAGGCAGACCCCAATGGTTACAGATTATACCGCTCCCCGAGCTTCCATATGTTAGGGGTCGACGCCTTCGATCCATCGACACTTGCCGAAACATCGTCGGCTTCGGAGCATATCCATGTATTCCGACAAAAGCCCGGTCTGCTGTTGGTAGTATTAAGAAAGTGCTGTCTCTGACAGGAGGTCTATAACGGGGAGCAATCCGGTGGGTAAACCCTCGCCTTTACCTCTTTTTCTCCACACATAGATATGCTCCTTTGGTATCGGATAAAAGTTTTTTACTAAACCTTAACGCCTAATCCCCGCGGGCCGACAGAGGCGTCGGCCCTTACGCAACCTATGGCATATTACTGATAGTTCCAACTTTCCACTTTCTGCCTTCCCGACCCCCGACCCCTAGCCCCTGGCCCCTAAAACCGCGCATCAGCGCGGTTCGCCTCACTCCTCACACCTCCCGCCTCACTTTTTTCCAACTTTCTACTTTCTGCTTTCCCTTTTTTTACCCCCCCTACCATTTTACAAAATATTTCTATAATTCAAAGGATATCCGCGAAATAGAAAGAATATATGGTAAAAGACCTATTTATTGCGAAACATTGCATTTTCAACAATCACGCCAGGGTAACTGCTCGGGGGCAGTTTTTGCTTTTCTGAAAAGGGAGGGACTATCTGCCGGGAATGATGATTTATTGGGACCGCTAGTGCATGAAATGGATATTGTTCATGCAGTCTATGGAGGGGATGAAGGTAATGGAATATGGTGCTCGGCTGTTTTCCCTGGCGTTTTTTGCCGCTTTTGCGGTTAATATGTTTATTGGCTCCTATGCATTCTACAGGAACCCGCGGGCCAGGCTGAACAGGGTGTTTCTGGCTTTGTGTATTTTTCTGTGTTTTTGGACCCTGGGATTTTCCATGGCCAATTCTGCGCCGGACCTGGAAACCTGTCTTTTATGGAGAAGGGTGGCGGCGGTAGGCTGGGGGAGTATCTATGCTATTCTGCTGCATTTTCTCCTTATGTTCAGCGCAGAAAACAGCTCCGGCCGACCTCATATGATCCACTGGCTGCTGTATCTGCCCGCGGCCATTACCGTCACTATTTTTGCTTTTTCCGGGGATATCACTGCTGCCCAATATAATCTGGTGCGGACCGATCTGGGATGGATCGATGCCGGGGTACAAAATATCTGGACTATTTTTTTCAACATTTATTACATAAGTTACGGGCTTGCTTCCCTGGCGGTTTTGTGGCGTTGGAGAAAAAGGTCGAAGGATCCGGCCATCAGGCAGCAGGCCTTGATTATACTGTCTGCTCTGGCCGCGGCTTTGCTGCTGGGAACTGCGACCGACACGGTATTAAGCACATACCTGGGCAATCAGCTGCCGCCTCTGGCTCCTATATTTACTCTTATACCAATTGCAGCCGCATACTACTGTATGAAAAATTACAGCTTGATGCCGGAGAACCGGGAAGAAAAAGGGGAGCATATATTTACCAGCGTCAACCGGACCCGGATGTATTATTATCTGGCAACGGGTTTCATGGCCGGTGGTCTTTTAAATTTTATGACTAATTTTTTTGATTATCTGGTTCCCAGTCAGGAGGGTTTAAGTGCCAGGATATTTGCCAGTGTTTTAATGGTTTTTCTGGGTGTTCTTGTCTTATTCTTTCAGTTGGTCAAGGATGAAAGGATCAAAACACCGTTGATGCTGGCGGTGATGCTGTTAAGCATCCCCCTGATAACCTTCCAATACATCTGGTTCTCGGCCATAACGGTCTGGGTCATCCCTATTTTGCTGATGATGGTTTCTTTGACTTACAGTTCCCGTATCCCTTTGCTTATGATCACGGGAGTCGCCATCATAACTCAATTAGTGCTATGGCAAAGGATCCCGGAAGGGGCCTTAAAAATTGATGAATTCGATTTCTTTATCAGAATTGGTATATTTTTGATTGCCTTTTGGATCGGTTCCTTTATCAACAAGACTTATGTTGAAAGATATAAGGAAAATATCTTCCAGAGCGAATTTCAAAAAATGGTGTCGGAAATTTCTTTTGCCTTTGTAAGTGTCAACCAGTCCAATATAAAAGAGAAAATCGATGATATGCTGGGCAGAGTCGGTCATTTTTTTGGTGCAGATCACACTTATGTTGCCATAATCGACCACCAGAAAAAGATCCTGACATATGCTTATGAATGGCATGCTGAAGGGATTAAAAAGACCACTGTTCTGCAGCAAATTGCCCCGCTGGAGGTGCTGCCCTGGTGGATGGAACAGATGAAAAGCCGCAAACTGGTCAGTATCGATGATATCAATGATCTGCCCCGGGAAGCTTCAACGGAAAAAGACCTGCTGCTGGGGCGGGGGGGCCAATCTACTGTGGCCATCCCTGTCGAAGGAAGCGATATTATGCTGGGGTTTCTCGGTCTGGAATCAATTTTATCCTCAAAAAACTGGTCATCTTACCATATTGAACTGCTCAGGATAATAGCCAATCTACTGGCGGATGGTTTAATCAAAAGCAGGGCCCAGGAGGAGATCGAATTTATGGCTTATTACGACCATTTGACCGGTCTTCCTAATCGGGTTTTGTTTTCTGACCGGCTGGGGCAGGCGATTCATCTGGCGGAAAGAAACGGCAATTTTGTCGGTATTATATTTATTGATCTGGACAGCTTTAAAATGGTCAATGACACCATGGGCCACAGCGCCGGGGATATCATGCTGAAGACGGTGGCGCTTGCTCTGGAAAATCGTTTGCGCAAGACTGATACGGTGGCCCGGTTCGGCGGGGATGAATTCCTGGTATTGGTCAATAATTTGCGCAAGGACATTGATATTATCACGGTAGCCGACAATCTTATGAAGATTTTTGAACGCCCCTTTATTGTAAAGGGGCAGGAATTCAATATCACCTGCAGTGCCGGGGTGGCGGTTTATCCCTTTGACGGCGAGGATGCGGGGACCCTTATCAAAAACGCGGATATAGCTATGTATACAGCCAAATCCAAAGGGAAAAATCAATATCAATTATGCACTTTTGAAATGAAGGAAGGCGTAAGGAAAAACATCCTGCTGTCCAACAACCTGTACCGGGTCCAGGAGCGCAATGAACTGGCGGTCCATTACCAGCCGCAGATTTCGCTGTCAACCAATCAGATCGTGGGACTGGAAGCCTTGCTGCGCTGGAAACACCCGGAAATGGGCATGATACCTCCCAATGTATTCATTCCCTTAGCAGAAATGAATGGGACCATCAATGGCATTGGCGAATGGGTGCTGAAAACGACTATCAGTCAGAACAAAAAGTGGCAGGATAAAGGCTATCCATTCCTGCGCGTTGCCGTGAATCTATCTGTTATTCAACTTAACAATCCATTTTTTGTCGAGAGGCTGGATCAAATGCTGAAGGAAACAGGTTTAGATCCCCGCTACCTGGAGTTGGAGATCACCGAAAGCATTGCCACCCGGGAAGCGGATCATATCATTGACACTTTAAACCGCCTTAAAAAACTGGGTGTGACGATTTCCATCGATGATTTTGGCACCGAGTATTCTTCCCTTAACCGACTGAAAGTGCTGCCTATCGACAGGATCAAGATAG
>JAAYZA010000350.1 GCA_012515055.1 Syntrophomonadaceae bacterium | reverse complement strand
GCCTTCTATCAGAACGACGGAGTGCTCCTGCAAATTATGACCAATACCAGGAATATATGCGGTCACCTCGATGCCGTTGGTTAATCTGACCCTGGCAATTTTACGTAATGCTGAGTTAGGTTTTTTAGGAGTAGTAGTATATACCCTGGTACATACCCCTCTTTTTTGCGGGCAATTTTTCAGCGCTGGTGCGGCAGATTTCTTCACACCTTTGGCGCGCCCTTTTCTAACTAGCTGATTGATTGTCGGCATTCCTGCACCTCCTTCCCCATCTAATCAATTAATAAGGCTACTGTGGCAGAACCCACTTCTATACCAACTGCCCTGCCCAGTATTTCCATACTTTCCACCATTTCCACCGCGATTTGTCCCTGACGGCATAATTCCATAACTGGTTCCCTTACATGGGGTTCTGCATCTGCGGCGATAAACACTTTTTTTATCTGGCTTTTATGCAGATGCTTAACAACCTGCCTGGTGCCAATTACTATTGATGCATTTTTTATTTCATCAAGGGCCAAAAACAATAACCTCCTCCGAGTCTGTAAACAACCAGCTTGGGGGAGCTTACTTGCGGCGACGCAATATATTGTAGCACCAAGTAAGTCCCCAAGTCAAATACTTTAATTCCCGGCTAATTTGATTCCGGAACGGCGGCTTCTTCCTCTGCCGCTTCATATGATGTGCCGCGGTATAATGAATAGCCGGTGCCAGCGGGAATCAATTTGCCGATGATCACATTTTCTTTTAACCCAATCAAGCTGTCCACTTTTCCTTTTATGGCCGCTTCGGTCAAAACTTTGGTGGTTTCCTGGAAGGAAGCTGCCGAAAGGAAAGAATCCGTATTAAGCGATGCTTTGGTAATACCCAGCAGCATCGGGGAACAGGAGGCCGGCAATCTGCCTTCATCAATAACCTGGGCATTCTCTTCTTCGAAATTGGCTATGTCGATGAAAGCACCGGGGAGCAATGAGGTGTCACCCGGGTCTTCGATCTTGACTCGTTTAAGCATCTGCCGGATCATTATTTCTATGTGCTTGTCACTGATATCAACACCCTGGGAGCGATATACCTTTTGTACTTCCTGCAGCAGATACCGCTGCACGTCTTGCAGTCCCTTGGTTTTCAATATATCGTGGGGGTTTAAGGGGCCTTCCGTCAGGGCATCACCAATTTCTATCTCATCACCTTCCGCCACCCTCATGCGGGAACCATAATTGATGATATAGGACCCGAAGACTTCACCTTCTTCACCTAAAACTTCCACTTCCCGGCGGCCTTTGTTTTCACCAAAACGTACTTTACCGCTTACTTCCGTAACCACTGCCTGCCCTTTGGGTTTTCTTACTTCAAATAATTCTTCGACTCTGGGCAAACCAATTGTTATATCATCGCCGGCTACACCGCCGGTATGGAATGTACGCATTGTCAACTGGGTCCCCGGTTCTCCGATGGACTGGGCGGCCAGTATTCCTACTGCCTCACCTATTTCCACATCATAACCGGTGGCCAGATTACGCCCATAGCATTTTTTGCATACTCCATGGCGTGTTTTACAGGTCAGGACCGATCTGATCTTGACACTGTTGATCCCGGCCTCTTCAATAGCTACACCGGCATCATCATCGATCAGCTGATTTTCATTGACCAATATTTCCCCTGTTTCCGGATGCTGTATGGTATCGACAGATACCCGGCCGACGATCCTCTGGTTCAGGGGTTCAATTAACTGGGACCCTTCCATTATCCTTGATACCCAGATGCCTTCAGCTGATTCACAATCTTCCTCCCGGACGATGACATCCTGGGAAACATCCACCAGACGACGGGTCAGATATCCGGAGTCAGCAGTCCTTAAGGCCGTATCTGCCAGACCTTTGCGGGCCCCATGGGTGGAAATAAAATACTCCAGTACTGTCAGGCCTTCCCGGAAATTCGCCTTGATGGGCAGGTCAATTATTTTCCCGGAGGGGTCGGCCATAAGGCCGCGCATACCCGCCAGCTGCCTGATCTGCTGGAAATTACCCCGGGCGCCTGAAATGGCCATCATGTAAACGGGATTGTCTTCATCAAGAGTTTCTTTTAGTGCGTCGGTTACATCATCTGTTGCCTGATTCCATACTTCGATGACCTGTACATGCCTTTCATCTTCCGTTATCATCCCTCTCTGGAAATCCTCGTGGATGCTTTCGACTACAGACTCGGCATCGGACAGGATAGCCGCTTTGGCCTCGGGGGTCTGAAAATCAGTTACACCAACAGTTATCCCCGCTTTGGTGCTGTATTTGAAGCCCAGCATTTTTATGCCGTCCAGCATTTCTGCCGTACGGGCATTGCCTTCCAGCCGATATGCTTCATAAACGATGGAACCCAGTTTCTTTTTATCGATCACCTCGTTATAATAACCCAGGCTGGCCGGAATCATTTCATTAAATGTAAGCCGGCCCACAGTGGTAGCAAATATCCGGGGCTGGTTTTTTTCCGGAGCGATACGGGGATCGGGGACCACCATTTTGACTCTGATCTTCTCATGAAGGCTGATGGTCTTTTGCTCATAAGCCATCTGGGCCTCTTCCGGAGACGAAAAGGCTTTACATAATTTTTCGTCTTTCTCTTCTTCCTCTTTGCTCATATAGCTGAGATAATAAACGCCGATAACCATGTCCTGGGTAGGTGTGACAACGGGTTTACCATCTTTGGGATTCAAAATATTATTGCTGGCCAGCATCAGCAAACGGCATTCAGCCTGGGCTTCAGCCGAAAGGGGAACATGCACAGCCATCTGGTCACCGTCAAAATCAGCATTATAGGCAGTACAGACCAGGGGATGCAGCTGCAGGGCCCTCCCCTCAACCAGAATGGGTTCGAAGCTCTGGATCCCCAGCCGATGCAAGGTAGGAGCCCGGTTGAGCAGTACGGGATGTTCCTTGATAACATCTTCTAAAATGTCCCAAACTTCTTCCCGGCCCCTTTCCACCATTTTCTTGGCACTTTTTATATTGGAGGCAATGGCCCGATCGACCAGTTTCTTCATAACAAAAGGTTTGAACAGTTCCAGTGCCATCTCTTTGGGCAAGCCGCACTGATGCATTTTCAGATTGGGTCCCACCACTATAACTGAACGTCCGGAATAATCAACCCTTTTGCCCAGAAGGTTTTGTC
>JAAYZA010000221.1 GCA_012515055.1 Syntrophomonadaceae bacterium | reverse complement strand
TAATGTCATCCTGAGCGGCAGCGAAGCTTCCTTAATTGTGTCGCTTGCGACACATTGTAGTCCTCGCAGAGGGTTTCATTAGTGGCGCTTTTGCATGGCATTGTAATCCACGGCAGTGGGGATCTGCCGCAATTATAAGGCTCCCCCCTTGCGGGGACTGCCATTGTTGCCGGCAACACAATAAATGCCGCTCAGCTATCTCTTGAAGCGAAAATTATAAAGTGATGCGGAGTCGTCGCTGAATTATGGCAGGATTTCCCCAAGGTACAAATATATTTCTAAATATTCGCCATAATAACAGGGTTTTCCTCATTGTGGTAGAAATGATCTATATTGATAATTTTACCCATAATATACTTTCTTATGGTAAAGGGGTGTACTGATGTCGCTCCCGCTCTCATTTTCATTATTGATGCTTCTGGCCTATGCCGTCTATATGCTGCTGGGTTTTTATATCATTTCACTTAATACCAGAAAGGCAATTAACCAGCTTTTCTTCGCAGTTTGTATGGCCCTGGGCATATGGGCTTTTGGTTATTCCGCGGCAATGTATGCACCGGATAATGGAATTGCCCTGGCCTTTTATCGATTCTCATCCGTCGGCTGGTGTATGCTCTTTGGTTTGCAGCTTCATTTCAGTGCCGTCCTGGTCGGTAAAGAAACCTTCCTGAAAAAAAACCCCTGGGTTTATGCTCTTTTTTATCTCCCCGGCTTAATAGCAGTATTCCCCTTTGCCATAATGGGTTCACTGTCTCCGAGTATCTATAATCTGGTTCCAACTGCCATCGGCTGGATCAATATGTTTCCACTGGCTGGTTGGAATCTGTTTTTCGTAAGTTATTTCGTTATTTATACTGCGGCATCGGCATTGCTGCTCTTGGGTACTTCTCCCGCTGCCGTCAGCCCGGAAGCCAAAAATACCAACAGCTGGCTGGGGCTGATCTTTGCAGCGATCCTGGTCTTTGCTCTGTTTGCAGAAGTTCTGTTTCCCGGCCCCGCTTCTTTAATGGCGGCCCACATGGCACCTGTCGGTATGCTCTTGCCAGTTTTATTCGTCTATTTTTCCTATCGGCATTCCGCTTTTATGGTGACTGCCCCCAGTAAAACCCCTGAACCGGGGCGGATACTCAATGAAGCCAGCCTGGTCAAATACTATCAATACAGTTCCATGGCCTTTATCAGCGGCAGTGCACTGGGTTTCGCCAGTCTGTATCATTTTGCCCAGCGCCCTATAGTCCCCTCTTTGCTGTTTTGTTTTTTACTGTTCGCCATGGGGGGCATTATCCAGATCATTTCCCGTATTCCTCCCGAAAATGAATTAAGGGAGAATATCTTTATTCCCCTTTTGGCACTGTCCGTACCGGTTTTGACCTATCCTTTCCTGGATATTGCTTCTGTGACTGTCTGGGTCATACCAGCTATTATGATTTTGATGTCGATAATTTACCATAAGCGCAGCAAGCTGCTCGTTCTGGGTGTTGCCATCATACTTACCCAATTATGGGTATGGTACCAGGTGCCTTATCTGCACCCGCAGGTGAGCGGTGCCAGTCATCTGGCCCGTATCGGGATTTTTGGCGTACTCTTATGGCTGGCCGATTTTGTTAACAAAACCTATATACAGCGGCTGGAGGAAAATGAAGCCCAGATCAAATTTCAAATAGTGGTTTCCAAGGTTTCCTCCAGTTTTGTAAATGTAAATGAAAGCAATATAGATGAAAAAATTCAGGAGATGCTGCATTTATGCGGTGAATTTTTTCAATCGGAAAGCGCCTATTTTCTTAGTTTCTTCCGCAATGACCAGGTTAAACTGCATTCCTGGAGTACCGATGATTCCAGGATCACTCTGGACTCTCTTCCTCAGATGAATGCCAGGAACTTCTCCTGGTGGGCAGAAAATATGATAAAAGCCAATGAAGTCAGAATAATAAATTCCGCGGAGCTGCCTGCTGAAGCCGCAGCAGAAAAAGATCTGATGCAGCGCTATAATGTGCGTTCATTAAGTTCTGTTGTGGTTACCCATAAAGATAAAACTCTGGGGAATCTGTTTTTTACTGTCCGGGAGGGTTCCAGTTTCTGGCGGGAAGACCATAAAGAACTGCTGTTGATCCTGGTCAATCTGCTGAAGGATGCGATGATCAAGGTGGAAGCCGAAAAAGAAATCGCTTATCTGGCTTTTTATGATGGGCTGACCGGACTCCCCAATCGCACCCTTTTCAGGAACCGTCTGGAACAGGCTATTCATCTGGCCCGGCGCCTGGAAAAACTGATTGGGGTGGTTTTTATCGATCTGGATGCCTTTAAAGCTGTAAATGATTCCGTCGGACATGATGGGGGCGATAAAATTCTGCAGCAAGTTGCGGAACGGCTCACGGAATGTCTGCGCAAACAGGATACTGTAACCAGATTCGGCGGGGATGAGTACTTGATAATGCTTAACCAAATGGACAGGATCGAAGATATTCAAAAGGTGGCCGAAAATTTGATGGATGCTTTCAGCCAGCCCTTTGCCATTGACCAGCAGGAATTTTTCATCACTGCCAGTGCAGGAATAGCAGTATATCCAGAAGACGGCGAAAATGTGGATACTTTGATCAAGAACGCCGATATAGCCATGTATACTTCCAAGGAAAAGGGCAAGGATCAGTTCACTTTTTGTTCCCCCCATATGAAAGATGACATCCTGTCCAATATGAAACTTACCAACAGTCTTTACCGGGCTCTGGAAAGAAATGAGCTGT
>JAAYZA010000400.1 GCA_012515055.1 Syntrophomonadaceae bacterium | reverse complement strand
GCTTCAATATAAGTTTTCTTAAACGGTATAGCCCCAAAAAGCGAATATATAAGCAAAATTAAAAACAGCGACGCCAGAATACCGGTACCCCATTTCCATAAGGCCCAGTTCTGGTTGTTTAAATCATTTAAAATGATCATCAACGACGAATACAGCAACAGCAATATCCCAGCAATAAAAGACAAATTTATAAATCCATTCATCTGCCTGATTTTATTCAAATCAGAAATCAACATCAGAAAAAAAGCCAGGCATCCAATAGATATATATAACACCATACAACACCACTGCTACAATATTCTGTAAATTACAGTTTATTAAAATTTAATATAAATATCAACCTATAATACCGAATTTCTATATTTATCTCGTAATTTCATGGCTGTTTTTATGTTGAAATCGGTTTATGGTGATTACTGGTACTATACTTCACCATTAATACGTGAATTTCCTGCTTTTTCGAAGGATCGATTGGGTTAAAGGATTTTACTTAATTTAATTGCTGTCAATCAAAACGACAGCGAAGCTGTATTAATGGTGTTGCTGGCAACACATTGCAGTCCTCGAGAGGCCGAATCTCAGATCCTTTGCTGATACCCAGGGTGGTTTTTTCAAATGCTGCACCAGTAAAAGTTTATTGCGCAAAACTCTTATTAAATTAATCCGGCTGCAGAAAATCGGGAGTTCATATCACAGAAGCAGAATAAAAAAGGTTAGTATACAAGGATGGCGAATAGAATAAAAAAATTAGCTTAAAAGCGGGGGTAACAATGTGAGTAAAAATAAAATGTGGGAAGACTATACAGAAGAGGAGATATTGAAGGCTAATATCGAAAAATATGATAAAGAAGAAGTCGTCAAGTTTTACCAGGACTTTGAAGAGCCCAAGTATTCCTATATTGAATATACGGTAATTTTTAAGGCTGTTCTGGGTTTATTGCAGAAGAAAATGCAAGAACCGGTACGAGCTGTCGATATGTGCGGAGGTGCTGGCAAAGCCGCCTTTGCTCTCAAAAGCTGTGATCCGGACTGTGAAGTAACATTAGTGGATCTGGCTGACAAAATGCTGGATATCGCCCGTTGCAAAGCTGAAAAAGAAAATATTGATTGCCGGATCATCTTAAAGGATGCTTTTTCTTTTCTGGAGGAAGAAGCTGAGCAATTTGATTTGATAGTATTCTCTTCTGCCTTGCATCATTTCAAGGATCCGATCAGTTTACTGGAAGCTGCTGCCAAAAGGCTCTCACCCCAGGGAATGATAATCAGCATTGCTGATCCCAACACCATGATCAAAAGCAAACGTTTTCTCTTTTTGCAGTTTATGGCCAGTAATGGCCAGTTGAAAAAAATAGCAGTCAAGAGATGTTTGGGCAATATTTTTTCTTCCCAAGGTTCCCCGGCAGAAGAAGAATTTGATGTAGCTGAATACCAAACCTTTGCCGGGATTGATGATATGGCACTGAGTAAAGATATAAAACAGGCTGGTTTGTCACCATTGCTGCACATGCGTTATCCGGCGGGGGAGCCTGCCGCAACCAAAATAATGCCCTGGATGGGCCTTTATTGGGCCTTCAGCATGGTCATGTGCCACAGCGAATCTGTGGGCATGTATCATAAGGAAATGGGGGCGCTAAAGCAAGAAGTAGAAAGGAGCCTGCCCTACAAAGTAAAATTTATTATTTGAGCACATAATCATAGTAAGATGATCAACAGGAGAAATAAAAGAATTGGAATTCTGGCAGCAACAATTCTATATTGATACCGTGAGCAAAGGACTGCTTGATAATATCGCCAGTCCAACTATCGATGTGATCATGAAAAACATTACCAATCTGGCCTCGCCAACGGCTTTTTATATCATGGCCGCCGCAGCTTTTATATATTTTGTTTTTAAACGAAAAATGACATCAGGATTATTTTTGGTGGCCAGTTTGTTTGCTGCCTGGGTAATAATGAACTGGAGCAAATTATTATTCATGCGGGAAAGGCCTGCAGGGGAACAGCTTACCAATGCTGGCGGGTATAGTTTTCCCAGTGGTCATGCTACACTCTCTCTGGTATTCTACGGTTTTTTAATTTATTTATTATTAGATCAAAGCAGAAGTAATTGGTCAAAAATAATCGCCGGTTGGCTGGCATTATTGATTCTTCTCATTGGTGTCAGCAGGATCTATCTCAATGTCCATTTTGCCACTGATGTACTGGGGGGATTTGCTCTGGGCGGTATCTTGCTGATCTTTTTTATTCTGACTTTCCGCTTCATTGCTCCCCGATCATAATCCCTGCCGATAATCATTGGCTATTACCAATGATTGGTATTTGTCGCTTGATTCTTTTACCAGGCCTAGTTTTAGAAGCCTGCGCAGATGTACGTCCAGGCTCACTTTTTCAAAAAAGAAAAAGGTACTCTCCGGTTTTCCCCAGCGGGTATAGATTATTTTATGGCGGGTTAGTTCGTCCAGTGTTAAAGGGTTGCTTAATGCCTGCAGGATTTTTTTTTCACTGGTATATATTCTATCAAGGTATTTAATAAGCCGCTTTTTGACATTGGTGTCGATCATACCTTTATGGCTGGAAAGTATAACTTTCGGATTGATCTCAATAACCTTTTCTATTGAGGCGATGGTCTGGTCCACATCACTGGCATCATTACCATACCAGGGGCCAAAGGCGGTCAGATCGATGTCCCCGCTGAACAAAACCTCTTTTTCCCGCCAGTAGAAACAGCAATGGCCCGGCGTGTGTCCGGGAGTATGGAGCACCTCCAGCTGAATAGTTCCTAAATCGATTATATCTCCGTCGGCAATTGTTCCGCTGACATGGGAAGGTTGCCAGTTAAACCAGCTCATAATGCCCGGGGGTGCATTGAATTTCTTAAAACCATAAAAATCGGCAAATATTTCGTGACTTTGCAGGGCAGGAATATCCTGGGGATGTGCCCTGATCGTTGTCTGGGGAAATAAATAATTGCATCCACTGTGATCGGGGTGAAAATGGGTGTTTAAAATCAGATCCACCGGACGGTCCGCAAAAAAATCAACAAATCTTGCATCAAGGGGTGTATCAATAATGGTTTTGATGTGGTCATCGATGTAAAAACAGTAAGTATAGGGAAATTGTCCGTTGTTACCGGTTGTAATTATGTGAATATTATCGAAAAGGTGCTGGAAAATCATGTTTCTCCTCCCTAAAAAATTAAAACTACTTTATACTATGTTTTGGCAAATGAAAGAAGCCGCCGCATTATCTTTTCCTTTTCCGGGCATGGCGGGATTTTTGTTCTTTTCTCATCCTTTTGCCTTCCTCAGAAAATATGATTTCGTTTTTCATCCGGGTTCTGGCCCCGCCAATATAATCATTTTCCCGGCCGGCTTTTACCAGCAGTGTATGCCCTTCATCGAAGGTCAAAGCGACAGGAAGATCGGATTCCCCATTAATGATTCTGTATCCTGCTTCTCGCAGGGAAGGGTGGTTTTTGATCTTCTGCCTCACTTCCTGCTTTATTACTGAAAAATTGTTTTGGCTATGATGACCTTTGCCATGGATGATGTCGACCACATCCACATTATGATCTATACACCATTTTATATTTGTTTCCACTTTACGCCAGGCCTCTTCCCTGTTCAGGCCATGCAGGTCGATTATTTCCAGTTTCATTTACACTATCCTTAAAAAACAGTATTCACTTATTATACATTATAAAATTAATTATTGAATAAATTAAATGTTTCGCGAATTTTTAATACAAACATATTATTTTGACTTATAATAAAAAGCAAACAATACAAATACTAACTAATTCTGACAATTACGCGGCAGGATGGGGGGTGTCGTTTTGCAGGGAACTGATAGTAACAGGCAGGATGATCAGAAATATTTACTGTCATTGCAAGTAAAATATTTAAACGACCTGCTGGATAATATGAATGAAATATTTTACACATATGATGCAGATGGTATTATGACCTTTGCCAATAAAAAGCTGACAGATATTCTCGGTTATGAGCGCAAAGAACTGGTGGGAAAACATGTATGGTCAATCGTGCATCCTGAATATAAAGATTTGATAAGGAAAATAACCCAGGAAAGATTAAAAAGCGGAAGTGGCAGCAGGGATATATATCTGGCCAGGGTTGTACGCAAAGATGGTGTTCCAGTAACTATAAGGATAAATGTTGCTCCTATCGAAGAGGAAGGAAAAATAATTGGCGAGGCGGCACTGGCAGAAGATGTGACCGAGGCACACCAGAAAGAAAAAGCGCTTAGAAATTCCAATCAAATGCTGCAGGATACCCAGATTAAATTGATGGAAGCCAATCAAAACCTGCAGGGGGCCAAAGAGGAATTGCGCCGCCAGCTGGAAGATTCTGAACTGCACAAAGAAGCAGTGACTGCTGCCCACCACAAACTGGAAAACATAATGGATTTTTTACCGGTTCCCACCATCGTTATTGACACCACAGGCCTGGTGACATTATGGAATAAAGCCATGGAAGTTATGACCGGGGTCAAAGCCCGTGATATGGTGGGGAAGGACAATCGGGAGTATGCCGTGGTTTTCTACGGGCGTCGGCGGCCGATGCTGGTGGATTATGCTGCCGGATTGGTTGATCAGGAAACCGCTGTTGATAATTATGACGATTTGCAGCTAAGTGATAATACCTTCTGTGCCGATCAGCATATGCCCCAGCTGGGGGTGGGGGGGACAATGGTTTCGGCTCGCGCCACACCCCTTTATGATGATTATGGCAATTTAGTCGGGGCCATTGAAACAATCACCGATTTAAGTGAAAGATTAAAAACCCTGCGGGAACTTAAAGAAAGCGAAGAAAAATATCGTAATATTATTGAAAGCCTGGAAGACGGATATTTTGAAGTTAACATTCCGGGGGAATTTTTGCTTATCAACCGATATTTGCATACCGTTCTGGGTTATAGCCGCGAGGAATTGATGGGACAAAGCTTCCGCAAGGTAATGGACGATGATAATGCCAGGAAAACCAGGAAAGCTTTTATTCAGGTCTACCAGACCAGGGAATTAAGAAAATCTTTTGATTGGGAAGTACGCAGAAAAGATGGTTCCAGTATTTTTGTGGAAACAACCATATTACCTATAATAGATATTTGTAATGAAGTAGTGGGTTTCCGAGGTATAGTAAGGGATATTACCGAGCGGAAAAACAATGAAGAGGCATTAAGAGACAGTGAACAAAAGCTGCAGGAAAGAGTTACCTACTTAAATGCACTGATCCAGAACCTGAACGAATTATTCATTACCTATGATTTAGACGGCAATATTACCTTTGTTAACAAAAAAGTTTTGGATGTCAGCGGATATGTGGCAGAGGACTTGCTCGGCCAGCATGTAACTATGTTTATTCCCGAGGATTGCCGGAAACAGGTAAAACAGGAAACCGAGTCAAGGATCAATAGCGGACAGGGTGCTACCTATGAACTGCCAATGCGGGTCAGTAATGGTTCATATTTAATGACCCGCATCAATAGCACTCCCATAAGGGATGAGTACGGCGAAATTGAAGGCGGAATGATTTTAGCCGAAGATATCACTGCTACCAGGAAGGCACAGCAGGAGCTGGCTGCCAGCGAGAAACGCTATCGGGCCATTGTTCAGGATCAGACCGAACTGATCTGCCGTTTCTTGCCGGATTTTATTATAACCTTTGCCAATGATGCTTATTGCCGGTATTTTAATTTGAATGAGGACGAAGTGATCGGGAAAAAAATACCACGCCATAATTTTCTCCCATCCGCCAGGGATAATTTCCTGCAGGAATTGTACAAAATCACCGGCCAGGACCCGGTAAGAAATTTTGAACAGGCGGTCCACCTGGAAAAAGATCAGACTAACTGGTTGTCCTGGACCCTAAGGGCAATTTTTAATGAGCGGGGAAAAATAATCGAATACCAGGGAGTGGGCCGTGATATTACTATAAGTAAACAGGCTGAAAAGCAGTTGATTTACATGAGTACCCATGATGGGTTGACTGGTCTGTATAACCGCTTGTATTTTGAACAGCAGATGCAGATGATTCAGAATAATAATTGTCAGCAGGCGGGTCTGATCATTTGTGATGTTGATGGTCTCAAATTGGTTAATGATACATTGGGACATGCAATCGGTGATAATGTCCTGTGCCAGACCGCCGATATCATTAAAAGCTGTTTCCGCCGGGAGGACATAATTGCCCGGATCGGGGGTGATGAATTTGCCATTTTATTGCCGGGGGCTGACAATGAAGTAACCCTGCAGGCGATTGAAAGAATCAGAAATAGAATAAGAAATTATAATATAGATGCAGATATTCCCATCAGTATGTCAATAGGGGCGGGCAGCAAGGGGTCATCAGCGGTTTCCATGAATGATATCTTCATTGAAGCCGATAACAATATGTATCGGGAAAAACTTCACAGCAGCAACAGTGCCCGCAGTGCAATTGTGCAAACTTTAACCAATGCCCTTAAGGAACGTGATTATATAACCGAAGGCCATGCTGAAAGACTGCAGGTATTGGTGATCAAAATAGCGCAAAGTCTGGGGATGGAAGAACGCATTAATGATCTGCGGCTGTTTGCCCAATTTCATGATATTGGCAAAGTTGGGGTGCCGGATGCCATCCTGTTTAAAACCGGTCCGCTCACCGAGGATGAGCGCCGCATAATGCAAAGGCATTGTGAAATAGGGCAAAGGATAGCTCTTTCGGCACCGGAAATGGCCGATATCAGTGACTGGATTCTCAAGCACCACGAATGGTGGAATGGACAGGGGTACCCACTGGGTTTGAAAGGAAAAGATATTCCGTTGGAATGCCGTATTTTGGCTGTTGCTGATGCTTATGATGCCATGACCAGTCAAAGGCCTTACCGCCAGGCAATGTCCCATCAAGAGGCGATGGATGAATTGCAAAGATACGCCGGCATTCAGTTTGATCCCGATATTGTGACAATTTTCTGCGCTTTGGACAGGAGCGGTCAATTAAGCGGATAGCGATAATGGCCGATGATTTCCCAGCGTTTAAGACAATCTTCCTCCCTGGTGACACCCGCATTATGTATAACCAGCGGATAGCCGGACACGGTGGTTTTATCACTGATGATCCCGCAATGCTCATCACCATTGGCGAAACGCCAGTAAACAACATCACCCCATTGCCATTGATTTGATTCAGTTGTTTTTACCGTTAATTCCTGCCCAAATCTTTTGAAGAATTGCATTTGGTTGGGAACCCGGCGATGGTCAATATTGGTGTCGGGGGCAGTAAGGCCCCAGTTATCAGGGTAGAGACCAAAATTGTCAGCCATGTCCTCATGTATTAACTGCTGCAGATCGATACCGGCATTTCTAAAGGCTCGGATAACGGTATCCGTACAGGCCCCCTGGTCTGCATCTACATCCCCTTGCGGATAATCGATAATCTGGTAGGACGCATCGTAGCGGGTCATGTTTCTCACTTCCTGCCGTGCTCCCAACAGAATCAAATCGGCTGCTGCCCGGTCAGAAGGATCGATTTTCTCAACTGGTGAGAGTTGGTGCAGGAATTGACCGCTGCCAGAGTTTGGAATCT
>JAAYZA010000123.1 GCA_012515055.1 Syntrophomonadaceae bacterium | reverse complement strand
TCTCCAATCTTTCCAGGGCATCGATGTCGGAGTGCATATATTGGCAGTTGATGCCGTTTTCCCCCAGATAATCAGTTAAATCCTCGGCCATGCGCTTGGTCATGGTTGTCACCAGAACCCGGAAACCACCCTCCACCTTGACCCGGATCTCTTCCATCAGATCATCGATCTGGTGCAAAGTGGGCTTAACTTCGATTAGAGGATCGATCAGACCAGTGGGCCGGATGATCTGCTCGGCAATCTGGTCACTGCGCTCCAACTCAAAATCCCCCGGGGTGGCACTGACATAAATCACCTGGTTCTGTTTGGCTTCAAATTCGTTGAAACGTAAAGGGCGGTTGTCCAGTGCCGAAGGCAGACGAAAACCAAAGTCCACCAGATTCTGTTTGCGGGACTGGTCACCGGCAAACATGCCCCGGACCTGGGGCAGGCCGATATGGGATTCATCCATGAACAGCAGAAAATCCTCGGGGAAAAAGTCAATGAGGGTATAGGGAGGTTCTCCGGCAGCTCGTCCGGTAATATAGCGGGAATAGTTTTCGATCCCTTTGCAATAGCCTATTTCCTTGATCATCTCCAGATCGTATCTGGTCCTTTGCCCGATGCGCTGGGCCTCGATCAGCTTGCCTTCCTCCTCGAATTTTTTCACCTGGGCGGCCAGTTCCTCTTCAATAGCATCGGCAGCGGCCAGCATGTTTTCCCGGGTGGTGACGAAATGGGAAGCGGGAAATATGACAAAATGGCTGCGCCGCCCATATACTTCCCCGGTCAGGGGGTTAAATTCCACTAATCTGTCGATCTCATCACCAAAGAATTCGATGCGGATGGCCCGTCCCCAGGAGGAAGCCGGATAAACCTCCACTACATCCCCCCGGACCCGGAAATGTCCCCGCTCAAATGCCACTTCATTACGCTCATAGTGAGTTTCCACCAGCTGGCGCAAGAGTTTATCCCGGCTCAACTCTCTCTGGGGACGCAGGGAAATGGCCATTTCATAATAATCCTGGGGTGCTCCCAGCCCGTATATACAGGAAACACTGGCAACGATCAGCACATCCCGCCTTTCCAAGAGGGAAGCGGTGGCCGAATGCCGCAGATTATCGATTTCATCGTTAATCGATGAATCCTTTTCAATATAGGTATCCGTTGAGGGCACATAGGCCTCGGGCTGATAATAATCATAATAACTGATAAAATATTCGACGGCATTATCGGGGAAGAACTGCTTGAATTCAGCATAAAGCTGACCGGCCAGGGTTTTATTGGGGGCCATGACCAGGGCAGGCCGCTGCAGCTCTTCAACGATTTTGGCCATGGTAAAAGTCTTGCCGGAGCCGGTTACCCCCAGCAGGGTCTGTTCCTTACTGCCTTTTAACAGGCCTTCCGTAAGCCGGGCGATGGCTTCGGGCTGATCACCGGCAGGTTTATAGTCAGAATGTAAAACAAACTTATTCATTGTATCACTACCTTGCTATTCATCGGCATCTTCCAACAGTAAATTCCGGCCAGAAGTCAGCTTCTGCCCGGCGGGAATCCCTCTTCTTTATTATATTCTCCGCGGTCATATTACACAATTAAACTGTTTTCTGCCTCCCGGCTATTATAGCAGATGACTGAAGATTTTCCTCGGCGGTGGTATTATACCAGACGACTTAAAATTTTCCTCTGCGGTGGTATCATAGCAGATGGCTTAAGATTTTCCCCGGCGGTGGTATTATACCAGATGATCAGGGGTCTTGTTCCTCACATTTTATTCCCCCGGCGGCGTAATGATTTCTGCCAGGATGCTCTGTTTTAACTCTTCCATTTTTTGAGGATCCATTGCTGCCTCATAGATACGCTTTACCCGGGACAGCTTCAACTGGGCTTCCTCCAGTATCTGCCGGGCATCCTGCAGCAAGGCTTCACACTGCCTCCGGGCCCTGGTGATCTCTTTTTCGTATCGCCGGGGGTCATAGTCATCCAGATATTGAGTGCTGTCGATTATCTCATCACCGGCTTGCAGATTTACCGCCAGGGAACCGGCATCGACCAGGGCTATCTGAAAGTTGGGGATAATGACGGCATTTAAACTCCGGATATCAAAACCGCTGTAGTAGTATTCTGCCGTCAGACCTCTCTTCCTGACCTCAGCGGCGATTGTTTCCAGTATAGCCGATTTTCCGCTGCCCGGCGGCCCGGTAAAAAGGTATCTTTTGCCGCAGGCGTGGCTCAGTGTGTCAATATAGTTTATCATTCCCTCTGCCGTCATGGCACTGGCAAAATAATGTTTTTCCTTCCCGGGTGAATTAAATATTTCTTCGATGAT
>JAAYZA010000274.1 GCA_012515055.1 Syntrophomonadaceae bacterium | reverse complement strand
GAGGCGATCCCGCGCTGCGCGCGGTTTAAGGGGCCAGGGGTTAGGGGCCGGGGGCCGGAAAGTGGAAAGGGGAAAGCAGAAAGTCGGAAAAGTAAGGCGGGAGGGGGGAGGTGTGAGGCGATTCCGCGCTGACGCGCGGTTATAGGGGCCAGGGGTTAGGGGTCAGGGGCCGGAAAGGGGAAAGTTGAAAGTGGAAAGTTGGAAAAGGTGAGGCGGGACACAAGGATATGCTCCTGCTGTCACATTGACGTTGTAGGGGGCGACGCCTCTGTCGACCTGGGGGGACAATCCCTTTGTTTGGTTAAAACTCGCGAAGGGTTTATAGCAGTGAGGAGATTATCATTTTTTGAATATTGTTGGTGCCGCCCACGATACCGCAGACTTTTGCATCGCGGAAATAGACATTGGCAATATGTCCTGTATCATACGCCGCTGCCCCGATGATGTCAATTGCTCCTGTTGTAACGTTCTGGGCAACTTCACTGGCATACATTTTCGCCATCGAGGAGGCCTGGGTAAAATCCTCTTCCTTATCGATCAAATCGCAAGCCCTCCAGACCATCAGCCTGGCTGCCTCAATAGAAGTCGCCATTGACGCCAGGGGAAAAGAGATGCCCTGATTGGAGAATATCGGCCGGCCAAATTGTTCCCGATCACGGGAATAATCCAGGACCAGCTGAAATGCTGCCCGGGCTATGCCGACTTCAATGGCAGCGATCAAAGTGCGGCCGATGTCCAGTGTTTGTGTCAGCAATAAATATCCGCTGTCCCGCTGCCCCAGTGCGTATCGGTTTTCAAGGGCAACATTTTCCATAGCAAGTTGAGCGGTATTTACATACCTGATGCCCATTGTATTACGGATCATATTGACCTTGATCTTATTGGCCGGAACAATGAAAAATTGGAAAGCCCTTTTCCCCGTCGTGTTGCTTTTGGCGCAAACCGTTACAAATTGAGCCACTGCCCCATTAATCACATAATCTTTTAATCCGTTGAGTATTATCCTGTCACCCATGTAGGTAGCTATTGTATGGTTGCTTTCAATATCTGAACCGCCCTGGGGCTCGGTAAGGGCAAAGGAAGCCAGTGCCGGTTTCTGACTTGTGAGCCCGGGTAAAAACTCCTGTTTTTGTTCTGCCGTGCCGCCGATAAGAAGGGGCAAAACAGCGTGCATGGTTCCCACAGCAGCTGCCGCCAGACCGGCACAGGCGGCGGCTATTTCCTCGACGATCATGGCAATAGTCAGATAATCCAGGCCCCGCCCGCCAAATTCCACCGGTATAATAGGAGCGATCAAGTTTTCTCTGGCCAGTATATTAATATAATGCCAATTAAAATTCTCGCTGTCTTCATCCATTTGCAGAGCCAGAGGCGCTATTTCCTGCTGGGCCAGCTGCCGGACTGAATGAATATATCCCCTTTGTTCCTCGGACATTTTAAAACTGATCATCTTTTTCTCCCCTTTTGTTGGATTTTAGCCATTTGATATAATCAATAACAGTTTTGCGTTCCTCCCGGGGCAAATCCTTCATTTCGATCAATACCTGCAGGATCTCGCCAAATTCATCATGATTATTAAAATTCACCCCCGGGCCTTCCCATTCGATAGGCTGCATAAAATACTCCAGAGGCCGGCCCAGGATATCTGCTATTTTTTGCAATTGCGGATAATATACCCGGCGTTTGCCTTTTTCATAATTAGATAAAGCCGCCTGGGAAATACCCAGTATTTCCGACAATTCCTTCTGATTATAGCCGGCTTCTTCGCGGGCAATTTGGATCCGATATCCGATTTCTTTGTAATTCACCTTTTAGCTTCCTCTCAACCTCAATATATTAAGTATAGCCATTAAATTAACGAAAAGAAATATTTATAACAATATAAATACCCTTTCCCCTGGGGAAACATTACTGGCGGGATTGTAAATGATCACTTTTTCCCTGCATATACATTCAATATTCCTTTGACATTTAATTTTCATTGTCATATATTAAAATTAACAATCCGTTATATTTATTACACCCTGTTAAGCAATTAAGCAGAAAACAGTTTTCATGATGGGGAGGTGAAGTGTTTTTTAATCCAATTGCTTTATCAAACTATTTCAGGAGGTGTTATTTTTGTCTTATCCCGATAGGTTTAACCCTTATAATTTTAAAGATTATTTAGACTGGCGCAATCAGGTCGATTTTTATGCCGATGATCCCTTTATTCAAAAGATAGTCCAGCATTTTGTCGGCGAAGACTGGCAGAAAATTGACGAAGAAGCACGCCAATTATCAACACAGGTATCATATCGCTGGAATAAGATGGCTGAATCCATAGCTTATCCGGAGAAACGCCCTTATATGATGCATTATGATGGGCATTTAAACCGTATTGACCGTATTGTACGTCCACATGAAACCGAAATAATGGAAAAAGAAATCTTTTCCGAAGCTTTATTCTCCAAAAACACCTCACCCTGGTTAAAGCTGTTAAAAATGTATTTGATCTATCAGAACGGCGAAGCTTGTGTAGCCTGTCCCATCACCTGTACAGAAGGCATGGTAACAATTCTGGAACGGTATGCGGATAATGATCATCCGGATCTGCAGCGTATACTGGAGCATTGCCAGGAAGGCATCGATGGGGATTTTGCCATCGGGGCTCAGTATATATCAGAAATCCAGGGCGGCTCTGATATCCCCGCTAATTTGTTAGAAGCAGTAAAAGAAGACGGCACCTGGAAACTCTATGGCACAAAATTTTTCTGTTCTGCCACCCATGCAGATTATTCAATGGTTACTGCCAAGCCCCAGGGTTCGGATAAAGTAGCCTTATTTGTAGTTCCCTCCTGGCTGCCCGGCCACAAAGAAAAAGAAATACGCAATGGTTATACCATCGATCGGATCAAATGGAAAATGGGCACCAGTGAATTGACTACCGCAGAATTAACCTATAATGGAGCCATCGCCTACGAGGTGGGCCCCTTGGACAAAGGTGTGGCCAATGTAGTAGGCATCGTCCTATCCTATTCCCGTTTAACTGTCGGCTTGTCTGCTGCCGCTTTTATGACCAGAGCGGTCCGAGAAGCGACAAGATATGTGCAGTTTCGTGATGCATTTGGCATGAAAATAGGCAATTTCCCTCTGGTCACAGGGCAGTTGAATGATATTCAGAAATATGCCCGCCGCACAACTGCCGGAGCTTTCAAGCTCTATAAAAGAGTAATCGCCCAGGGCGGTCTGGGCAATGCCAACCGCGAACAGCAAACCCTGGAGGAGAAGAAGGAAGCTTTTAACATACGGGAATTGATCATGCTGCAAAAGATAACGGCCTCCTATGATTCTACCGATGTTATACGTACTGCCATGTCCCTTTTCGGCGGCCACGGAATCATGGAGGATTTCTCCGTGTTACCCAGATTGTATCGCGATTCAGCCGTAAATGAACTCTGGGAAGGCCCAAGAAATGTCCTGCTAATGCAAATTCATCGTGATATACAAAAAGCTTCCGCCTGGTATAATCCCGGTGACTTGGTAAGAAATATTCTGGCCGGAGGCGATGCCGCTGTAGTAGAAAAACTGGCCGCAGAACTGGAAGAAATAGCAGCTTATCCTGATTTATTGCAAAACAATGAAGAAACGATCCGCATGAGCATGCGCTGGGACAAATACTGCCACGAGTTGTTCCATACCTACCAGGATATTGCTTTAGCAGAAGTTGTAAAAGTATAAAAGAAAGAATCCCGATTAATTGAAGGAGGAGTTATTTATGGGCGTAAACATAGGTAAATTGATGGCGAACCGCGCGTATATATCACCAGGGATGGAAGCATTTATCGGCAATGGTTACCATCTCACCTATAAAGAAGCTAATGATAGGATCAATCAATTAACTCATTTTCTAAAAGAAAATTCTTTCTTCCCCGGCGATCGTTTAGCAATACTATGCCGCAATAACGAGCATACCGTTTCAGCCATGTTTGCCGCCGCCAAAGCTGACGGCATAACGGTCCCGCTGAATTGGCGCTTACAAGCGGCAGAATTAACTTATATACTAAAAGACTGCGGAGCATCAGTCCTGCTTTATGATGAAGAATTTGCCGCAACCGTCAACCAGATACGATCGGAAATCCTGGTGCGAAAATACATTGTTGCCGGCAAATCCGACATTGATGTCAATTACACTGATGCTATGCAAGGCCGCCCGACAATTGAACCCCGGCCAACTTCATGTGATGATGATACCGCTATTATAATGTATACTTCCGGTACTACCGGGAAGCCCAAAGGGGCTATGATGACCCATAACAACATGCTTTTTGTCACCGATGGACATAATTCTTCATTAAGATGGAATCCCCATTATCGCTTCCTTTCCATTGCCCCGCTTTTTCACATCGGCGGTTTAGCACCGATGTTTACCAATGTAGTTAATGGCTGTACTTCAGTTTTTCTCTCCGAGTTCAATCCTGTAAATGCCTGGAAGGCAGTCGAAGAACATAAGATCAATTTTATGATGACTGTCCCCCTCATGCTTACATTTATGCTGAATGTTCCTGATATGGATAAAATGGATCTGTCTTCACTGGATCACATTGTATGCGGCGGTTCCATGGTCCCCGGATCACTGATCAGAGCCTACAAAGAAAAAAATATTGAAGTAGAAAACGTCTTCGGCATTACCGAATACGGCGGTGCTGTTACCTTCTGGACTCATGAAATGGGCATGGAAAAACATGAATCAGTCGGGAAAATGGTCTACCACGGCGGGGTAAAAATCGTCGATCCTGATACCGGTGCCCAACTGCCCCCCGGAGAAATCGGTGAAATTTGCATCAACGGCCCCCAGGTCTTCAAAGGTTACTGGAATAATCCGGAGGCTACCGCCCAGGCCATTATAGACGGCTGGTATCATTCAGGAGACATGGGTAAAGTTGATGAAGACGGATTTATATACGTAGTCGACCGCTTAAAAGATATGATTGTAAGCGGCGGGGAAAATGTCTACCCGGCAGAAATAGAACATGTAATCGCCCAGCATCCGGCCGTTGCAGAAGTAGCGGTTATTGGTATTCCCGATGATAAATGGGGCGAAGTACCGAGAGCCTTTGTTGCCAAAATGCCCGGCGCCGAATTGACCGAAGAAGATGTTATTGAACTATGCCGCCAGAATCTAGCCCGATTCAAGGTGGTCAAAGATGTGATCTTCATCGATTATCTGCCCCGAAATGGTGTTGCCAAAGTATTGAAAACCGAATTAAAAAAATACCCCTTATAATATCGCAAAATGCTCCCTCTAAACCATAACAAAGTGCTGCAGCCCAAAACTGCAGCACTTTGGTTTTTATGATTCATTCGGTTGTGATTATAATAACTGAGGGTCCTTCTGCCAATCATACAAACTGGCCGGGTCTTCCACATTGGTGTCACGGCCGCAGGCAGTCAGATCCGCAGCACTGGCAGGATCCGCAGGGTCTGTCGGCTCATTCAGGCCGGAACCCCGGGCATTATCCTGCTCCCAGGCAGCCCGGCTGTCAGATTTCATCGGGGTAAGATCCACCTCATCAAGGGAAATACCCAGTGCAGCAGCCACACCCCGGCCGTAGTCGGGATCAGCCATATAACAATGGTTGATATGCCTATGCTTGATCTGTAATGTCGAATCCCCCATGTTCCTGGCGGTATTCTCGCAAAGCACCAGCTGCTGTTCCGGTGTCATTGCCCGGAAAAGCATTCCCGGCTGGGTGAAATAATCATGGTCATCCTCCCGGAAATCATACTGATAAACATCGCCGCCCTCCTGGACCGGTTCAGCAGTGTCAGGATGGTCAGTCCAGTTGCCATAGCTGTTAGGCTCATAGTGGAGTTCGCTGCCCATGTTCCCATCAACCCTCATCAGGCCGTCACGATGATAGCTATGAGGATTCTTAACACCCAGAGGACTGTTGACCGGAATCATATGGTGGTTGACACTCAAGCGGTAACGCTGGGCATCCCCATAAGAAAACAACCGGGTCTGGAGCATACGGTCAGGAGAATAACCGATCCCCGGCACATTATTGGCCGGGTTGAAAGCCGATTGTTCGACATCAGCAAAATAATTCTCCGGATTTTTATTCAGGACGATTTCCCCCACCTCAATCAGAGGAAAATCCTTTTTAAACCACATTTTAGTCAGATCAAAGGGATTATAAGGCATATTTTTCGCCTGTTCCTCCGTCATCACCTGGATGAACAAGGTCCATTTCGGAGCCATTCCCTTTTCAATGGCAGTGTAAAGATCCCTTTGATGACTTTCACGGTCGCTCCCTACTACCATTCCAGCCTCCTGGTCCGTAAGGTTCTGGATGCCCTGCTGACTGCGAAAATGGAATTTCACCCACACCCGCTCATTATCAGCGTTTATCAGACTGTAAGCATGGCTGGAAAAACCATGCATATAGCGATAGGAAGAAGGAATGCCGCGGTCACTCATAGTAATGGTCACCTGCAGCAACGCCTCCGGAAGGGAAGTCCAGAAATCCCAGTTAGTGTTGGGGCTGCGCATATTGGTCCGGGGATCACGCTTAACAGCATGATTTAAATCGATGAACTTTTTAGGATCCCGGAAAAAGAACACCGGAGTGTTATTCCCCACCAGATCCCAGTTGCCTTCCTCAGTGTAAAACTTCACAGCAAAACCACGGATATCCCGCTCCGCATCAGCTGCTCCCCGCTCCCCGGCAACAGTGGAAAAGCGCATGAAGACTCTGGTCTTTTTACCTATCTCAGAAAAAACCCTGGCCTTAGAATATTTGCTGATATCATGAGTCACAGTGAATTCACCGAAAGCTCCGGATCCCTTAGCATGCATACGCCGTTCCGGTATAACCTCCCGGTTGAAATGACCATGCTTCTCCAGGAGCCAGGCATCCTGCAGCACCTGGGGCCCCCTTTGGCCAGCTGTCATAGTATCCTGATTGTTAATAACCGGGGCACCGCTTTCGCGTGTGATCCCGGGGTATTCTCCCTTTACATCATTACGGCTAGGTAAACACCCGCCCAATTTGTTCTTCTCCATAGGGTCATTGTTCAATCTAATCACCTCTTCTTCTATATATTTATGAAATGCAGCTTTCTGCATATTACAAAATCATTATAACATGGACAGCAGTTTTACAAAGCGTTAAAAAAGTGGAAAGGGG
>JAAYZA010000082.1 GCA_012515055.1 Syntrophomonadaceae bacterium | reverse complement strand
TCAGTGGTAAGGGCAGATCTTCTGGAACTGGCTGATCAATTGGCGGCCAGTCAGTTGATCGATCTGATGTAGCCGGGGGTCATCATGCATTATAAAGGGTATGATGTTCCCGGCGATCTGGGCCTGATAATAAGGGTCTTCGTTCTGGCCGGGCATTATCGCCGGGCCATCCATAAGAAGTCCCTGCCGGTCCTCATCGAAGGTATCAAAGGGGCGGGGGATGGGCCCCTGCGTCTTATAACTGTCCAGGATCAGGCCCGGCTGGAAAAAGCAGCCCGGGCCGCTGATTTTTTACTCTTGCGGGTCATGGGTACCGCCAAACCCTGTCTGCCCCGCAGCCTGGCCTTGCTGCACTGGTGCCGGGAACAGGGCATCAAGGCTGAAATCGCCATAGGGGTAAAAAAGTCGGAAGATCTGCTGGAAGGCCACAGCTGGCTGCTGCTGGGGGGGCGGCCCTATCGGGAGGACCCGGAGCATCTGGCTGAATATACCATTATGATGGAAGGAAATAATCAATGAAATCTTTCACCGGGAAATTCGATCTAAACGGGGTGGTAATGGCAGTTGGCTCCAACCGGGAAGACTGGCTGGGGGCACTGACCAGATCCATCAGCGCGCCGGCGGCGGCGGAGGGGGACCGGGCCGAGCTGGCAGTTGAGCTGCTGGAAATGGAAGACCAGGAGATCGACGCTCTTTGCCCCCTGCCTGGTGATGAATATAAACGCGGGGAAAGCGATGTGTTTTTAGACCAGGTAGTGCCATATTCCAGCTATCAGCGGGATGAGGCTGCCTGGCAGGAAATCGGCGGATATGCTCGCATTTTTGTTGATCATGCCGAGGGGCGGGGAACCATTTACCGCCGCCGGGATCGCAGGGTGATAAATCCCTTTTTTGCCGACAGTTTCTTTGCTGTTGACCTGATGGCCAAGCTGCTGAGCTGCCGGCAGTTTTATTCCATCCATGCTTCCTGCGCCCAGGTCAACGGGCGGGGGGTCATCATCACCGGACCGGGGGGCCGGGGCAAATCAACTTCCGGCTATGCACTGGCCCGTCAGGGGCATCCTTTTTTAAATGATGAGCGGGTCCTGCTGAAACGCCGCGAAACTTACCGGGCCTGTTCCATAACCGATTTATTTAAACTCCGCCAGGAAGCGGTGGATCGTTTTTTCCCCGAACTGGCTCCGATCAAGCCTTTCTACCTCCCCAATCCCGATGAATTTTGTTATAAAACCGGCATAATGCCCGGCCTGCAAATGGCCACGGAATGCGATGCTGATATTTTGCTCATTTTAAAACAGGCGGACCAGCCCGGCTCAGAAGCCCGGCAGATCAATCCGGCCCGGGCGGTGGGTGAGCTGTTTCCCGTTACCATGAATCCCCGCAATGAAAAGGAGAATATGAAGAAATTTGATTTTTTAACGGATTTCCTGCATCAGATCACCTGTTATCAAATCGATTTTGGTTATGATATGGATGAATTTGCCCGTCTGGTGGGGGAACTTACCGAATAAACAACAAAATCAACAGGGGAAGAAGCAGCCATGAATGACAATATTAATGAAGGAATCCTGCGGGCCTGTTTAAAAGCTCGTTTTAACGGTGAAAAAATTTCCGGGGTCAGGATCCCGGCAGATGGGGCCAGCTGGCAGAGTCTGGGGGATTTTGTCAACCGGCATAATCTGGGTCCTTTCTTTTATACTGCCATCAAAAAAGGCCAGATACCTCTGGCCGTACCTGATGATATAATGAACAGCTGGAGAAACGGGCTCCGGAGGACTGCGGTCTATAATGCCCTTTTAAAGCAGGAACTGGCCGCCATCCTGCCCG
>JAAYZA010000280.1 GCA_012515055.1 Syntrophomonadaceae bacterium | reverse complement strand
GCAATGTAGTTTTCGATTTCTTCGGCAATAGTCAATACTTTGATACTGCGTCTGATAACTTCACAGACTTCGGCAACTGTCACCATGTCTTCAAATTCCAGGCCTCCCAGACGCTGGGTCTCCTTGGCCAGAACATTGCGATACTTCTCCAGTGCCTGTAGTGCCTGGTTGGCCTTAACCAATATACTGGCCAGATCCCGCAGGCGAAAAACGGTATTATCCTGATAAAGGGTCACTACCTGGCGGCGCTGGGAAATGGCAATGACCAGCTGCCCGGTTTGCTTGGCTACCCTCTGGGCCGTCCGATGCCTGATGCCAGTTTCGTTGGTGGGTATTTGCGGGTCCGGATCCAATTGAGCATTGGCAGCAATAATCCTGGTAACATCATGGTTAAGAATTATTGCGCCATCCATTTTAGCCAGTTCATATAACCGGGCGGGAGTAAAATCGCAGTCCACCCGAAAACCCCCGCTTACGATGTCCATCACTTCCGATGAATCGCCTACGACGATCAATCCGCCAGTGCGTGCATGCAAAACGTTTTCCAGGCCGGCACGAAAAATGGTCCCCGGTGCCAGCAGCTGCAGATGTTTTTTGAAATTACCCTGATAAATATCTTCAGCCATATTTACCCCCTACCCTAATAGTTCAATAAATTCCTCCAGATCATTCACGGCTTGTATTTGCAAATCTCCCCGGTCATAAGCCTTCCTGCCTCCGCTTCCCGGAATGATGGCCTGACTGTAACCCATCTTTTGTATTTCTTTCAAACGCTGATCCAAAAAAGGCACCTGGCGGATCTGCCCCGACAGACTCAATTCGCCGATAAATACTGTGGCTGATGGCAATGGGCGGTTCAAATAGCTGGAGGTTATAGCCGCCGCTATGCCAAGATCGATGGACGGGTCTTTAAGGAACATTCCCCCGGTCACTTTTAAATACACATCCTGGGCCGATAAATTAAAACTGCATCTTTTCTCCAGAACTGCAATGATCAAAGCCAGACGGTTCTGGTCGATACCAGAGGCCATACGGCGCGGATACCCTGCACCTGCGGCTGAAACCAGCGCCTGTATTTCAATCAACAGCGGCCGGGTGCCCTCGAAACTGGCAGTTACAGCTGTACCCGGGGAAGCAGTCCCCGCTGCATCGATAAATATATAGGAAGGATCCAGTACCTCTTTAAGCCCCTGCCCGCTCATTTCCAAAATCCCAATTTCGTCGGTAGAACCGAAACGGTTTTTAATTCCCCTTAGTAACCGGAAGGCAAAATTCTTTTCCCCTTCGAAATAAATGACCACATCAACGATATGCTCCAATACTTTGGGGCCTGCCAGTGCACCATCCTTGGTCACATGCCCCACCAGGAAAACAGCAATCTCCCTTTTTTTGGCCAGATCCATCAGGCGGGCAGTGGTCTCCCGCAATTGTGAAACACTCCCGGGCACAGAAGATATCTCCCGGGTAAAAACGGTCTGGATCGAATCGATGATAATAATGCCAGGATCCAGTTCATCCACATAATTGCCCAGATAATCAATGTCCGGCTCATTCACCAGATAGATATGATCACTGTTAATACCCATCCTTATTGAACGAAGACGGATTTGTTTCAATGATTCTTCCCCGGACAAGTATATTACCTTTTGCCCGGTCCCGGCAATGGAATGTGCCACCTGCAGCAGCAAAGTCGATTTACCTATGCCCGGGTCACCCCCTAATAGTATTAAAGAACCCGGAACAATGCCTCCCCCCAGTACTCTGTCCAATTCCTGATTGCCGCTGCTGAAACGAAAAATATCAGAATCGGCAATGGCATTCAATGGTACTGCACTGGATATGGTTTTTTTCTCTGCTGCCGTCCGGGGGGTGATCCTTTCCTCGACAAAGGTATTCCAGGCATTACAACCCGGGCATCTTCCCATCCATTTCGGCACTTCGTAAGCGCATTCACTGCAAACGAATCTGGTGCTTATTTTCCCCATAATTTACTCCTTGGAATCATTATATACTAATTTATTTCATTATTTGTAGTTAATTTAATAGGCTGGGAGTTTATGTCTATATTCTATTACCGGGATGGTCGGCCGACTCCTAATATATCCCGGCCGGAAGTCTTAAATAAAAGGGGGCAAGCCGCTTCTTCTGCCTGTAGCAGGTTATTCGACTGCCCCCTTTAAAAACCTTTAACTTTTTTTAACTATTATCTTCTCATCATCCACATCCAATAAAACATTGTCACCTGGTGCCACCGTGCCTTTCAATATCTCTTCCGACAAAGTATCTTCCACCAGTTTCTGAATGGCCCGCTTGATAGGCCGGGCGCCATAGGCCGGGTCATAACCTTCCCGCAGAATATGCTCCCGGGCCGCCGGGCTGATGGATAAATGGTAACCATTTTCAGCGATACGCTCGTCCACTTCCTTTAACAGCAATCCCACGATTTCTTTTAATTCTGTTTCATTCAGCGATTGGAAAACGATCACTTCATCGATGCGGTTTAAAAACTCCGGCCGGAAAGTGTTTTTAAGCTTTTCCAGGACGGTATCCTTCATCCGTGAATAATCCTGGGCCTCATCAATGGCACGATTGAAACCCACTTTTTTATCATTCCGCAGTGATTCCGCCCCTACATTGGAGGTCATTATAATCACTGTATTACGAAAATCAACAGTGCGTCCCTGGCCATCGGTAAGGCGTCCGTCTTCCAGGACCTGGAGCAGAATATTGAAAACATCGGGGTGGGCTTTTTCAATTTCATCCAGCAATATGACGGAATAAGGCTTTCTCCTTACTTTCTCCGTCAATTGTCCCCCCTCATCGT
>JAAYZA010000407.1 GCA_012515055.1 Syntrophomonadaceae bacterium | reverse complement strand
TAAATTTATGTTCCAGTGTGCAGATAAGTGACAGGGAACCAAAAATAATATTGAGCAGTGTTACCATATTGGCAAAAGTTTTAGTCATTAAATCGCGCAATTATTGTTTCGCCCCCCCGCAATTTTTCCCCTGTTTCCACCAGGATCTCAGCATTCACCGGCAAATATATCTCCGTGCAGGAGCCAAAACGGATCATTCCCAGACGCTGACCGGTCTTAACTTCATCCCCCCGGGCGACCCAGGAAACGATGCGCCGGGCAATAAACCCGGTTATTTGCACTACCAGTACTTTTCCGTATTCGGTTTCCAGACCAGTGGCATTGGAGACATTATAATCGCGGGCTTTTATAGTATAGGCCGGGTGAAAACGGAAACCTTTTTTATTAGTATATGTAATGGTTCCGCTTATTGGCACTCTATTGATATGTACACTCAACAGGCTGAGGAATATATTGATACAAATGGCCTCATCTTCAATGAATTCATCTTCAGTAACCACTTCGATAAATTGAATTTTGCCATCAGCAGGGGCTACGACAATACCCTCCTCTGAAACTATGGACCGGGAGGGATTGCGAAAGAAATAGACCGAAAATAAAGTTATGACCAGAAAGAGCCAGGGTAAGATTTCCAGAGGAGATAACAACAGGAGTATAGTGACCAGGGCCAAAAAACCAATTATCCCCCATCCTTCTTTGACAACTCTATTATTATGAGGCATTTCTACCACCTGCAATACTAAATATTATACAAAATATCCGAAATTCCATGCATCTTATTATATAATATTAAAACTTTTACAGCTATGGAAAATGGTTTAATTTCAGGGATATAAAAAACCTGTTAATCTAAAAGATATTCCTGATCGATGCATAAGGTTCTGGCCTTATGCCCCGGAATCTCATATATAAACAGTATCGGCACTGTTTCATCTGTCAGCTGATAAGAGGGATCCAGCATCAGATATTCCAGATGGACCAGGCGGCGAATCTCCCGGGCAGCTTTATCCTTAAATTCGGGCATATGTTTTATTATAAAATCCGGGTTTTTTATTAAGGAATAAAGTGTTTTACCGGCATGATCCGGGTTGTGACTGACAAAAAACGGCGGTAAAC
Source organism: Syntrophomonadaceae bacterium (assembly GCA_012515055.1). GTDB lineage: Bacteria > Bacillota > Syntrophomonadia > Syntrophomonadales > Syntrophomonadaceae > UBA1368. The sequence continues at coordinate 11,863 of JAAYZA010000407.1, read as the reverse complement.
TGCGTTCCTTATTGTTGAGCAAAAAATCAAGTTTAAGGAGTTCGATGTAAAGCGGATTTCCCTGGCGGCAATCATTGACAAATCGATACAGGACTTTATATTCTTCAATTCTGCCCTGGCCATAACGAAAGAAATCCCGGCTGTGCAGATAGCTGGCCAGACTCTCATAAAAAACAAAGGGATTTCCCTGGTAGTCCCGGGATATGATAGAACCGAGAAAATTATCCGCTATCCCGGTATTATAATAACGATTGAGCAAATTCTCGATCTGCCCCAATTTCAGCATTTCCGAATAAGAGATGAATTGATTGCCCAGCACCTGATAGGGCGGCTTTATTTCAAAACGGTAATCATACTCCCGGTGCTGCTGGCGCAGGGGGGAACCTTTCAGCAGTTTAAGGAACCCCAGTTGAATAATATCCGGTGTCAGGCAATAAACATCATTAAAAGACTTGCCGAACTGTTCATAAGTTTCCCAGGGCAATCCGGCGATAAGGTCCAGATGGATATGGATATTGCCTGATTTGAGCAGGCGAGCTATATTATATCTTTGTTTTTCCCAGCTGCTGCTGCGGTTGACAGCAGCAAGAGCCGGAGGAAATGTTGATTGGACACCGATTTCAAAATCGAACATTCCCGCGGGCAGTTTTTCCAGAAAAGACAACATTTCTGGTGTTAGTATTGCTGCATCTATTTCACAGTGGAAATTGGTTACCTGATTATGAGCAACGATGAATTCCATTATACTGCGGGCCCGTTTTTCCCCCGCATTGAAGGTCCGGTCAACAAATTTGACTTTCGGTACCCGGCTGTCCATCAGATATTGCAGATCTTTTTTAACCCTGTCCAGGGAAAAATAGCGCACCCCTTTGACAGTCGAAGAAAGACAGTAGGAACAATTAAAAGGGCAGCCCCGGCTGGCCTCGTAATAAATGATTCGTTTATTATAATAAGTGAGCTTGTTTTCATAGGGAAAAGGAATGCTGTCCAGGTCCTGTATAAGGGGTCGCTCCTGATTGACTGCAATGCTCCCCTGGCGATAAGCTATCCCGGCAATCTTCTCCGGGGTTCCGCCCCCCTTGATATTGTTAAGTAGTTCCAGGAGGGTAACTTCCCCCTCGCCGCAAATCACATAGTCAATCGCCGGGTTTTCATCCATAAACCTATCCGCATCATAAGAAACTTCTGGTCCCCCGGCAATGATTTTTATCCCGGGTAGGACCTGTTTCAGGTCAGCGCAAATAATTCTAATTAATTCGATATTCCAGATATAGCAGGAAAAACAAACGATATCAGGCTGGCCGGAATAAATATCAGCCCGGATTTTGTCGGCTGGTTCGTTGATGGTGTATTCCAGTATATGGATATCATGATAGTCCTGACAGTAAGCCTGTAAATAAGCCAGTGCCAGTGATGAATGGATGTATTTCGCATTAAGGGTCGTCAACAGGATTTTCATGGTTTACCCCGATTCTGATTACAAATTACTCTTCTCCTGCCACCAGTATCTCCGTCTGCAAATCGATGTCAAACTTCTGTTTTACCAGTCCTTGTATATGGGTGATCAATTTTAAAACATCATCTGCGGTGGCATTGCCGATGTTAACGATGAAGCCAGCGTGTTTTTCCGAAACCTGAGCACCACCGATGGTAAAACCTTTCAATCCCAGCTGTTCAAGCATGGGGCCCACATAAAAACCTTCCGGACGGCGGAAGACACTACCCGCGCTGGGCAGTTCCAGGGGTTGTTTCTGCTGCCGCTGCTGCCTGAATCCGGCCATCCGGTTTTTGATATCTTCCCGGTGACCCGGTTCCAGCTGTAAAAGAACAGAGATCAGTATCAAGGGACTGTTTTGTAATATAGTACGGCGATAACCGAAGTTGAGTTCCCGGTTGGACAGTGATTTTAGATTACCTTCTGCATCGATAACGGTGACTTCAGCAACGATGTTCTTCATTTCCCCCTGATAGGCTCCCGCATTCATTACTACCGCCCCGCCCAGGCTGCCGGGTATCCCTTCGGCAAACTCCAGGCCCCGCAAGCCATTTTCGGCGGCAGTTAAAGATAAATCTGCCAGGCTTATGCCGGCTTCGGCCGTTATCTCATGACCATTGATCACTACCTTATCAAGACCATGGCCGATTTTTACAGCGACACCTCTGATCCCTTTTTCCCGTACCAATAAATTGCTGCCCAGACCGAAAATAAACAAAGGCACATCATTGCGGCGGCACCAGACGGCAGCTTTTATCACCTCTTCCGTGTTTTGAGGCAAAACCATCAAATCCACCGGGCCGCCAATTTTAAAGGAGGTATGCTCCCGCATCGGTTCATTAAATTTAATTATTTCAGCCGGCAATATCTTTAATAATTCCTTATACATCAAAAACCTCGGTTCTTTTTAGTGGGATTCGAGCATAATTCAATTGCATTATGCCCAATCCTTACTTTAATTTATTATCATCTGCCAGGCATTTATTCCATTTATTCTTGATTATAGCGTATTTATCAAGGTTTTATAAATGATACTGCCAGCTTTTATGTTATAATAGCAAAGAATTAATTCCTTTACTAATTTCCATGCAAGGGAGAGGAAATTATGAATGCAGCAACAGTAAGAAAAGACCTGCTGGCAATATTAGGCCAGGAAAAAGTCCTGACGGAAGAATTGGATCTGATGTATTATTCTTATGACAGCTCTTTTTTGACCCAGCTAAAATCAGCAAATCCCTGGGCAGTTGTTTTGCCGGCATCAACGGAGGATGTCCAGGCGGTCATGAAATATGCCTATGAAAACCAGATCGATGTCACCCCCCGGGGGGCAGGCACTGGCGAGACCGGCGGCAGTGTCGCTCTGGACGGCGGAATCGTTATTGATTTGTCCAATTTTAATGAAATCGTGGAAATTGATGCCAGGAATATGCAGGTGATTGTCAGACCAGGAGTTATCCATGCAGAACTGAACCATGCTCTGGCTGAATACAAACTGTTCTTCCCCCCTGATCCCGGCAGCAGTCTCATGTGTACTATCGGCGGGATGGTAGCCAATAATGCCAGCGGGTTAAGAGCAGTAAAATACGGCTGTACTGAACAATATGTACTGGGATTGGAAATAGTCATGCCCAATGGAGAATTGATATATACCGGCGGCATCAAGGCCCGGACTTTAAAAAATGTTTCCGGCTTGAACCTGACCAAATTAATGGTCGGGTCTGAAGGGGTCCTGGGTATCATCACCCAAATCCGCCTGCGCTGCTGGCCCCGGCCTGAAGCCCGCGGAATCGCCATGGCCATTTTCGATTCTCTGGATGATGCCCCGGCAACAGTTCTGGATATTTATCAGGCGGGTATCATGCCCTCGGGGATGGAAATACTTGATAAAACCGCCATTGATGCTGTCAATATGTATAAACCGGAAATTAATTTACCGGTTGCCGAAGCCATTTTATTGTTTGAAGTGGATGGCAATCCGCCTTCCGTTGAATATGAAGGCCGTGTTATCGAAGAAGTTGCCGGCCGACGGGCGCGAGCGGTGGAATGGTCCACCGATCCTGAAAGGATGGCAGAACTATGGGAAGGACGCAGTGTGACCGCAACAGCCGCCGCCCGGGTAAGATCCGATGGGACCCGTGTTTTTGCCGGGGAAGATATCAGTGTACCACTGGCCAGGGTGGCCGATACTTTAAGAGCGATCAGGAAACTGGCGGAAAAGTATGAGATCCAGGTAGTTAATTACGGCCATATAGGTGATGGTAATGTTCACACCGCCCCGGTGATAAATATCGATGACCCGCAAGAGGTCGAAAGGGTCAATCAGCTGGTTAATGAGATACATTTACTGGCAATTGAAATGAATGGTTCCACAACTGGTGAGCATGGTGTTGGCGCTGTCCGGCGCCCCTATGCAGAATTGGAGCATGGTCTGGCCGTAAAATATATGCAAAAAGTGAAAAATGCTATTGACGACAAAGGGATCATGAACCCCAATAAACTTTTTTAAATAATAACCCAGGAAAGAGGTCCAAACAGTGGATTTTAAAAATATACCCTCAGTAAAAGAACAAATTATGAAATGTGTGCGCTGTGGTAAATGCCGCAGTGTATGTCCGGTTTTTGCTGAATTGCATTATGAATCAGCAGCCCCCCGGGGTCATGTTTTTATGGTACAGATGTTAAGGGATGGTGTGGTCAAACCCACGGAAGAAGTCAATGAAAGGCTGGCCCAATGTTTGCTGTGCGAAAAATGCACCGCCGTCTGTCCATCAGGCATAGATATTCATGAATTGAATGCTGCGGCCCGTTCCTATATAAACCACAAGAACCCCAGTGTGGGAAAAGACCTGCTCTTTGACACCTTGTGGACCAGCCCGGCCTTGCTGAATTTTTCCACTACCCTTCTGGGAGGTGTACAAAAAGCCGGATTGCAGAAACTAGCCCGCCATACCGGCCTTACCCGCTTGTTACCAGGGAATTTGCCCCAGGCGGAAAAAATTCTGGATAAAATACCTTTAAGAAACGCCCGCAGCAGGATAGCGGAAGTAAACCCTGCCCAGGGTGAGCAAAGATTTAAAGTGGGCTATTTTTTAGGCTGTGCCACTGATATGCTTTATCCTGATATAGCACTGGCCACCATCGAAGTTCTGACCAGCAATGGCTGTGAAGTTATCGTGCCCCGGCATTCCAAATGCTGCGGACTGCCCCATATTGCCAATGGCAAGCTGGAAACTGCCCGGGATCTGGCGGCTCATAACTGCCAGATATATAATGCCTATGATTTCGATTATATCGTAACAGACTGCGGCTCCTGCTCCTCGGCTCTCTCAGCTGAAAACCTTAATTTTTTGCTGGGTCAGACAGCAGATGCTCCGGCGGCAGAAATATTTGCTGCTAAAATAATGGATCTGAGTCAATTCCTCATTGAGGTACTGGATATTCAGTTCCCGGCCAATAATGAAGCCCGACCGGTTAAAGTCACTTATCATGACCCCTGTCATCTGGCTAATATACAAAAGGTAACCGAACAACCGCGGGAATTGCTAAAAAGAATCCCCGGTGTGGAGCTGATAGAAATGTCGGATACCAATTATTGCTGCGGTGGTTCCGGTACTTACAGCATTACCCATTACCAGACTTCCATGAAGATCCTGGATAAAAAAATGACCATGATCAAACTGACGGGAGCAGAACTCATTGCCACCTGCTGCCCCAGCTGCATAATGCAGCTAAACTACGGCTTAAGGCAGCATGATATGAAAGGCCGGGTATTCCATCCCATTCAGCTGGCCCGGGAGGCCGGCAGGAAAAAAGCCCGGAATTCAGCCTGACCTGTTAGCTAGTATCCGGGTAGATCTTTGGGCACTTTTCCTCAGCGGCAAAGTGCTTATTATTTTTAAAAATCAATGGCGAGGTGACTATGAGTAAACGCCTGATCAAAAAGATGTTCAAACAGGTTCGAAATGCCAATCTGAAATATGATCTGATTAAAATGAATGATCATGTTGCAGCGGGCTTATCCGGGGGCAAGGACAGCCTGACACTGATCTATTTTCTATGGCTGCTGGATAAATACACCCCTTTGGAGTTCAATGTCATCCCCATTCATATAGATCTGGGCTGGGGAATGGACCCGGAGCCTTTAGCTGATTTTTGCCGCCAGCTGGGTTATGATTTAAAAATTGAGCAAACCAATATCGGTGAAGTGGTATTCAAAGCCCGGCAGGAGAACAATCCCTGCTCCCTTTGTGCCAATATGCGCCGGGGGGCTCTAAACAATGCCGCCAAAAGGCTGGGCTGCAACAAAGTTGCCCTGGGGCACCATTTAGACGATGTGGTCAACACCCTGTTTTTATCCATGCTCTATGAAGAACGTTTTGCCGTTTTTAAACCCCTCACCTATCTGGACCGGGTTGATATAACAGTAATAAGACCCCTAATATATGTAGAGGAAAAGGATATCGATCAATTTATAAAATCTCAAGCTATTCAGGTAGTGGAAAACTTATGCCCGGCAGATAAAACCACTAAAAGAAATGAAATAAGCCTTTTATTGGCTGATCTGGAAAACAAACACCCCGGTGCCCGAAGAAGTATCCTGCGCAGTATTGAAAATGTGAATGAAAATAATTTCTGGAAATAGGCCCCCGAACATTTGTTTTGCCCTTTTGATTATGTTATAATCTGGGTAAATAGATAACAGGGGGTGCCTTATGTCAGAGGAAATAATCCTGACCAAACGCCAGCAGAGTATCCTTGATTTCATAAAAAAACAGATAAAAGAAAACGGCTATCCGCCATCAGTACGTGAAATAGGCCAGGCTGTCGGTTTAAAGTCCAGTTCGACTGTGCATGCCCACCTGGTCAATCTGGAAGAAATGGGGCTATTACGAAAAGACCCGGCCAAACCGCGCACAGTGATACCTATTGAAGAAGAACCTGATCTGGCCATAGTCAGCGATACCGTCCATCTGCCGGTGGTTGGTGACGTAGCTGCCGGTACCCCTATTCTGGCCGAACAGAACATTGAAGGACATATGCCCGTCCCGGGGGAATTTGTCAAAAGCGGGACATCTTTTATACTGAAAGTTAAAGGCGAAAGCATGATCGAGGCCGGCATATTGGATGGTGATTATATCATTGTCCGGGAACAGCCCGATGCCAATAATGGCGATATTGTTGTAGCCCTCTTGGAAGATGAGGCCACTGTCAAAAGATTATACAAACATCAGGATCATATTGAACTAATACCCGAAAACAGTGCCATGGAACCTATTATAACCAATGAAGCACACATCATCGGCAAAGTCCTGGGGCTCATGCGGCGAATGTAGATAAGCCATAATAAAATGCACCTTCTTAATTGGAAGGTGCATTTTCTACTTTTAGCTAGAATTTTTCCAGGTATTCGTCGATCTCCCAGTCATAGACCCGGGAACTGTAGTTTTCCCATTCCTTGATTTTTGCCAGGCGGAAACGTGAATAGATGTGCTGGCCCAATGCTTCCTGGATGAGCTGGTCTTCTGCCAGTTCATTTACTGCCTCATAAAGGTTTTCCGGCAATGAATGGATATTATTTATTTTTCTTTCGCCCAGATCCATTTCATAGATATTCTGTTCCACCGGTGCCGGTGGTTCCTCTTTGTTTTTAATGCCTTCCAGACCTGCTTTTAAAAGTACTGCCAGACCCAGATAGGGATTACAGGTAGGATCGGGACTACGGACTTCTATGCGGCTTCCCTCCCCCCGCCGTGCCGGGATCCTGATCAGGGGACTCCGGTTTCGATGGGACCAGGCTATATAAACTGGTGCTTCGTAGCCCGGTACCAGGCGCTTGTAAGAGTTGACAGTGGGGCTGGTTATGGCTGAAATAGCCCGGGCATGTTTGAGAATTCCGGCGATAAAATGCCGGCAGGTACTGCTTAAACCATCGGGATCCTTTTCATCGTAAAAAGCATTCTTGCCGTCTTTAAATAAAGATATATGCAGGTGCATACCGGAACCGGCAATGCCATATATGGGCTTGGGCATGAAAGTGGCATGGAGACCATGCTCCAGCGCTACAGTGCGCACAACTATCCGAAAGGTTACAATACTGTCGGCAGCTTTTAAGGCCTCCATGTATTTAAAATCTATTTCATGCTGTCCGGGTGCCACCTCATGATGTGATGCTTCAATTTCAAACCCCATGCCCTGAAGGGTTTCCACCATATCCCGGCGGGCGTGTTCTCCCTTGTCCACCGGCGGCAGATCAAAGTAGCTGGCTTTATCATTGGTGGTCAAGGTTGGCTGACCATATTCGTCAAGTTGGAACATGAAAAATTCCGGTTCCGGTCCCACATACATCGTATATCCTAATTCCCGCGCCTCCGCCAGACATTTTTGCAGGGCATAGCGGGGTGAACCGGCAAAAGGTTTATTGTCGGAGTTATAGATATCGCAAATCAGGCGGGCGGTCTTCCCGTTCCCACGGTTTTCCCAGGGCAGGATCAAAAAAGTCTCCAGATCAGGTATTAGATACATGTCCGATTCTTCTATGCGTACAAAACCTTCTATTGATGATCCGTCAAACATTAATTCTCCATCCAGTGCTTTTTCCAGTTGATCAGCAGTTATGGAAACATTTTTCATAACACCCATGATATCAGTAAACTGCAGTCTTATAAATCTGATATTTTCTTCAGTAACCATTTTTAATATATTATCTTTGGTCATTTTTTTAACCGCCTCCCATTTGAGATATTTCGCCATAATCCAGCATCTGCTCTAAGGATCAAAATACTTTTACCAGAAAGGAAATAAAGAACCCCATTGCCAGGGCAAACTGAAAAACGATTCCGGTAAACATGCCAATAACGGCACCAATACCAGCTCTTAAAGCTCTATTCACATCCTGGCGGGCAATATATTCTCCGATAAAAGCCCCTGCCAGTGGTCCAATTATAATTCCCAGGGGCGGGAAGATGAATATGCCCACGAAGACTCCCAGAAATGCACCAATGAGTCCGGCTCTGGTTGAACCAAAGTATTTAGCCCCCATAACAGTGGACAGATAATTGAGCAAAGCTGATAAAACGGTGAGGAGGCCCAGGATCAATAGATAATTAAATTCAATAACCTGAAATCCTTCCCACCAGCCGTAGGCTAAAATCACCACAAAAATCAAAGCAACTCCAGGCAGCATTGGCAGTATGGTACCCAGTATCCCTACCAGACAGAGTATAATGGCTGCGACCAGGACGATAGATGGTACGCTCATCTTCATTCACCGGCTTTCTATATGTTTATCACAGAAAGTTTTCTATTAAACGACAGATCACGTAGCGAGCATGTTCATAGGTCAGCCCCCCCTGCATGAAAACAGCAAAGGGATCCCGGGAGGGTGCATCACAGGACAATTCAATGGAAGAGCCCTGCACAAATGTACCCGCAGCCATTACCACCTGATGTTCGTAACCGGGCAGATCACCAAATTCCAGTGTAACATCATTATCCACCGGTGAATTGCCTTGCACGATCTGACAAAACTTTAATGCTTGCTGCCGGTCATTTAGCTTAACAGCCTGTACAATGTCACCCCGCAGTTCATTCCATTTGGGATAAACCGGATAACCCAGCTCTTCAAATACATATGCTAATAATAAGGCACTTTTCATGGCTTGTAAAACAATATGGGGGGCCATAAATATTCCCTGGAATAAATAGCGCTTGCCGGCCAGGCTGGGACCTAAATCCTTGCCCAGGCCCGGTGCCGTGATTTGATAGGAAATAAGTTTTATAAGATCCTTTTTACCGCATATATATCCCCCGCTGGGTGCTAAACCGCCCCCGGGGTTCTTGATTAGTGAACCGGCCATAATGTCAATATCCAGCGAGCCGGGTTCGTCCTTTTCCACGAATTCGCCGTAACAATTATCGACCATTATCACCGCTTCGGGCTGTTTGGCCCTGATGATTTCAACCAATTTGGCTATATCCGCCATCCGCAGTGAAGGCCGCAGTGTGTAGCCTATGGAGCGCTGTATCAGCACTAATCGGGCTGGAACTTCCAGAGCTGCCTCCAGTGCCTGATGATCAGGACGTCCATCCTTCAGCAAAGCTGCTTCACTGTATTTTACGCCTCGCCAGCTCAGGGTTCCATAATTATCACTGCCCAGACCGATAACTCGCTTTAAAGTATCATAGGGACTGCCCGCAGCAGAAATCATCCTGTCCCCTGCTTGCAAAAGGCCGGTCAAACAGGCGGAAATAGCATGGGTGCCGGAAACGATTTGTTCTCTTACCAGTGCATCTTCACAATTAAAAATATCTGCATAAATCTCTTCCAGCAAATCACGGCCGATATCACCGTAACCGTAGCCTGTGGAAGGGGAAAAATGATAATCCCGCAGGTTTTTGTCTTTAAAAGACTGCAGTACTTTTACCTGATTATGATAAGCGATTTCCTCCAGACGGAAGAATTCCCCTTTTAGAACTTCTTCTGCAGCAGTAATTATAGATAAACTTTTCAATTGATTTCCTTCCTTGCTTACTGAAATGAAGCCGGATTTCCGGGCAGATCGCTGTCTTCTATTATCATTAGATCCCGGCGGCTTAAAATATCGCGGTCAATTATCCTTAAAGCCTGCAAACGGATGGATTTTTCCACTATATTTCTTACATAGCGGGCATTACCGCTATGAGGATGGCGGTTGCGGATGAAACCGGCCAGTTCATTTTTAAGTTTCCAGCGCCCGCGGCTGGAAAGCTGGTATTCCCGTTCCCCATACATTTGTACAGCGATCTGAAATAATTCTTCCTCATTATAATCGCAAAAATCGATGTGAATGGGAAATCGTGATCTAAGGCCAGGATTGGAACGGATGAAACTCTCCATTTCTGAATTATAACCGGCCAGTATCACGATCAGATCCTGACGATGGTCTTCCATGGCTTTGACTAAAGTAGCAATAGCTTCATGGCCGAAGTCTTTTTCTCCACCCTGGGACAGTGTATAAGCTTCGTCAATAAACAAGATCCCGCCCAGGGAGCGTTTAATCATCTCTTTGGTCTTCTGGGCGGTATGCCCAATATATTCGCCGACCAGATCTGCTCTTTCCACTTCCAGCAGATGACCTTTGCTCAGTATATTTATTTCTTTGAAAATCCTGCCCAGGATCCGGGCGACGGTTGTTTTTCCCGTACCGGGGTTACCTTTAAACAGCATATGCAATGCGGTGGGATCAGCTTTAAGCTGCACTTCAGCTCTTCTTGCTTGAATAAGTGAAAAAGCGGTAACTTCAGCCAGGGTCTTTTTCACTTCTTTTAAGCCGATAAGTTTCTCCAATTCTTTGAAGGCATCTTTATCCGGGAAGGTCTCTTCCTGCAGACCGGGGCGGTGATCACTGCTTTCAGCAAATTTCACCGAGATGACCATTACTGCTTCACCACTTTCCGTTGATCTGGGTTATTATATGATAAACAGATAATAGTGGTGATACCATAAATCCAGGTCAATTATCAATCATTTGTTTTGTCATCGATGATCAGAGGACCGACCTGGCGAATCGGGGCAACCGTTGAAATGGCATGTTTATAAACCAGCTGCTGTTTGCCGTCCTGTTCTACAACTACGGTGAAATTGTCAAACCCCTTTACAGTGCCTTTGATCTGGAATCCATTGACCAAAAATATGGTAACAGGCACCTTTTCCTTCCTAACCAAATTTAAAAATAAATCTTGCAGGTTTACTGAGCTTTTAGACATTGAGTCAGGTCCTCCTATTCAGTTTAGTCTATTTTCAATCATTCTACACAGTAGATAATTGTCCTCTAAAATAGATGGAAATACTTTCCGCCAGGCTGTTTTCATCCTTAAACCGGCCCGAATCGAACCAGACAATTTTAGTGTCCCGATTAAACCAGGTCAATTGTCTTTTGGCATAACGCCTGGTTTCCTGTTTGACAGCATTGATCATTTGGTCACGGGTAAGCACCCCCTGTAAGTAATGGATAACCTGTCTATAACCCAATGCCTGCATGGGTTTATGTGCCAAACTATAGCCTGCTTCCAGCAGCCCGGCTACTTCTTCCACAAATCCTTCCTTGAACATAGTCTCCACCCGTTCCTCAATTTTTTGATAGAGCAGGGCTCTTTCCATATATAGGCCGGCAGCAGCAAAATTATAGGTATTTTCCTGTCGGGTTTGATACCGGGAGAAAGGCTGCCCGGTCAGGGCATGAACTTCCAGTGCCCGTATTATCCTTTTTTCATCCCGGGGACTTATTTTATCTGCATAAGCTGGATCTATCTTCTGTAATTGACGATAGACATGGTCAATTCCCTTTATACTGATTTCCTGTTTATATTCATCCCGCAGTTCAGGACTTG
>JAAYZA010000015.1 GCA_012515055.1 Syntrophomonadaceae bacterium | reverse complement strand
GTTTTCTCCTCTTCCCCCGGCTGGATAAAAAACAGATTTGTAATTTGTCGGGTTAGTTGCTGCGGCAGACCTGATTGCCCACAGTACAGGATGTTTTACAGGCTGATTGACATGAAGTTGCACATTCCCTGCAGTTGATCAAATCCTTATCCCTTTTTAAATGAGGTTTAATAATCGTTACTATACGTTTCTTCATTACCGATTCCTCCATTCTTTAGCTGCCTTAACAAGAAAATAAAACAAATATATATTCATGCCCTATCTTTTAGAATTAAACATTTATCTTAACCCCCGGGGCCATAATTTAAATGGAGCGGGAAAAGGGGTTCGAACCCTCGACACCCGGCTTGGGAAGCCGGTGCTCTGCCACTGAGCTACTCCCGCTTATAACAAAGTTATTTTATACTAAAACCAGGGGTAAGGTCAAATCAAAAAACCATCAGTCCTCACCTTCTTGAGCAAATACATGGGGGTATGCTTCACAGATATTAGCCAGGGGGATTATCTCAATGCCGTTTAAGCCGCCGGGAATATCCCGGCAGTTCTTTTCTGGTAAGAGTATCTTTCTTATACCCGCCTGCTGGGCAGCATAGACTTTTTCATAAATACCCCCGATTGGTTTTACCTGTCCCTGGATGGATATTTCCCCGGTTATAGCTACATCCTGGCGGATGGGCCTCTTTTGCACCGCACTCAGAATGACCAGATAAATACCGGCCCCCGCTGAGGGGCCGTCAACTTCCCCCCCGCCCAGAATGTTAATGTGTATATCATGATTGTTGATTATTTCATTATATTCATAACGCAAAACAGAGGCAGCATTAAAAACAGAGTCCCTGGCCATGGTTCCCGCTGTATCATTAAATCTAAGGGAGCCTTCGCCTTTGTTAAGAGGTTTAAAAGCCACTGCTTCAATTTCGATGAGACTGCCTTGATAGCCGGAGACTCCTATGCCAAAAATTTTTCCGATTGCACTGGTATCGCTGGCAGCACTGGTGACAGCCGGATGGATACGGTTGTTTTGAATTACTTCGTAAGTCGTGCTTAAAGTCACAAGCGGTTTTTGATCCCCGGAAGTTCCATTCAGGCTGAAAGAGTACGCATCAGCCAGAATTTTATTGGCACTGCGCCCGTCGGAGCAATACTCAGCAATGATGTCCTCGACCCCCGCTTCGATACTTATGCCCAGCTTAACCGCAGAAGTTTTAACGATTTCTCTGATATGTTCCGGTCGCAGCGGCTGAAAATAGATTTCCAGACAACGGGAACGAAATGCTGGTGTAATATCGTTTTTATCCCTGGTGGTGGCTCCGATCAAAACGAAATCTGCCGGAATCCCCTCATCAAAAATCTTCTTTATGTATTTGGGTACCCTGGAATCATTAGGGTCATAATAGGAGGATTCAAATAACACCCGTTTATCCTCTAAAACCTTTAGCAGTTTATTTTGCAAGGCAGGTTCCATTTCTCCGATTTCGTCAATAAACAATATGCCGCCATGGGCCTCCGATACCAGACCGGGCTTTGGTTCAGGAATTCCTTCTTCAGCTAATTCACGCCGGGCGCCCTGATAAATAGGATCATGGACCGAACCAATCAAAGGGTTGGTCGATTCGCGGGGGTCCCAGCGCATTGTGGTCCCATCCACTTCAATAAAGGGGGCCTCCCCTTTAAAAGGGGAGTTCTCCATGTTCTTAACGATTTCCAGGGCCAGGCGGGCACAGGTAGTCTTTCCAACGCCCGGTGGTCCATAGAGCAAAATATGCTGGGGATAAGGAGTGTTGAGTTTGGCAATCAAGGATTTTATTGCCTGATCCTGTCCATAGATTTCTTCCCGGGAAGTTGGTTTGAGGATGTCCAGAGCGGAACGATTAAGGGAGGTCAATTCCATTTTTTCCAGTTGTCCGTATTTTTTCAATGTCCGGGCGTTTTCCGGACTGGTAGTTTGTGCTTTTATGACTTCCATTCTGATTTCCCGCAAATAATCATTATATTTCTCTTCAATTTTAGTCTGTATACTAACCTGCAGTTCTTCTTCCACTTTTTTGCGGGCATACATTTCGGCTGCCAGTGATTCAAGATGCAAAACTATACCGCTATAATCAAAGGCCTCCGCTACTTCATCTATACAAGGGTCTTCCAATAGTTTTTGCAGGGCTAAAATACGATCCTTAACAATTGCTGACCCCATCAGTTCCAGAGCATCAAATTTACTGGCCCTAATAATCAAACCCTGTACACCGTATATTTCCTTTAATAATTTGTAAATTGCTTCGACCCGCCAGCTAAGTTCTGTTTCATACTTTTTTAAACCCGGCCGGCATTTGTATTTTATCTGGTACTGCTTCATTTATCTGCCATTTCCTCCTGATTATTCAGCTGCAACAGTTAGCTTGATTTCAGCCTGTACAGACTGATATAATTTGATTTTTATATTATAATCCCCCAGATGCTTGATCGGCTCTTCAAGTTCAATTTTTTTCCTGTCCACTTTTATTTTCAGCTGTTTTTCAATGAGTTCCGCTATCTCCTTAGTGGTAACCGCACCGAAGAGTTTATCCCCCCCGCCGGTTTTAAGACTTATCTGCACCGATTTACCATTCAATTTATCTTTTAAAGCTTCCGCTGAAGCCATCTCCTTTTGTTTGTTCTTTTGTGCTTTAAGATTCTTCTCTTCAATTTCCTTCAATTTGTCCGGGGTAGCTTCAACCGCCAAACCCCTGGGTATAAGATAATTCCTGGCATATCCATCTGCTAATTCTTTGATTTCACCTGTTTTACCCAGATCTTTAATATCTTTTAATAGTATAACTTTCACGAATTAAACCTCCTTGTTCAAGCGTATTTTCCTGAAATCCAGCAAAGCATCGAAAATCCCCAGCAAGCCCAGTAAGATAATAATTGGCGGAGTAAAAACTATAAACACCAATATAACCATGATAATAAACCAGGGCTTCCTCTTGATCGGTAATTTATTCAAAACATGCAATAAAACTGACAACCCATAGTAAATTGCCACCGGAATCATTATTGCCAGAATATTGGACCCTGCATAATGAACAGTTGTTGTTCCTTCCTTACCCCATAGCCATAATCCTATGCCGGCAATAAGCACCCAAACCAATTGCCAGGGCATGATTTCCTGTAAATAAGGTTTTTTCTTTAGACGCTCAATTGGGCGGGTTCGGCCCGCCAAATGGGCAAAGAATAGCATGAAAAATACTGCCATTATAGCCTGAAGATAGTAAAAAGCCGGCAAATGCTTGCTTATGATAATTGCCACATCCTCAAAAGCTGACTTTACCTCCTCCTCAGTGATCCCCTGGTCGGCATAAATCTGAAAAAGGTCCGTCCCGGCAAAATCATCCAGTGTAGTTTCCATATAGGTCTTTAATTCCTTTTCCAATTGGGCAGAACCGCTGGCTCCTCCGCCGGAGTAGAAAAAGACTAAAAAAAACGAAACACCGATCAATGCCGCGATCATACCGTATTTTTGTATCTCATAGTAGTTATGACCTGCACCAGCCAGATAACTCATGGTCAATCCCGCTATACCAAAAAACAGCATGAAGACGATGGTACTTTCGATACCTAAAACAAAATATAGCACCGCCAAATTGATCAAATAAACACTAATCAGCTGACCGCGGTTAAGATAAACCGCTGCCAGAACCAGGGTAGCCCCCCAAAGAATAATGATTATCAGGTTTAAGGCCGGATAGATTGTCAACATAACACATTCTGCTGCCGACAAAATCAAAAAGGCTGCCCAGTTCCGCAACTTACCACCCCTTTTCGCTGTATAATACTGCCGCTTTCTCCTGATCAGAATTCCATCATTCTGCTACAACTGCACTCCCCTATTATGGCAGAAGCATTTTATTCATCTGCTGGTATCCAGCAATGGCTGCCTCCTGACTTTCCTTTCTTCACTGCCCGGGAATTATCCTTCCCGGCTATAAACACAGAATAAGCCCTCAAAAGAGAGGGCTTATTTCTTTGCTTATTCTGCTGTATACGGTAAGAGTGCTACCACTCTGGCCCTTTTCACAGCTACTGTGAGCTGACGCTGATGATTAGCGCAATTCCCGGTAATTCTGCGGGGAAGTATTTTTCCCCTTTCGGTAATGTATCTGCGCAGCCGAGGTATTTCTTTGTAATCTATATATTCGATCTTATCAGCACAGAAATTACATTGACGTCTTTTTTTACGTCTATCCTTTTTCAAATATTTTCCCTCCAGACTTTAGAAAGGTATATCATCTTCTCCATTGTTAACTATATCGATTTCTGCAGGGCTGACCTCCCGGCCCAGTGACTCCCAATCATCATTGCCACTGGATGACGTTCCTTTTACAGAACCAGTCCCTTGTTTGTCCAGAAAACGCACATCGTCTGCAACCACCTCTATAGCTTT
>JAAYZA010000178.1 GCA_012515055.1 Syntrophomonadaceae bacterium | reverse complement strand
TGGGGCCTGCAGCTGAAAACCATAAAATACCATTACTCACTTGGGTTTATGGCTGCCCCCCTCTATGTTTTTGCCCTGGCCATGATCATCTCCACCCTTTTTAAAGCCGGAAGAAACATCAGATCAAGTAATGATGCCAACCCCAATGGCAGCATCAAACTGGTTTGCTTTGGGATTACCATTGTCTTTATTGGCACTATGGGCAATCTGGTCCCAGCCCTCGGACAATATCCAGTGGAATTGTTCGCCAGTTTCATAAATGCCTTTTTATTGATGATTGCCATCTATAAATATCGTCTGGTCGAACTGCGTTTTATGGTCACCCGGGGATTGGTTTCTGCCTTATTTATTATTCTGCTGATAATCGCCTATATCTTCAGTGTTATATATATTGAAAAACATATCAGCGCCCAATACCAGAGCATTATTCCCTATTATACCACCCTGGTGGCACTGGCAGTTGCTATTACAATTCAGCCTCTTTTCAAATTATCCACCCGGTTGGTCGATAAGATGTTTTATAAAACCGAATATACGCAGCGCCAGGCCTTGCGTGCTTTCAGCACCCGCATTTCAAATAATCTGGATTTGGACAGTATAGCGCGGGAACTGATAGAAGCTGTCCAACTGGGATTAAACGCCACCCATGTCCTCTTGCTGCAAAAAGATGAGGAAAACAAGCACTATAATGTTTTCGCCACTTCATCCCAATTGTATCAGCCGGCCCTGCAGCTGTCCCCCGACAACCCCATTATCAAATGGATGCACGACAACAATGCCGGTCTTACCCGGGGACAATTATACTATCATCCTATTTTCAAATCCATGTGGGAATCTGAAAAAGAACAATTATACCAGGCCGGGATCGAACTGATAATACCCATCAAAGTTCGGGACAAAATTATTGCCCTCTTGATGCTGACCAGGAGAAAAAACAATGTTGCATATACATTGGATGATCTGGATCTGCTGTCATATCTGGGTGCCTCTTCCGCAGTAGCCTTTGAAAATGCGCGCTTATATACCCGTTCCCAGGCAGATGCCATTACCGACTCTTTGACCAAACTTTATAATCATAGATATTTTTGTCAGGCTTTGTCGGAGCAAATGGACAAAATCGGTACTGCCGAATTATCATTATTAATGATAGACCTTGATCTTTTTAAACTTTATAATGATCTTTACGGTCATTTTGAAGGAGACCGCGCTTTAGCCATGGTAGCTGATATTCTCCGGAGAAATGTGAATAACCGGGGAATTATTTGTCGCTATGGCGGAGAAGAATTCACCGTGATACTGCCTTATTTCGACTCCCGTTCGGCCCACGCCCTGGCAGAAAAGATCCGTACCGATATTGAAACCAGCTTTTTTAATGTCAATGATGTTACACAAAGATTCCTTACTGCCAGTGTTGGCATCTGCACCTACCCCCACGGTGCGCCCAACACCGAGGAATTGTTGAAACGTGCTGATCTGGCCATGTATACGGCCAAAAACCAGGGGAAGAATCAAACTGTCATTTATACTCCCCGTTTTATTAAGGATAACCCCTCCCCTTTTGATGTCGAAGATATTTACAGGCCCAATTATACTGCTACTATTTATGCCCTGGCAGCAGCCATTGATGCCAAGGATCATTATACTTTCGGACATTCCCAGAGAGTCGCCAATTATGTCACTATTTTAGCCGACGAGATGTGCCTGGACAAAGCCCATATTGATATATTACAGGAAGCTGCGCTTTTGCATGATATCGGCAAGCTGGGCATTCCTGAAAATATCCTGACCAAAACTGGCAAGCTGACCACTGAAGAATATGACGCCGTTAAAAAGCATGTTGAACTATCCATTACCATCATTAAACATCTTCCTACTTTAAACCACGTAATACCAGCAGTAATAGGACATCACGAAAGGTGGGACGGCAAGGGCTATCCCCGGGGACTGAAAGGGGAAAACATACCTTTCACAGCAAGGTGTTTGGCTATTGCCGATGCTT
>JAAYZA010000382.1 GCA_012515055.1 Syntrophomonadaceae bacterium | reverse complement strand
CCGCTGGTGACATCGTAGAAAAACTATACCGTCAGGTAGCTACGGCGGTGGGAGACGGCGCTCTGGCAGGAATCTCCGTTATTGATTATTTGAAGGAATAAGGCCCTTTATTTGCCTCCCCTGTTCCTCCTGGCCCCATAGTATAATGGGGGAGAGGTGAGAGGAAGAATGTTGGGGATAAAGGATATTGACCCGGGTAAAGGGATTGTTTTATTATTACTCCTTTTATTGATCATAGCTCTGCTGCTCAGCAGGAACAGCAACACCATCACGCATTTTATGGCGGGACAGGTGATGGGATGGCAAACGGTTGATTTTAATCAGAGGGAAACAGATAATTTCATCATCCGTTACACGGCAATAGATCATGATAATATAGATTTGGTCGCCGGAGCTTCTGAATATGCTTTCAGGGAGGTCACCGGTTTCTTCGCCGGTGAGCCCCAGGGTAAGACCCTGGTAGTGGTATATCCTGACACCATAAGTCTGGCCCGCAGCTTTGGCTGGGATAAAAGCCAGAAGGCGGAAGGGGTATACTGGGCAGGTTCTATCCGCATCATATCTCCGCAGTTATGGCAGGGACAGCCCCAAGCCGTCGCAGCTGATGCAATGCAGGCCGGGCCGCTGGTTCATGAATTTGCCCATCTCATGGTTGACGAGGAAACCAGGGGCAATTATAATCGTTGGTGGACAGAAGGAATAGCCCAGTATGTCGAGAAGCAGATTACGGGTTTTCAGTTTGACCAGCCTCTGGATAATACGCCAATGATCTATCCATTATCCAGGCTGGATAATGAATTTGACAGTGAGGATAGCTGGCAGGCCTACTGGCAATCCCTGCAGATTATCGAATATATAGTGGAAGAAAACGGGGAGGCCAGCTTATTCAGTATAATGGAACATCTGGGCCGGGGTGAGAATATCAGACAAGGGATAACCCGGGCATTATCAGTCGATTTTGACCAATGGGAACAGGGATTATACAACGCGCTGCAAAAAAATGCCGGGCAAGAGGTGTAAATTTTGAAGGATACTTTAGTTATTGAGGGAGGCCATCGGCTTCAGGGACAGGTAACCATCAGCGGAGCAAAAAATGCCGGGTTGGTTTTAATGGCTGCCAGTATCATGGCAGATGGCGAAACCATATTGGATAATGTTCCGGTGATCAACGATGTTGAAGTTATGGTCTGCATTTTAAATGATATAGGTGTTAAAACGGAATGGAGGGAAGATGGCAGTCTTTCGATCTGCCCCCCCCAGGGCGGCGTGCAGAATCATACTTCGTATGAATTGGCCAAGCTGCTCCGGGCCTCCAATCTTTTTTTAGGTGCCATGCTGGGGCGCCAGGGGGAAGCAACCATATCCTTGCCAGGGGGATGCGATATTGGCACCCGGCCCATGGACCTGCATATTAAGGGGCTGCAGGCTCTGGGTGCTGAGCTGGAATTGGAGCATGGTTATATTTACGGCCGGGTTAAAAAGGCCAATGGTGCCAGGGTATACCTGGACTTTCCCAGTGTGGGCGCGACAGAAAATATTATGATGATGGCGGCTAAAACACCGGGTCAATCGATTATTGAGAATGCTGCCAAAGAACCGGAAATTGTCGATCTGGCCAATTTCCTCAATTTTATGGGGGCGAAGGTAAGAGGGGCCGGTACTGATATCATAAGGATCGAAGGGGTAGAAGAATTAAAACCAGGACGATATGCCATCATACCTGACAGGATCGAGGCGGGCACTTATATGATTGCTGCGGCTATATCCCGGGGTGAGATTTTAGTGCAAAATGTTATTCCCACTCATTTACATCCGGTCATTGCCAAACTGCAGGAAGCGGGAGCAACGGTCCGGGAAACTGATCAGGG
>JAAYZA010000188.1 GCA_012515055.1 Syntrophomonadaceae bacterium | reverse complement strand
TGGATTAACCAGCCGTCTAAAAACGTTTGTTCAGGAGAGTAGGCTTTATTATCTATATAGGCCGGAACCCTATAACTGCCGCTTTTAATCAATCCAAATATGTTCTCCCCATCTTCAGTGCTTGTATATTCATCCAAAGTTGCTTGACCGGGTGAATATGGTTCAACCTTAACAAGGATTATTTCGTCGGTAAAAGGTTCCCCAAATTGATTTAAAATTTTAACCTTGATATAACCTGCCTCCGGAAGATTTAAATCTCCTTCTTCTGCTGCCGCAGTAAAAAACTTTGAAACAACCTTGGTGTTGTTGAAGGCACTAGGATACTCGACTGATACTGATATTTTTTTATAATACATGGAATTGTCCCATTTGATATCAGTTTTGATTGTAAATTCTTTCCCGTTAACTGTCTTTTTTATTTCAGGATCAACGCTGCCGGGCGGGTTGCCATTCTTTAAACCCAGTTGCGGAATATCGGAGCTGGTAGCTATTAAACCGTCTTCGGGGTTTCTGACGATAAAAGGTAAGCTGCGTAAATCTTCGATGGTTTGATTGGCCAGGGCTGTGGCAGTATCTTTAGTGGTATTGTTGCTGACAGCCTGAGCAACGAAAGTAAACATGGGCACAAATGCCACTACTAAAATAAGAAGTATTACCAATGAAACCAGAATCTCTACCAGTGTAAAGCCTTCATCGTTTTTTCCGGAAAAAGAATTGATATGTTTTGACATCAGCTTATCCCCTCCGTTTAAGGTTTATTAAAAAAAGCTCATATAAATCAAATAGAAGCCAGAACCAATGAGTGTTGGCGAAGCTTGCAAAAGAAAAAAAGATATGTTGCTTTAAATTATTTATTTAAAGATTCATGTAATCCCGGCATCATATAATAGGTATAAACAGTTTACCATCATTTGGGCAAGAAATAAATAGGGAAATATATATATTTTTCCAATATGTTGGGTAATTGAATGGGGGAAAAGGGGAAAAGTGGAAAGTGGAAAGTTGGAACTATTATATGGTGCCCACGAGCGTCGTGGGGGCGGCATCGGCCCGGGGGGAGCGTTTCGTGGTTTTGCCCGTCACGAGGAGTCGACCTTCAAGTGTTATTTGTTTTCAATAGCTTTGATGATGCAAGTACTTAAGGGACCATAATCTTTTCCGACGGCATACATAATAGACTGCATCAAATCATTTTTATTAACCAAAGACCAATTAATAATATGTCCATTCTTATAAGCTAATTGCCGGATAAACTCTCTTATCGTACGTCCGTTCCCTTCCCTGAATGGGTGTATCATATTGATTTCAGACATGTAATAGGCAGCCTTCATAGAGAAGTCTTCAGCATTTAACCCTTTCAGGTAGTTGTCTCCTTTTAATTCATTTAGAATGGTTTTCATATTATCTTCAATAAATTCGCTCTTGCAAAACTCCGTATTGCCTTTAGATATATTCTCCAATCTAAACTTTCCAGCGAAAGGATAAATATCTTGAAATATATATTTGTGTATCCTCTTTAAGTGAGTAATTCCGAAATTGCCCTTTACAACCTGCTCAATTTCCAGCTCATATTGCCTGATTATTGTCATATCGGCTTCGTATTTAGCCAGAGATTTTGCGTTGGTAATATTCTCTCTATTTATCAGTACATCGGTTCCCGGATAGCAATATCGAGATTGATCTGCTTCCGGGCGATCGTACCTGGAAAAACCGCCCGGCATTTCTATTTACCAAAGCTTGAAGCATGCCTGGCCCGAATCTTTTCACGAGCATGGTGGCTGCTTATTTTACCTTCAAGATATTCCTCGCCTAGTTTTTTAGCGTGCGCACTTGGTTTTAATCCTTCAAATTCCATTGAGGCCTGAACACTTGAAGCCACTCTTTTGTTTGAAACTGTGGGATTTTTCGTTTTCATGAAGATCACTCCTTGT
>JAAYZA010000264.1 GCA_012515055.1 Syntrophomonadaceae bacterium | reverse complement strand
GGGTTTTCAAAAACAAAATTCAACATAGCTTAGTATAACCTCCCCATATGATTTTATAGCTTTCAATACTATGTTTATAGAAATCTGCCAATGTTGGCCGTCTGATGCAAAAAAATCGGAAACCTGGGGTTTAACGTTTTTCATAAGTCTGAAGGAAACCTTCCAATCGCTGCAGTCCCCTTTGGATGGCGTCAAGGGAATTGGCATAGGAAAGCCGGATATATCCTTCGCAGTTGGGGCCAAAATCTATTCCCGGTGTAACTGCCACACCGGCTTTTTCCATAATCTCAAAAGCAAAGGAATAGGAATCCTGGCTGTAGTCTTTTATATTGGCCAGGGCATAAAAGGCACCGGTGGGGTCAACCCGGGTGGCAATACCCATTTCATGCAGGCGCTGCAAGACAAAAAGACGACGTTTATCATAGGTCTGGCGCATTTCTTCAACATGGGTGCCGCATTCCCGCAGGGCGGCTATACCGCCTTCCTGGGTAAAAGATGAGGCGCAAATAAATAAATTTTGTTGTATTTTTTGCATTGTGCGGATGTATTGCCGGGGTGCGATGAGATAACCCAGACGCCAGCCGGTCATGGCATAGAGTTTGGAAAAACCATTTAAAACAAAGGCCTCCGGGGTAAACTGCAAGATGGTATGTTCTTCGCCTTCATATATAAGGCCGTTATAAATCTCATCAGCTATGACAGGGACTCCTGTCCCGGCAATAGCCTGATAATCAGCAGCAGAAAAGACAGTCCCGCAGGGGTTGGAAGGGGAGTTGATCAGAACTGCTCTGGTCTGAGGGGTTATGCTTTGGGACACCATTTCCGCTTTATACTTGAAGCCGTCTTCTTCATTGACCGGGACCGACAAAGGGCTGCCCCCCAGGAACCTGATGAAATTGGGGTAGCAGGCATAATACGGGTCAGGGATTATCACATTCTGGCCGGCTTCGACCAATATGGAAAGGATCAGTAATAAAGCTGGTGAAGTGCCGGAGGTCACTATTATTTGTTCCGGTGAAATATCCACCCGGTATTTATCCCAGTAATAGTGGGCGATCTCTTCCCGGAGCTCAATTTTACCCAAACTATGAGTATAGTGAGTATCATCCTTGCCCAGAGCCCGGCGGGCCGCCTCCTTTATTGGTTCGGGGGTGGGGAAATCCGGTTCGCCCAGTTCCATATGGATGATTTCTTTTCCCTGGGATTCCAGTTCCTGGGCTCGTTCCAGTACGTCCATGGCGATAAAGGAAGATATCAAATCAGTTCTTGCTGAAAGCAGATTTTCATTCAATGCAGCCTTCTCCTTTAAGATGTTATTAAAACCTTCTTTTTAATCTGCAGGTTTCTTCCTCAATAGTATAAAACAAAATTTATAGACTGGCGAAAGATTGTAGGAGAAAACAATCAATCAGGTTCCGGCAGATAAATAAGCAGTAAAGTATTAGAAGAATTAAGCCTGTGCTTGCTGTGATGCTGCAATAAAACAAGCCGGAGAAGGATGGGCGCAAGTGCCAGTATTGCTTGCATATGCTTGAACAATACAACAAATTAATCTAAATGTAAAAAAATAATCATGAAATTGGTTGACAAAAGGGATTGCACAATGGATAATAAGACTAATCCTTTATAATCCTTTAAAATCAAAGCACCTGTATGAAGGGGGGATTACATTATGTCTGATTATACAATACTTGTCAGCGGACATTCTGCGGAATGGCGGCGAAATTTAATTGCTGCTTTCAAACAAAACGGGTATGAAAAAGCTTTTGTTGAAGGTGAGAAAGAATTAATGGAATCTGTGCGGGAAATATATCCCGATGTACTTTTGCGGAGGGTTGAAACCCAGGGTGAAGCACTTAATTTGATTAAAGAACTCAAGGGGGTATCACCTTTCAGTATAGCAGTATTGATTGTCGATAACCCGGACTATTTTGACATATCCGAACTAATTAATGCCGGGATGATGGGATGTCTGCCCACTCGTTTACGTCCCCGTCAGATCGTTGCTGCAGTTGAACTGATTGTTGCAGCTGGGGTTATTTGCACGCCCCGTATGAATCCCAGGTTTCTGGATGAACATCAAAGTGATCATTCGGAGCTGTTTTTATCCCTGACCAGCAGGGAACGCGAAATCCTTGTTTTATTGGGAGAGAATAAATCCAATCAGGAAATGGCTGATGAACTGTATTTGTCTGTCTCAACAATTAAAACTCATCTGCGTAGTATTTTTCGCAAATTGGGTTTAAGAAGCCGCCGGGATGCCCAGACTATTTTAAGGGAAATGGGTTATAATGATAAAAACGATAAAAGGCTAAAGATGGACAAAAACATAGACGCATCCACCAAGCTACATATTATTAAATAGGATTCATCAGTGGCCTGAACCGGCAGCCCTGAAGGGTGATGCCGGTTATTTTTTAAATGAAAAAGGAAAACCATGAAATTAGCAATTTTTGATTTCGACGGGACCCTTTTGATGAAGGACACACTGCCTTTATTAGGCCAGGAATGGCTGCGGCAGGGCAAATCCAGGTACAGGTTCTGGCAGACCTGGATCAGATGTTCTCCACCCTTGATACTGTATAAACTGGGTTTGATGCCGCGGGAAAAAATGAAGGTCAGGATCATGGCTCAGTTTCATACCATTTTTAAAAACATGACCCGGGTGGAAATTGACCTGTTTTTTAATAAGGCTTACCCTGGTATTGCCCGTCATTTTAATCCCCGGGTCCTGGAGGAACTGCAGCGGG
>JAAYZA010000177.1 GCA_012515055.1 Syntrophomonadaceae bacterium | reverse complement strand
GGGTTTTCAAAAACAAAATTCAACATAGCTTAGTATAACCTCCCCATATGATTTTATAGCTTTCAATACTATGTTTATAGAAATCTGCCAATGTTGGCCGTCTGATGCAAAAAAATCGGAAACCTGGTGTTTAACGTTTTTCATAAGTCTGGAGGAAACCTTCCAATCGCTGCAGTCCCCTTTGGATGGCGTCAAGGGAATTGGCATAGGAAAGCCGGATATATCCTTCACAGTTGGGGCCAAAATCTATTCCCGGTGTTACTGCCACACCGGCTTTTTCCATAATCTCAAAAGCAAAGGAATAGGAATCCTGGCTGTAGTCTTTTATATTGGCCAGGGCATAAAAGGCACCAGTGGGGTCAACCCGGGTGGCAATACCCATTTCATGCAGGCGCTGCAAGACAAAAAAACGACGTTTATCATAGGTCTGGCGCATTTCTTCAACATGGGTGCCGCATTCCCGCAGGGCGGCTATACCGCCTTCCTGAGTAAAAGATGATGCGCAAATAAATAAATTCTGTTGTATTTTTTGCATTGAGCGGATGTATTGCCGGGGTGCGATGAGATAACCCAGACGCCACCCGGTCATGGCATAGAGTTTGGAAAAACCATTTAAAACAAAGGCCTCCGGGGTAAACTGCAAGATGGTATGTTCTTCGCCCTCATATATGAGGCCGTTATAAATCTCGTCAGCTATGACAGGGACTCCTGTCCCGGCAATAGCCTGATAATCAGCAGCAGAAAAGACAGTGCCGCAGGGGTTGGAAGGGGAGTTGATCAGAACTGCTCTGGTCTGGGGGTTTATGGTTTTGGCCACCATTTCCGGTTTATACTTGAAGCCGTCTTCTTCATTTACCGGGACCGACAAAGGGGTGCCCCCCAGGAACCTGATGAAATTGGGGTAGCAGGCATAATAAGGGTCAGGGATTATCACGTTCTGGCCGGCTCCGATCAATATGGAAAGGATCAGTAATAAAGCCGGTGAAGTGCCGGATGTAACTATTATCTGTTCCGGCGAAATATCCACCTGGTATTTGTCCCAGTAATAACGGGCGATTTCTTCCCGGAGCTCGATTTTACCCAGACTGTGAGTATAGTGAGTATCATCCTTATCCAGAGCCCGGCGGGCCGCCGCCTTGATGGGCTCGGGGGTGGAGAAATCCGGTTCACCCAGTTCCATATGGATGATTTCTTTTCCCTGGGATTCCAGTTCTTTGGCCCGCTCCAGTACGTCCATAGCGATAAAGGAAGATATCAAATCAGTTCTCGCTGAAAGTAGATTATCATTCAATGCAGCCGTCTCCTTTAAGATGTTATTTAAACCTTCTTTCGCTCTGCAGGTTTCTTCCCCAATAGTATAAAACAAAATTGATAGACTGGCGAAAGATTGTAGGAGAAAACAATCAACCAGGTCCCAACAGATAAATAAGCAGCAAAGTATTAGAGGAATTAAGCCTGTACTTGCTGTGATGCTGCAATAAAACAAGCCGGAGAAGGATGGGCGCAAGTGCCAGTATTGCTTGCATATGCTTGAACAAAACAACAAATTAATCTAAATGTGAAAAGAATAATCATGAAAATGGTTGACAAAAAGGATGGCACAATGGATAATAAGACTAATCCTTTATAATCCTTTGGCGTTGAAACACCTGTATGAAGGGGGGATTACATAATGTCTGATTATACAATACTTGTCAGCGGACACTCTGCGGAATGGCGGCAGAACTTGATTGCTGCTTTCAAACAAAACGGCTATGAAAAAGCTTTTGTTGAAGACGAGAAAGAATTAATGGAGTCTGTGCGGGAAATATATCCCGATGTACTTTTGCGGAGGGTCGAAAGCCAGGATGAAGCACTTGATTTGATTAAAGAACTCAAGGAAGTATCGCCTTTCAGTATAGCAGTATTGATTGTCGACAACCCGGACTATCTGGACCTATCCGAATTAATTAATGCTGGGATGATGGGATGTCTGCCCACACGTTTACGTCCCCGCCAGATCGTTGCTGCGGTCGAACTGATCGTTGCTGCTGGAGTTATTTGCACACCCCGTATGAACCCCAGATTTTTGGATGAACATCCACACGATCATTCGGAGATGTTTTTATCCCTTACCAGCAGGGAACGGGAAATCCTTGTTTTGCTGGGGGAGAATAAATCCAATCAGGAAATGGCCGATGAACTATATTTGTCTGTCTCAACAGTTAAAACGCATTTGCGCAGTATTTTTCGCAAATTAGGTTTAAGAAGCCGCCGGGACGCCCAGTTTATTTTAAAAGAAATGGGTTATAATGATAAAAACGGTAAACGGCTTAAGATGAACAAAAACATAGACGCAGCCGCCAAGCTACATATTATTAAATAGGATTCATCAGCGGTCTGAACCGGCAGCCCTGAAGGGTTATGCCGGTTATTTATTAAATGGAAAAGGAAAACCATGAAATTAGCAATTTTTGATTTCGACGGGACCCTTTTGATGAAGGATACACTGCCTTTATTAGGTCAGGAATGGCTGCGTCAGGGCAAATCCAGGTACAGGTTCTGGCAGACCTGGGTCCGGTGTTCTCCTCCCTTGATACTTTATAAACTGGGTTTGACGCCGCGGGAAAAAATGAAGGTCAGAATCATGGCTCAGTTTCATACCATTTTTAAAAACATGACCCGGGTGGAAATTGACCTGTTTTTTAATAAGGCTTACCCTGGTATTGCCCGTCATTTTAATCCCCGGGTCCTGGAGGAACTGCAGCGGG
>JAAYZA010000064.1 GCA_012515055.1 Syntrophomonadaceae bacterium | reverse complement strand
CTTTTGCTGTGGTTCCCCTTTGAGGGAGGAGGAGGGGGGAGGGGCGAATATCCCTGGGGAACTTCATGGAAATTAAGTTGTCAATTGGTCCTGGACTGCTTGGTGCAGTTTTATATGATCAACTATAAAACCAGAGTTTTGTCAGCGCTAAACAAAATTTCTGTGGCAGTGTACATATTAGTCACCTGGCCGACCATTAATTTATCCTTCAGGCCGAAAAAGTCCAGGCAGGTTCCGCAGGACAGGATCTGGACCCCTTTTTGTTCCAGGAATTGCAGATGCTCCAATAGGGGAGAGCCTTCTGTTGTCAGATGTACTCCGCCATTCATAAAGATCAGGTTTTTAAGCTCCGGCCCCATTTCTGTCAGGGTGTAAAAGAAGCTCTTGATCAGTATGGCACCTAATTCATCATCCCCCTGCCCGAAATATTGTGATTTTACCATGATAGCCAGATCCCCGGCCGTAACTGGTAAAACAGTTTCATCCCCAGCCTGTTTAGTCATATGAATGTGGTTTTCTGTCCCCTGAGTTTCTACCACATAAGTATACCCCTGGCTGCCGGCCAGTTTGCATACATTTTCCAATGCGGTTGGATTATCAACCAGTGTTACAATTTCTTCACCGGGATTTTCATTCATAGCCTGTTTGGTCAAAATTACCGGTTGCGGGCAGCTGAGGCCGCGAGCGTCAACAGTTTTAAACATTTTTAGCACCCCTTGAATTTCCAATTTTTTATAGCAGGCAGTTGTACAGTTTTTACGATATTGATGCACAGCTCCTGGATGATTTGATTGATAACCGGCAAATCTGTTTCCTGCACAATCAGTGATATCCCACAGCTTTTACTGGCAGCCCGGGGGGTTGGCGCAATGGTATTTTTGATTCCCTGCCGGTTTAATTCCCCGTTTAGCCTCAGTCCTTCATGGTGGTTAGGAAAAAGAATATACCAGTTATAATCAGATGATGCCAAGACCTATACCTGCTTCCCCAGTATTTCCAAAAAGGCTTCGACCCTGGTTCTTAATTGTTCATAATCGTTTTCACTGTAATCAGTTTCGATATGCATTATCGGGAGACCGATCTCATCCAGTGCCTGTTTGATCAGGTAACTTTCCGTGGAATAAAGGTTACAGAACTGCAGATTAGTATCTATTATCCCATCCACTTTATACTCTCTGGCCAGACGGATTATATCATCAACGCGGCCTGGATTAGGTGTGAAACAAGCGCAGTTGGTCTTCATATAACGCTCAGCCAGGGCTTTTACCTGACCTTCAATAGTAGTCGCACTTTCGTCCACCAGATTTTCGAAATAACGGGTTCCGGTACACAACTCCTCTACCACCACGGCAGCGCCGGCCGACTCGATTATATGATGAAGTTTCCAATTGGGAATAGCCATGGGAGTTCCCGTGATGAGAATGCGGGGGGCATCAGCCGGGAAAACCCCTTCCTGGCGATTAATCCGTTCTTCCAGCTCTTCAGCCAGTTTATTCCCCATCTCGGCGCAGCGGGCCGGGTCATCATAAAAAGCAATCTGGGTAACCAAAAGAGCATCTTTGCCGCTGATGGGAACCGGGGATACCTTACGGGTGTTATAGATACGCTGAAGAGCTTTTCTCTTATTATTTATTAATTTGATGCTTTCACCCAGAGCTTCCGGGGTGATTTTATTGCCGGTAAATTCTTCTACCACCTGAATAAAGTCCAGAATCTCCTGCTGGTAAGCGGCGATATCCTTTTCCCGCTTCATCTGGGGAATATCGATTACATGGATGGGAACATCCTGGGCCAGGATCTCCCAGGCCTTCTTTTTGCCATCACAGGTTGTTTCGCCTACAAACATATCAGCAATCATGAAGAAGGGGCAGGTCTTATCCAATCTGGCCCCAACAGACGCTTTTATCAATGGACAGGTATTGGCAGGCAGCACTTTTTCCCCGCCCGGCACCCAGAATTGAGAGCCGCCGCACAAACCAGTAGCGATAGCACCGGCAGCAAAAACCACTTCATCAGGCACATAAACACAGAAAGTGCCCAATATTTTGCCGCCGGTCTTCTGATGTTCGATAAGTTCCGCAGGCCTGACTCCATGAATTTCAGATACCACGAAATCATAAAAGCCCATACCCTGCGGGCGGTTTTGCTGCGAGAGATACACTCCCCCAAAAGCTTCGGGCAGTACTTCACAGAGAACATCGTGTTTCTCCAGATCCATGCCCAGATCAGACCACATTTGTTGATAATCAGCCATTACAAATTCCTCCTCTTATT
>JAAYZA010000164.1 GCA_012515055.1 Syntrophomonadaceae bacterium | reverse complement strand
GGCCGGATGAGGGACAGTAAATATATAAGTCATCTGGTTCAAACCTATCGTCAGGCATTGGACCGGATCATCAGTGATCAGGAAGGGTATGAACTGGATCCAGAAGGAATGGCGGCACTGGAAGAAAACAAAATAAGGCATTTCACCGCTGGCAGCATTGGAAAAACCCTGCGGGAAGATCATGTTGATATCACCGGCAGCCGGGAACCTGCTTTTATCAGCCAGGCCGTTGATTTGCCCCGTCTGGTTTTTACTGAACCTCTGGCAGCAAAGGACGGTAAGATTGATTTGATTTCCCCAGAAGGGATACAGGAGCTGAGCGTAAAAGTAAACACTTATGCCGGCGCTGTTGCAGCAGTAAAAAACGGTGCCGATAAACTGATCATCGGCAGTGAAGAATATCGCCAGCAGGATGATGGAAATAGTGGTGACCGGCTTCAGGAGATCATTGACTGGGCCAGGGGGGAAAAGGTACCGGTGTGGCTGGAAACTCCCCGTATAGCGGCCCAGAAGGACATAGACCGCATCAGCTCGGCAATTTCAAAATATGCAGGCAATGGAATAGCTGGGATGGTCTTTAATGATTACGGCAGTTTCCATTTGTTTAAGAACGAGGGCTGGCCGATGATGGGGGGAACTGGATTAAATATAACCAACCATCTTGCTGCCAGTCTTGCTGCCAGCCAGGGAATGACAAGGACAACGGCATCACCTGAACTGGATATTGACAGCTTGACCTCTTTGCTGCAGAAAGAAGCTGAGGTGGAAGTAATGGTGCAGGGTCCATTATGCGGGTTTATAACCGATTATTGCTTTATCGACTCCGAGGGCAGCCATTGCGGGATCAAATGTACCGCCGCACCTTATCAGCTCCGGGATAAAAAGGGACAAGCCTATTTTGTGCGGACTGATCATGATTGCAGGAATTATGTTTACTATCCCTTTGATCTGTGCCTTTATAACTATTTATCTTTATTAAGCAGTAATGGTTTGCGATATATCCGCATTGACGGACATTTATATGAACCGGAGCTTTTAGGTCAGGTAACAGCAATTTACCGGCGGGCTATTGATAGGGTCAATAAACACCAGCCCTTGGACGCGAAGGATTATAAGACAATTATCGATTTGTTTCCCGGCGGCTTAACTGCATTGCCGGCAGAGTTTTAAATACTATATGTGAGGGGGGTCAATATTTGATTACATCGATGGAAATCCACAATCAGCAATTTAAAAAAGCATTGCGTGGTTTTGACCAGGAGGAAGTTAAAGAATTCCTGGAAATCATTGCCGAGGATTATGAAGCACTATTTGTAGAAAATGCTCAGCTTAAAGAAGCCATCCAGCGGCTGGAACACGAAATGAGCAAATATAGAAAAATGGAAGAATCAATTAACAACAGCCTGATCCTGGCCCAGCAGACAGCGGACAATATTAAGACCAATGCCCAGCTGGAAGCGGAAAAATTGATATCTGATGCCAGGGGTAAAGTGACAGAGGTGTTTATTTTGTATCAGGATGTTATCAAACGCCTGAATATGTTGAACCTTGAGCTGAAGGGCCAGGTGGCAGCCCAGATGGAAATACTGGAAAAGAATCAGGAAAAGGTCGAAAAAATGTCGGAGTATTTTTTTAGCCGGGACATGAAAGAAATCATGGTCAGCATTGAAAAGGTGGAACCCTGATGCCGGGCCATGGACTTAATCTAAACGAAGCAGCCGGCGGGATCCGTCTGGAAGTAAAAGTACAGCCTCGTTCAGCTAAAAACATGGTCAATGGTGTCCAGGAAGGCCGTTTGAAATTAAAAATCACTTCACCCCCCGTTGAAGGAGAGGCCAATAAGATGCTGATAGATTACCTCTCCCGGCTGCTGGCATTGCCCAAAAAAAATATATCAATAATAAAAGGCGATACCTCCTCCCATAAACTGCTTGAAATATCCGGAATCACCAGGGAAGATCTTTTAAGCAGGCTTGGCTTGCAATAGTGAAATATTTGCCGGCACTACGCACTGACGGATAAACATCCTCCAGCAAACCTGTCTGACGACAATAATTATTGTGCACATTCAAATCAAAAAACTATACACTCTCTAATGACTGGGACCAACTGGATCTTTTGGTCTGCGGACCAGTATTGATATCAGCATGGCTGCCAGGATCAATCCTGCCCCGGTCAATGTACGCAGAGTAAAAGTTTCACCGGCCCACAGATAACCGGTCAGGGCAGCGAAAACTGGCTCTGAGGCCAGTACAATGGCGAACCTCGACGGGGTGCTGTATTTTTGCAGGGCGTTCTGGATCAAAAAAGCCAGGGCTGTGGCAAAAACAGCGGTGATGAAAATAGCCACGGCGGTATTGGCGGATAAATAAGGGGGGAGGGGTTCGGCAAAAATCCCTGCTATAAAACATACCACACCCACGAAAAGAATCTGTACCCCGGTTATTGCTACCGGATTATGCTGATGGGACAAACGGGCTACAAAGACCACATGGAAGGCAAAACCAAAAGCGCAGACCAATACCAGGATATCACCATAGGCCAGGGTAAATGAACCGGCTTTTACCGCCATGAGGAAGAGCCCAATGGC
>JAAYZA010000166.1 GCA_012515055.1 Syntrophomonadaceae bacterium | reverse complement strand
GAAAGAGTAATATCAGATGAGGAAAGGTAATCTGCCGCATGGATATAAAAACATTACATTTGCCCAGACTCAATGGGCTGAGTCCTAATCTGGAATCAACAGCACTGAAGCTGATGGAGGAAGCTGGTGAACTGGCCCAGGCTATAGGCAAGTACCGCGGTCTAAGCGGTGAACGGGTCGATCTTGATGAGCAGACAGTGGTCCAGGAAATTGCCAAAGAACTTTTAGATGTTGCCCAGACTGCTATTACCATGATGTTCGTTATGGAACAGGATTACGGCATCGATATTGACACCGTTTTAAAAGAACATTGGGAGAAGCTGGAGCGCAAAGGCTATTTGCAGCAGCATATCAATCCCCGGTAAGTCTGGGTCGGCAATGGGGTCATCTGTCAATTGCGCCAATATTAAGAAATTTCCCAAAAAACTATCAATTTTCGCCGGGGTATTTTTACATGATTAAAAAAGGATTTTAGGTTTTGATGACGAATACCAATCTAGGTATCGATAGAATTATTAAAAAGTGGTGAATCAATGGCGCAGCAAAACAAAAACTGGGCCCGGGCCTTAAGTGATGCTTTAAATATGGGAACCACCATGGTTGCAGCTATAGCATTAGGTTATTTCGGCGGGAGATGGCTGGATGGCAAATTTGATACCGAACCATGGCTGACACTTGTAGGCTTTTTGCTGGGGTTGGCAACTGCTTTTAAAGTTACTTTTGAAAGAATGAACAGCGATAAGAATAAAAAATAAGGAGAAATGCGATTCGATTTTTTTGAAATCATCCAAAGTACTACTTTGGTTGAAGGTTTTTGGGCAGTCTTTGGGGAGGGGCTGGACGGAAACTATAGTTAATTCCACTTAGGAAGGGGGGAAAAAGAGAATGATATTTGGTATGCACGATGGTGTCCTGTTTCATCTAGGCCCGATTCCGGTCGATCATTTAATTGTTACACAATGGGTAATAATAGCGTTATTGGGTACGATTGCTTATTTTGCAACCCGGGATATGCAGGTAATACCTCGTGGATTACAAAATGCTTTTGAAATGATTATCAACTGGTCCAACGAGTTTTTTACTCAATTGATGGATAAACCTCATGTCGCCAAAAAGTGGGCTCCCTTACTGACCACCTTTTTCTTATTCATTCTGTTAAGCAACTATAGCGGACTCCTGCCCGGCTCTGCCACGATTGACGGCTTCCAGCCGCCGACCAGTAACTGGAACGTTACAATGACATTAGCCTTGATCACGTTTTTTGCTGTTTGGGTAGCAGGTTTTTCAGAAAAAGGCCTGGGCCATTTTAAACATTTTATCAGCCCCAATCCTTTAATGCTGCCGCTGAACCTGCTCGAAGAAATAGCACATCCGCTTTCCCTGACAGTTCGTTTATTCGGGAATATTTTTGGCGAAGAAATGGTTATTGCCTTTCTGTTATTTATGGTCCCCTTTGTTGTCCCAACGGCAATTATGGGGCTAAGTTTGCTATTGGGAACAATTCAGGCACTGGTGTTTACTATTCTGTCCGCCAGCTACATTGCAGCGGTCACCGGAGAAGGTCATTAGACAAGTTAAATATATCATTTCAATTTTTAGCTCAATGGGTATCATTGGGAAGAAAGGAGGGGAAAGAATGGGTGTTGCATTAGGTGCAGGTTTAGCTGTATCAATCGCT
>JAAYZA010000099.1 GCA_012515055.1 Syntrophomonadaceae bacterium | reverse complement strand
TAAGTTTTGTCAGGGGGGATATCAAGGAAATCGGCAAACTATTGCCCCCTGACTGTACACAGCTGGTCATATGTAATCCTCCCTTCTGGAAAAAAGGCAGCGGTTATTGGAGCCGGAACCAGGAACAGGCCATTGCCCGCCACGAGATCACCGTCGATTTACAGCAAATCATTAGCGCAGCTGGTTATATCCTGGTGCCGGGAGGCAAGCTCTGTCTTATCCATATTTGTGACAGGTATGAGGAAGTTCTGGCAGCAGCTGCGGCACATAATATCCAGGCCGGCAGGCTGCGCTTCATACACTCACGGGTAAATGAAAAAGCCAAATTGTTTCTTTTCGAAGGTGTTAAAGAAGGAGCCCCGGCAGCAGAAATAATGCCCCCCTTGATTATATATGATGAAAATGGTAATTACAGCGGAGAGATCGCTGCCATATATAATAGCAAATAGTTTGATCTGTCAGGAGTTGTAAGTAATGGGTATACTTTTTATCTGCGGCACTCCCATCGGCAATATGGATGATGCCAGTATAAGACTGCTTAAAACCCTGCGGAAAGTGGATCTGATTGCCTGTGAGGACACCCGTCATACCATAAAACTATTGAATCGGTTCAAAATAAAAAACAAATTGATCAGTTACCACGAATATAGCAGCAGAGAAAAGGAAGATTATTTGATAGAGCAATTATTGGCCGGGAAGAGCATTGCTCTGGTATCTGATGCCGGGATGCCCGTTATTTCTGATCCGGGGCAAACCCTGGTTAAAAAAGCTGTCGAGGCCGGGATCCGTATGGAAGTCATCCCCGGCCCTTCGGCATTGACAGCGGCCCTGGCGGTTTCGGGGCTGGACAGCCGGGAATTCATTTTTGCCGGTTTTCTTCCCGAACGTTCAGCTAAAAGGAAACAGGAATTACAAAGGTATTTAAATGAAACCAGGACGGTTATCTTTTATGAGGCACCACATCGCCTGGCAGCGGCATTAAATGACATGGAAAATGTTTTGGGCGGGGAAAGGCAGGCGGTGGCCGCCAGGGAATTAACTAAAATATTTGAGGAAGTTAAACGGGGGTCTATAAAAGAATTAAAAGAAATTTTTACCCAATCCCCGCCGCGGGGAGAAATCTGTTTATTACTGGCAGGGTCAGACAGAACCAGCGCAACCAAAGATATAAAAGAAATTGCTGCAGAAATAAACACCCTGGTTCAAGCAGGAATGGATAAAAAAGAGGCCTTAAAAATTAAGGCCCGGGAATATCACATCAAAAAAGCGATACTATATAAGTATTTTGTCGAAAATAAGGACTAGCCAACTTGTTTGCTTATTTGAGTCAGACAGCTTTTACAGATGTTTTTACCTTTGTAATTTATAACATCTTCTGCATTACTACAAAATATGCAGGCAGGTTCATACTTTTTTAGTATTATTTTTTCGCTGTCAACATAGATTTCCAGGGCATCTTTTTCCTCTATACCCATGGTCCTTCTGAGCTCGATAGGGATTACGATCCGCCCTAATTCGTCAACTTTCCTTACGACACCGGTAGATTTTAACATAATACTATCTTTCCTCCTTCAAAGTTTTAATCTATGGCAAATATACCAAAGATGGTAGAAAAAGTCAAGTGGATTTCAACATTAAAGGACAAAAAATCATATAAAAGGGTTTACTGTATAATATTGCTTCTATAGGTAATTAATTTTCCCGTAAGGTTTTTCTTATTATAAAGACGGGCAGCTCTGATATTACTAACAGCATATACGGGGATTTTTGTGTTAAACTATACAACAAATGCCTCAGTTTGAAACAGGTTAATAAAATTATTGCAGCAGAATTGTTGGATAAAACAATATATTATGAAGGGACGGACCGGCATGGAAAAGGGCAGAAATTTTTATATTACAACACCTATATATTATCCCAGTGACAATCTACATATCGGACATGCTTATACAACGGTTGCCGCTGATTGTATAGCCAGGTTCAAAAGGATGCAGGGCTATCAGGTTTATTACCTGACTGGCACAGATGAGCATGGTCAAAAAATCGCCAGAGCCGCCAGCGACAATAACATGACACCCCAGGCATACATTGATGGCATTGTAAGCAATATCCGCCGATTATGGGAGACCCTTTTGATCTCCAACACTGGTTTTATCAGGACTACTGAAGCCAGACACCAGCAGGTGGTGAAAAAATTATTCCAACAGGTTTATGACCAGGGAGATATATATATATCGGAATATGAAGGGTGGTACTGCCTGCCCTGTGAAACATTTTTTACCGAAAGACAGCTGAAAGATGGCAAATGTCCGGATTGTGAACGGGAAGTGGAGTTGTTAAAAGAAGAAAGCTATTTTTTTAAAATGTCCAGGTATGCTGATCGTTTGTTAAAACATATCGATGAAAATCCCGAATTTATACAGCCCGAATCCCGCCGCCATGAAGTAATCAACTTTATCAAGGGCGGTCTCGATGATTTATGTGTGTCCAGGACCAGTTTTAAATGGGGCATACCGGTGCCTTTCAATGAAAAACACGTTGTTTATGTTTGGTTTGACGCCCTTATCAATTATCTGACCGGTATAGGTTATGCCCAGGATGATAGCATGTTTGCCGAGTACTGGCCCGCCGATGTACACCTGATGGCCAAAGATATACTGCGTTTTCATGCTATTATCTGGCCCATTATGCTGATGGCAGTTGGGCTGCCCCTGCCCAAAAAGATTTTTGCCCATGGCTGGATAATGCTGGAGGGCGGGAAAATGTCAAAATCCAAAGGCAATGTTATCGATCCCGGTATTTTAGTGGATAAATACGGGGCAGATGCCATCCGCTATTATTTGATAAAAGAAATGAGCTATGGGCAGGATGGCATGTATTCGGAAGAAATGCTGGTCAACCGTATAAATTCTGATCTGGCCAATGATCTGGGCAACCTGGTCAGTCGTACTGCAGCAATGGTAATCAGGTATTTTTCTGGCCAGATACCAGCCCCGGAAGAATATGCGCCCATAGATGAGGAACTGAAGCAGGCAGCTTTACAAGCTTATCAGGAATCCACCGCCAAACTGGAAAAACTTGATTTCGCTGGTTATTTGATCAGCTGTATGAAATTGGTGGCCCGGGCCAATAAATATATAGACGAAACTGAACCATGGCGGCTGGCCAAAGACGAGTCATCCAGGGGCCGTCTGGGGGCAGTTTTATATAATCTGCTGGAGTGCATCAGGATCACAACGGTATTAATGGCTCCGGCCATGCCCCAGCTGCCGCTCCGGGTCAACGCTCAGCTGAACCTGTTTCCAAGCCCTGAGGAACTGGAATGGGATTCTGCCGGGGAATGGGCCCTGGTCCCAGCGGGCAATGAGGTTAAAAAAGGGGAGGTACTTTTCCCGCGCATAGATTTACAACAAATGGAGGAGAGCAATATGGCAAGTGAACAGGAAGTTAAAAAGGATGTACCGGCAGCAACTGCAGTAAAGGAAGAACTAAAGGAAGAAAAAGAGTATATCACCTATGATGATTTTTCCCGCCTGGATCTGCGGGTGGCAGAAATAGTCGAATGTGAAAAGATGGAGAAAGCGGATAAGCTGTTGATTTTGAAGGTGAAACTGGGAGAAGAACAGCGAACAATTGTAGCAGGAATCGCTCAGCATTATGAACCCGCAGAATTGATAGGAAAAAAAGTAGTCATCGTAGCCAATCTCCAGCCGGCCAAGCTGCGGGGTACCATGTCAGAAGGCATGCTGCTGGCAGCCTCCGATGACAACCGGGTGGAAGTTTTGATGGTTCAAAGCGATATAGCTGCCGGCAATCGGGTCAAATAAACAAATCATTTTCCAGGAGGCAAGGAATGTTAATTGATACACATGCGCATTTGCAGGATTATGCAGATCTTAAAACAATACTCAATAGAGCCGCCGACAATGGTGTGGAAAAAATCATTTGTATCGGCTTTGATCTGGAGTCATCATTGACTGCGGCGAATCTGGCCCGGCAGCATAAAGAAGTATTTGCGGTGGTGGGGGTTCACCCCCATAATGCCAGTGATTTAAATGAGAAGGTTTTAGACCGGCTTTTTCAATTGGGCAGGGAAGAAAAAGTGCTGGCCATTGGCGAGATCGGTCTGGATTATTATCGCAACCTGTCACCCCAGGAGGATCAGCAAAAAGCCTTTGTGGCTCAGCTGAGGCTGGCCCGTGAATTAAAAAAACCGGTGGTGATCCATGATCGGGACGCACATCAGGAAGTTCTGGATACCTTGAAGAAAGAAAAAGGGGGTATCAATGGGGGGATAATGCATTGTTATTCGGGGCATTTACCTCTGGCAGTTGAACTTATGAAAATAGGCTTTTATATCTCTTTCGCCGGACCAGTAACCTATAAAAACGCCAAAAAAACCCAGGAAGTTGCTGCTAAAATTCCCCTGGACAGAATGCTGGTGGAAACGGATTGTCCTTATTTGACTCCGGAACCTTTACGGGGTAAGAAAAATGAACCGGCGAATGTCTTGTACGTAGCGGAAAAAATTGCCCAATTAAGACAAAAGAGTCTGGATGAGATTGCTTATCAAACCACTTTAAATGCCCATAAGGTTTTTCGTATCAAATAAAAAACAAGCTATAAAAATTCCCTGCCAGATAATACCTTAATAACAATTTGAATTTATGAATATGCATTAATTGTTATTAAGTTTAATTATCTTAAAACCGGCCACAATTACATTATATGGAAATGGTTTGACATTTGGCTGGTCAATGTCTAAAATGTAAGGGAACTTTCATAATAATATTTTATTATGAAGAGAGAAGGGAATGAAAATAATGCTTGTACCGTCTAAGTGGCGGAATGTCCTGCTGGTTGGTTTTATCAGCATAGGACTGTTATTAGGTATCCAAACTTATGCCATGCAAAAACCAGTTACCATTGTTGCCGACGGAAATACCATCGAAACTCACGCATTCTTCGCCCGATCAGTGGCGGATATCCTGGAAAACAACAATATAATATTGGGTGAAAAGGATGAAGTAGAACCTGCTCTGGACAATCCCCTGAAAAGGAATACCCGGATCATCGTCAGCAGAGCTTTCAGTGTTAATGTAATTGCTGATGGTTCTGTCAGGGAAATAATATCTACACCTGTTGTGGTCAAAGAAGCGATTAAAATGGCGGGGATTGATCTGAACAGTGAAGATATTGTGACACCGGGCCTTACGGAGAAAACCCAGCCGGATCAGAATATTGAGGTAATCAGGGTATCGACAGAACAGGTGGAAATTGAACAGACAATCCAATGCGGAGTAGAAAGAACCATTGATAATAACCTGGAAAAGGGACTTACCCGTACGGTTCAAAATGGCAGGGATGGATTGTCCCGCGATACCATAAAAGTTGTATATCATAATGGAACGGAAGTACAAAGGGAGATAATCGACAGCAAGGTTATTGCCGAACCAGTAAACCGGGTCATTGCTATGGGTAATATCACCAATGTTTCCCGTAGCGGCAGCAGTTTGAATTTCAGGGAAGCACGCTATATGGTGGCTTCTGCCTATACCTATACCGGCAACCGTACTGCTACCGGACAACAGCCGGCAGTGGGATTGGTGGCTGTTGACCCCCGGGTAATACCTTTGGGAACAAGTCTTTATATTGAAGGATATGGCTATGCTAAAGCAGCGGATACCGGCGGTTCCATCCGGGGTGACCGTCTGGATTTGTTTATGGAGGATCGCACCCAATGTCTTAATTGGGGACGAAGGACGGTCAAAGTTTATATTCTCGATTAGAAAATAAAAAGGAAATACCTTCTGCTCCGGCGGGAGGTATTTTTTTGTTTTTTAAATCCACTTTTTGGCACGGTTTAAAAAAGCATTAGGGAAAAAACTATATCAAGGCAAATAAAAAGGAGGTGAGCAAAGTGCAGAAAAAAATTGCCGGTATAATCCTTGTTTCCCTGCTGCTGGCCATGTCGATAATGGGATGTCAACAGGCAGCAAAAAAGCCCTTCACAGATGATACCAATAAAGAGATTGCCGGTGAAATGACGGAGAATGAAAGAAGAGTTCTAGCCGGACGTTTATCCAATCTGGCCGAGGAAGTGGAAGGGGTTAAAAAGGCTTCAGTAGTTGTATCCAGTATCGGAATGACACAGGACACCACTACAGTGCCGAAAACAACCACGGATAATGTTAACACAGGAACTGCCGAACGAACTAACAGGCCGGCTAACCCTGGAACAACGGATATAAATACGCCGGTTACACCCAAAATCAATACACCTGGAATTACTCCCAATACGAATAATCGAACCAATGTCAATGACAATACAGTTAACCAGACCGGTTTAGTTGTTATGGTGGGGATTACATTGGATGATAACATCAAGAATGATGCAGCCAGAATGGATGCGATTAAACAAAAAGTTGCCGATCGACTCCAGGGAGCAGATACGAGGATATCCCAGGTATTAGTAACGGGTGACCCTGATTTGATAAAAAGAATAAACAATGTAGCTTCAGGTTTATTAAAAGGAAAACCGTTAAAAAACTTTGAAAAGGATATCAAAAATTTAGGCCGGGATCTGCAAAAAGAAATGCCTGCATTTTAATAAAAAAGCCCGAATTTTAATTCGGGCTTTTTTATGCCTTTAAAAAGTTGCACCAGGCTTCATAATCCTATTATGTAGTATAATAATTAAAAATTATGAGGTTAGGTTTAAATGCATAAAATATCCACAATTTCAGGCCTGCAGCAATCGATACGGGACAGGGATATAAAACTTAAGAAAAAATGGGGACAGAATTTTTTAGTTGATGAAAATATATTAAAAAAAATCGCGGCCCACAGCAGAACGAACCAGAAGGGCTATGTGGTTGAAATCGGCCCGGGGGCCGGGGCTTTGACCCAGGAACTGGCAGGTTTTCATACCGGCGTCCTGGCCATCGATATCGATATCACCTTAAAACCCCTCCTGGAAGAAATCCTGTCATCCTTTGACAATGTCCATCTGGTCTTCCAGGATATTTTAGAAACTGATATAGAAAAGGAGTTGCTGCAAACCTTTGGATTGTCCGCTATCCCATCCTATTCGGTCTGTGCCAATATTCCCTATAATATAACAACGCCCATCATTTTTAAGCTTCTGGAACAAAGCACTAATATGCAAACGGCCATCTTAATGATTCAGAAAGAAGTGGCCCGCCGGATACTGGCCCAGCCAGGCAGCAAAGATTATGGCTTATTGACTTTGACAGTAGCTTATCATGCAGATGTGGAGTTTTTGATGAATGTTTCCGCCAGTTGTTTTTTTCCCCGGCCCCAGGTGGATTCCAGTGTTATTAAAATCACGCCGCGCCAGGATAAAAAAGTAGATGTGAGGCAAAAAGATCAGTTTATCGGTTTGCTCAAATATGCTTTCCAAAAACGGCGCAAAACCATGCTTAATATTACCAGTGCCTTTTTTGCCTGTGAAAAAAAGCAGGCCGAGGATATTTTTAAACAATTGGAGATTTCTTCCCAGAGCCGCCCCGAAACATTGAGGCTGGAAGATTT
This sequence comes from Syntrophomonadaceae bacterium, assembly GCA_012515055.1. Taxonomy (GTDB): domain Bacteria; phylum Bacillota; class Syntrophomonadia; order Syntrophomonadales; family Syntrophomonadaceae; genus UBA1368. Next base: position 339 of record JAAYZA010000099.1, on the reverse strand, counting down.
TGCCCGTCTTGCTGATGCATTTCATCTCCAAATTCGTTGTGAAGAACAAAAAAAAACGTAATTTAGCCATTTTTCTTTTGAATATATGGTTGACACCGCTAGCAATATTATATATACTAATTTATTTGCAGTTGACAATCAGGTAAAATTAAGATATCATTACAATGATATAATGAATAAAGAAGGTGGTTCAGTGAATTCTCCCAGAGCCTTATCCGATATTAAAAAGGATTTGGAATCTTTCGTAGGCAGCAAGATACGTTTGAAAGCCAACCGGGGAAGAAACCGTATAATAGAAAAAGAAGGTGTGCTGGAATCGATTTACCCGAACATCTTTGT
>JAAYZA010000111.1 GCA_012515055.1 Syntrophomonadaceae bacterium | reverse complement strand
TCCTTGGGCAGCAAAAGGATTTTCAATTGCTGCTCCAGATCTTCTTTTTTCACCCGCAGCTCTTCCGCTTCCTCTACCAGCATCTGCCTGAACTCTTCATCATCATTCTCTTCCAGCATCTGCCGGATATCCTGAGTTTGCTGCAGAACTTTTTTGTATTCGATATATGCTGCTACAATATCATTCAAATCAGCATGGGCCTTGGCATATTTCTGAAACCGGCTCTGATCATTGATTACTTCCGGCGTGCTGAGTAATTCCGTCAATTCATTGTATTTATCTTCCAGACTCTGTAATTTCTCCAGCATCGGTTCGAGTAACCCCCTCTAATAATAACGGCTTAATTAACACCTGCCCGGCTTATCCCCCGGGCAGTATCCACCAGTTCTTCTTCCTCCACCGATTCAGCAGCAGGCAATACGGCCTTTAAGGCTGCCAGTGCCACTTCCAGCTGGGTATCATCAGGTTCCCGGGTGGTCAGCTTCTGCAGCCATAATCCCGGGGCCATAATGATCCGAGCCCATTTCTTATCATAGCAATTACCGCTGAATTTGATAAACTCATATCCCAATCCGGCCACTATCGGTAATACCGCCAGACGTGACCAGATACGGTAAAACAACGTACCTTCACCCAAAAGGGCAAAAAACACAATGGAAACAACCATGACTGTCAGCAGGAAACTGGTCCCGCAGCGGGGATGGGCAGTGGTATACTTGCGACTGTTTTCCACGGTCAGTTCCTCCCCGGCTTCCAGAGTGAAAATGGCTTTGTGTTCGGCTCCATGATACATAAAGACCCGATCAATTTCCTCCATTTTGGAGATCAGATATACATACAAGAGGAAGAAGCTGACCCGGATAACACCTTCCACCAGGTTTTGTTCCAGCACTCCTCCAATATAAGCCGCTGTATAATGGACAATGGCTGTTGGCAGGATGACGAACAAAAGGAGGGCCAGTCCCAAAGCAAATAGACCCGTCAGCAGCATTTCCATAGCAGATAATTCTTCTTCTTCATCTTCCACTGACATATTAGCCGATTTATTCAGCATTTTAATGCCCAAGGCCAGAGAATCGATCAATACAAAGGTTCCCCTTATAAAAGGCCATTTAAGAAAAGGGAACCGGGCCCCATGATCGTTGACAGCTTCCTGCTCAATTTGAATGGTGCCATCTGCCCCCCGCACTGCTACTGCGGCTCTATCCCGGCCCCGCATCATGACCCCTTCTATGACAGCCATTCCGCCATATTGAAAATCTTTTTCCATTTTTTCACCTTATTCCTTGCCAGTACTGCCGCCAAGAAAAATAGCAGAGACAATTGCCCTGCTACAATATTAATTCATCCCGTATTTCTTCTTAAACTTCTCGACCCGACCGGTAGTATCTACTATTTTACCCCTGTTGCCAGTAAAAAACGGATGGCATTTGGAACAAATTTCTGTCCTTATACTTTCCCGGGTAGAACCAACCTCAAATTCGTTTCCACATGCACAACGGGCTGTGGCACGGTAATACTGTGGGTGGATATTCTCCTTCATCATTTCACCTCTTTTCGGTATTCCTGTATCATAAATTGATAAATTTATTAAAGAACAGTGCAAACTGCAAAAAAATTATAGCAGTTTAATAGACAAAACACAAGCTAATCTTCCGCCCCCGCTTCTTGCATGAATTGCAATAATAAGTGCCGCCACTGTTAAACGGCCTGTTGATAAAATTCATCAGGCGTATGATAATCCAGGATCTTTCCAGGATAATTATTCAAACAGTTCCAGCTGTAAAAATCAGAAATTATTCCAGCCTGCTGGTGTAACGGTGTTTGAAAAATTGCTGGGCAAACAATGAATCATAGGGCGTAAAATCAGGGTCATCCCCTTCAGCTTCATTGATGCGGTTGAAAAACACAAAGACTTTGGCATCCAGATTGTCCATCATATGCAAGACC
>JAAYZA010000253.1 GCA_012515055.1 Syntrophomonadaceae bacterium | reverse complement strand
TGCTGGAGCTTGGGGTCCGGCGCGGCGATCGGGTGGCCCTGGTACTGCCCAATATCCCGGAATTCGTATTTTCCTCCCACGCGATTATGAAAATCGGTGCTATTATTGTGCCGATCAACCCTCTTTATACTATTCCGGAAATGGTCTACAATTTCAACGACAGTGGCGCTGAAACAGTGATAGTTTTTGGTCCGGTGGTACCAAAAGTATTGGAAATCATGCGTTCCGGCAAGACCACTCTCAAAAGGTTGATCATTATGCAGGTGCCCGGTCAGGAAACTGCTCTGGAAGAGGCGCCGGATATATTTAATTTGGCAGATTTGATTGCCGGAGCCAGTGATCTCGAACCGGATATACACCTGGATAACAAGGATACAGTTATCCTGATTTATACCGGAGGGACTACCGGTGTTCCCAAAGGATGTTGTTTGACCAATTCAAATTTTGTGGCTTTTTATACGGTTTTCATCGAATGGTCCAAAGCCATGTTCCCGCCGCAGGAATTGCGCACACTATGTACTGTACCCCTTTATCACATTTATGGCTTTAATATGCAGATCAATGCCAATCTGTCCAGCGGCGGAACCATGATACTGGTGCCGGAGGTAACTCCTGACAATGTTTTAACCGCTATCGATAAATATCTGCCCACATACTGGCCGGCTGTTCCGGCTTTGATACAGATGCTTAATATGCATCCCCGGCTGCCAGAATCTAAAGCCAGTTCCATTCGCTTCCTTCTGTCGGGATCTGCTCCCTTGCCGGTGGAGGCCTTAAGAAAATTTGAGTCCATTACCGGTTCAACCATAATTGAAGGTTTCGGCGGTTCTGAAACCACCAATGGTGTAATGGTCAATCCCAAAGGAAAGCGCAAACCCGGCACAGTAGGGATACCTTTCCCGGACATGGATGTGAAAATCGTCGATATTAAAAATGGTACTGATGAAATGACCGTCAATGAGCCCGGCGAATTGATCCTGAAAGGTCCCCTGATCATTGAAAAATACTGGAACAATCCCGAAGAGACGGCTAATGCCATCAGGGACGGATGGTTTTATACCGGTGATATTGCCACGATGGATGAGGATGGTTATATAACTATCGTGGGGCGTACCAAGGACATGATAAATTCCAGCGGTTTTAATATTTATCCCCGGGATATTGACGAATTGCTGTACACCCATCCCAAGGTCCTTGATGCAGGAGCTATTGGAGTTCCCGATCCCATTCGCGGTGAATCAGTCAAGGTGTTCGTGGTGTTAAAACCTGGGGAAACCATGACGGAAGAAGAAGTGATTGCTTTTTGCCGGGAATCACTGGCGGCTTATAAAGTGCCCAGATATGTTGAATTCCTGGATGATATCCCCCGTACCGGCATGAAGAAAGTTGACCGCAAGGCCTTAAGGGAAATGGAAGAAAACCGCAGTAAATAAATTGGCCCCTCAATATTCTCCTCAAAAGCACAGGCGGCTTTTATCGTATGGGTAACAGCCTCCTGTGCTTTACTGACCAATGTGACAGCAGGAAACGAAAAAATCATTTCTAAAAACAGCAAATCAGCCCTTGAACAGGTGATGAAGTCTGCATCAAGGACTGATTTATCTATTTATAAAGGAGGTTGATGCGAGGAGCATTGCCGGTTTGTAGGGTATCCTTACTGAAGACTGTTTCCCGGACCTCATCGGTGTAATAAGGGATAATATCGTTGAAATAACCAATTTCCACCGGCGGTTCACCCTCTGTTAATCCAATGGCATATACCGTATAGGCATACCGGGGGACGACTTCCACCAACCCCGATGCTAAATACCTTTCTTCCTCATCAGCCCTGAATATTTGCAGGCTATAAGTCTCGGGTGCTATAACCTGGAAATCGGTGACCTGGGTATAAGCAACATCGCTGAATAGTGTGGCACCATCTTCAATGGTTAAATTAACGGCAGATGCCCGGGGGGATAAATTGGTAAAGCGAAGGAGTGCATCATCATTATCCCTTACGGCCACAGTGTAATACAGGGGCAGAAGACTGATGTCCGGCGCAGCGCCTATGATGGCAGCAGTGATCGTTTCACTGGGGGGTATAGTCAGTTCGGTGTCCAGCAGCGGATCAGTATCTGTACCGGAAGGATACACCTGTATATGCATATTTTCCGGCCCCGTTACCAGGTATTCGCTGGTGTCATTATAAGCCAGATCCTTTATAACCAGGTTACCGTCGGTATAAATGTCAACAATTGGGGTGCCGGGAGAAGCATGCAAAAAACGAATAAAGGAATTTATGGTTGGCATTAATATCACGCCTTCGTAAATATTTTTATACAGTGTATGCATATAATTATCATGTAATGACTTTAAAGCTGATTATCAATGATTGTTTGCCCCAGGGGGGGGATCTTCAGGTAAAGATAAATAATGATGCTTCGATATTTGATTGATGAAATATGTTTATCCAGAAGGCGGTTTTGAATCTAACGAACCGCGAATTAAAACATGTTATACTGTGCCAAAATTAGTAATGGCGGAAAAACATTTGCCCGGGTCTGCAGATGGGGGCAGAGCAGCAGAATTTGCCCAAAAATATCTGGATATCGACACGGACCAGGATGAGCAACTACTGACAGTAGCCAAAACCAATTCCTGCAGGATGGATGCTGTTCAGGTCATTTCAGGCTGCACTTACGGGAAAGGCAACCTGATTTTTACCTAATCATGTTCATGAAGGCTGCAGGCAGTTGTTACTGCTTAATGGCCTTTTTTTGTTTTCCAGAATTGGTTTAAGACTAAGGGAGGGGATGCAGATGAATAAAGAACTATGGGAAAAATCGGTGGCATTTCATGGTCACCAGTGCCCTGGTCTGGCTATAGGCTTCAAGGCCTGCCAGGCGGCAGCGGAGAAGATAGGGATCGGGGTATCAGATGATGAAGAAATCGTTTGTGTTACTGAAAACGATGCCTGCGGTGTTGACGCTGTTCAGGCCATCTTGAGCTGTACCATTGGCAAGGGAAACCTGCTTTATCGTGGTACAGGCAAGCAGGCGTTTTCTTTTTACGACCGCAAAAACGATAAGAGAATACGAGTATGCCTCAAGGCTAAAAATCATGACGGACTGGAACGTTCTCAGTGGCAGGAATACCTGCTCAATGCCCCGGTGGATGAAATATTTACCTTTTCAGAACCTGAATTTGAGTTACCGGAAAAAGCCCGGATTTTTACTACTATTCTTTGCGAAATCTGCGGCGAAGGGGCCCCGGAGCATAAAATGCGGTTGCAAGAGGGTAAAATCGTATGTGTCGACTGTTTTAAAAACTATAGCCGGGGCTGGTAGCACCGACTGCAGGATCATTAATACTGGAAGGCGGACGGAAGCCATAAATTTCTAAAATGAAAGGGCGGAAACGAATGCAAAAATTAAGTAAAGCAATGGTATTAATAATACTGGTTTTTTTTATTGTTGGTCTAATGGCCGGATGCGGCAGCAATAATATAGCAGTGACAACACCCGAAGACGCAGAAACTATTTCCCGAACAATAACTGACAGCGTGGGTCGTCAAGTTACGATATCCTCTGCGGTGGAGAAAATCGTTCCCCTGGGGAATACCCCGCGTATGATCGTCTATCTGGGGCTGGCTGACAAAGTGGTGGGGATCGGCGGCATGAATAAGGATACTGTAACCCCGGTAACTGCCTATGCTTATGTCAATAAAGACCGGTGGGCGGATATTCCTCTGGTAGGAACGGATGCGCAGGGGGCCACTGATTACTACCCGGAACAAATCATAAGTGTTCAGCCAGATGTGATACTATGTTCGTACACTGCAGAACTGGCGGAGGAAATTCAAACCAAGACCGGGATACCGGTGGTGGCCGTACCAATGGGTACCTTATTTGAATCTGATTATGAAGAAGCACTGCTTCTTCTGGGTGAAGTCTGTGGTGTTAAGGACCGGGCGGAAGAAGTGATTGCTTATATTAATGCCAATCTGACTGATCTTAAAACCAGAACGGCAGATGTTCCCAATGGAAACAAGCCGGCAGTTCTGGGGGCTGCCGCGACATTCAAGGGTCTTCATGGCATAGAAGGTGTTTACACCAAATATGCCGTTTTTGAAGCTATCAACGCTAATGATGTAACCAAAGGAATTTCTGAGCAATCAGGCGGAGTTTTGATCGACAAAGAACAGGTCATCGGCTGGAATCCGCAGTATATTTTCCTGGACAGCGGCGGAGTAGGGCTGGTCAAGAATGATTATGAGAAAAACCCGGATTTTTATGCCCATCTAAGGGCGGTTAAAAATAACAGCCTTTATCAGTACCCCAGTTCCACCTCTTATTATTCCAATCCGGAGATCTCCCTTGTCAACAGCTATTATGCCGGCAGTATACTCTATCCCGAACAATTCGAGGATGTAGTCTTTGCAGATAGAGCCGCAGAAATTTTTGAATTTTTCCTGGGGGACAGTGATTATCTCAGTAAACTTGAAGCAGCCGGCGCCGGTTATGGTAAAGTAAGGCTGGGAAACAGCTGATGATTGAGGAACAAGCAGCTCAAATACAATTTTATAATGCTTTCGTCAAACGTAAAAACTATGTCCTGGTCATATCATTGGCCATAACCATTGTAATTGCTTTCTTCGCCATAAGTGCCGGTTCCCTGGAGGTTCCCCTTGCTGCAATAATCAAGACCCTGCTGGGTAAGGGGGATCCCCAGACCCGGACCATCGTTATGAACATCAGACTGCCGCGGGTTATAGCTGCTGTACTGGTGGGAGCGACTCTGGCGGTGGCTGGTGCGGTCATGCAATGTGTACTGCAAAACCCGCTGGCATCTGCTTCGACATTAGGCGTATCCCAGGGGGCCGCCTTTGGAGCAGCTTTGGGGATCATCGTTTTTGGCGGCGGAGTGATTAATTCCGACTCTGCTGCCACGGCCATAACCATAAACAATCCTTACATTGTTACCTTATGTGCGTTTTTATTTGCTTCATTATCTACCCTGGTAATTATTATACTGTCCCAGTTCAAGAAAGATCTGGGTCCCGCCGGACTTATACTGGCCGGCGTAGCTCTAAGCTCCTTGTTTGGCGGCGGCAGTACGCTTTTGCAGTACTTTGCCGATGAAACTAAAATTGCTGCGGTAGTATTCTGGACTTTCGGGAATCTGGGGGCAGCGGGCTGGACCGAACTTTTGATACTGGTCCTGGTCTTAATGACGGCTTTGCTGTATTTCATGCTGAATCGCTGGAATTATAACGCTATGGAAAGTGGAGCGGATACTGCCAGGAGTTTGGGTGTTAATACCAGAAAGGTCATGTTGATCGGTATGGGAATCAGTTCGCTGGCATCGGCGGTGGCGGTATCCTTTGTTGGCATTATCAGTTTTGTCGGGCTCATTGCCCCCCATATAATGCGGCGATTTGTAGGCAATGATTACCGGTTTCTAATTCCGTGTTCCGCCGCCGCCGGTGCCTTGCTGCTAATTCTGGCTGATACCTTTGGCAGACTGATAATGGCCCCGGTTATTCTGCCCATCGGGGCCATAACCTCATTTTTGGGCGCACCGATGTTTCTTTACCTTTTGTTCAGGGGGTTTAAATATAATGGTTGAAATCAATGGTATTACTTTTGCTTATAATAAAGGGGCAGGAAACATTCTGGAAGATATCAGCTTTTCTATACAGGAAAATCAATGTATAGCTATTTTGGGCAATAATGGTGCTGGTAAAAGCACCTTGCTAAAATGTATGGACCGGATTTGCCCGGCCCAAAAAGGGATGGTTATGGTTGCGGGCCGGGATATTTATAAAATGGGCAAAAATATGATGGCACAGAATATTGCTTATGTGCCGCAAAATAATGAAACCATTAACATGAGTGTTTTTGATGCTATACTCCTGGGACGAAAACCCTATATAAAATGGGATGCCGCTGCAAAAGATCAGCAAATCGTGTGGGAAATAATGCAGAAAATGCAGCTGGAAGATTTCGCTTTGCGCAATGTATGGGAACTATCCGGCGGTGAGCTGCAAAAGGTGATGCTGGCCCGGGCCCTGGCCCAGGAACCAAAACTCTTGCTGCTGGATGAGCCCACCAGTAATCTTGATCCGCGCAACCAGCACGAGGTGCTCAGGCGAGTAAAAGAAATTGCACAGGAGCATAATATTTGTGTGGCTATTGTCATTCATGATCTTAGCCTGGCCATTCGTTATTGCGAACGTTTCATTTTTCTTAAAGATGCTAATGTCTTTGCCTTTGGCGGATTGGAAGTGATGACCCCCGAAAATATTGAAGCAGTCTATAAAATACATGTTCATATTATTGATTATATGGGGATCCCGGTGGTTGTTCCCTTTCCTGATGAGAAAGTGGCTTTAGAGCCAGTCATTGACTGAATAATTAATGGCATTATATCAGACGGGGTAAAATAGTTACCAGGGAAGATAGAATATTTTTGGAGCTGAGCGGATTTTGAACAAAGCAATTCCACGGATCCTGCCGGAACATAGGATTCCGGGAAAGATTTACAACTGTCAAAGATGCGAATTGGCGGGACAGAGGAATCGGGTCATCTGGGGAGAGGGGAATCCTGCCGGGCAAATATTTGTAATTTTAGATAACCCGGGTGCCAGGGAAAACCGACTGGGTGAACCATATCTCTGCGGTACCAGGGAAACCTTGCAGCTGGCAGCCATCGAAGCTGGCATTGAACCGGAACAATTGTACGTGAGTTATATATTAAAATGTCGACCTGTCCGTGCCTACGAAAAATTAAGGGCTCGGGAAACCTGCCGGGATTATCTGTGGGAACAAATCGAAGCGGTTAAGCCCAGAGTGTTAATGATACTGGGCAATGTAGCGGCCCAATCATTATTCCGTGACCCGCTGGCCGAAGTTAAAAATCTTAGAGGCAGTGTGCGCCAGCTCTGCGATTATGATATCATTGTTTCCTATCATCCCCTGGCTGTACGCCGGAGGCCGAATTTAGCCAGGTATTTTGCCGAAGATTGGCAGCTGGCAGCTGGATTGATCCAATAAAGACTGGTCCGCCATTGAGCGCGGACCAGTCTTCTATTTGGAAAAAAACCTGTGCAATTGATTATAGTTTGTACAGTAAAACGGTTTCCAGGAATTTTACCGGGACATAGGTATAATCGTTGACAAGAACCGGCGGCTCTAAAAGATAGGGAATCTTGTGGTTGGCAATATAGGTCTGGTCACCGATCTTCAGACTGGCTGAGGCCTGGTCTTTGGTCAGCAGAACTTTCTGTTCCTCCCCATTCCACTCTATGGTGTAGCCCAGTATTTCTGCCGCCTGGCGCAGAGGGATCATTACCGGTTGATTTTCCCCCTGGAATTGCATTGTTGTGATCTCCACACCTTCGATAACTATTTTGTTAAGATCTTTGGCGGTCAGGCTTTTTTTGAGTTTTGTCAGGTCAATAGGGAATTCCGGTGTACCCATGTAACCAGGTGCGATTTCATATTTGGGAAAAACAATTACGATATCATTATCCTGCAAATAAAAACCATCGGTGGCACTGATACCTTTAAAACCCAGATCGTCGATGAAAAACATTTCATTTTCATCCTGGGAACGAACTTCGATCTGTCGGGTGATCTCTGCATTGATTTTCGCCTCAAAATCGGTACCGGAGGGGAATAAATCGGCCAATTCAATAGCTTGGTTGGCTTTTGTATCGATATTATAGCAGTTTACAATGGTTATTCCGTTAGCTCCGCCGGTATAAGTATAGCGGGTGATAGTAAAGGAAAGAACATCATCAGTATTGGCTTTCAGGTCATAATCGATATGAAGATGGTAAGGTCTGATTGCCCAGCCATTTTTTTCCGCTTCCAGAACATATTCTTCTATCTGCCCTTTGATATCTTCCACGGCTTCTTCTGCGGAGATTTTAATTGAGGAATTGAGCTGTTCCTCATACTCGGAATCAGTTAACCCTTTAATAAGGGGAAGAGTGACATCGATTTCTATTAAATCATTCTTTTCCTTTATTTTAACATCGGTGACTTTAACACCCTGACCAACTGCCGCTTCGATCTTGACAGGTTCGGCATCATTTGTTTCCACCAGTGCCGGATCTGCAATGGCGATGCTGCTGAATAAAAAGCATCCCATGACCCCCAGCGCTATCGTCTGTTTAATTTTCAAAACAATTACCTCCAATAATTATAATTTTGTTATACAAGTTTTATTACGTTATTAAATAATAAAAGTTTCACAATTGACAGAGATCAAAAACAATATTTTTGACCGCAGTCCTGTGATGCAAGAAAATAAGCCTGAAGTTCATACCTGTATTTAGACTGGCAGACAATAGCAGCAGAAAGGATATGAAAAATGAAAAAAAATATAATGGCCGGATTTATATTGATTATGGTAATGACACTGTTACAGCTTGCAGCAGTTAATAATTGTTGGGCTGCCCCGCTGGAAGAAGGATCCTTTAAGGTGGTGGGATACTATTCAGGAGACCTTTTTGATGAACCGGTGGAGAAGCTGGCGACGGATAAACTGACCCATATCATATATGCCTTTCTGATACCCCGGGGAGATGGGAGTCTGATGGAATTGGAAAAACCGGAGCAGTTGAGACAATTAGTTTCCCAGGCGCATCGTGACGGGGCTGAAGTATTTATTGCTGTGGGAGGATGGTCGTATAAAAACCAGGTTTTACAACCGGTCTTCGAAACTGTTGCCGCATCGGCCGGCGGAAGAAAACAACTGGTGGAAAATATTTGTGCATTTGTAAGTGAGTACGATTTAGACGGTGTGGAGCTGGATTGGGAACATCCTCATGAAGGATCCATTGCAGATTACGAAAAACTGGTAACAGAATTGAAAACTGCCCTTGATAAACAGGATAAGGAATTTACAGCAGCACTTAACGGGGCCTGGTCCGCAACCGAGGGGCCGGCAGTTTCGATGTTGATGACGGATAAATGTCTGGACTGTTTCAGCTTCAT
>JAAYZA010000029.1 GCA_012515055.1 Syntrophomonadaceae bacterium | reverse complement strand
TCCAGCATCAGCTGTTCCCTCCCTCAAATATGATATTTATTTGTTCGGTATTAATCCCGTACAAATTATTTAATAATGCCATGATTTTGTTTTTGATTTGCTCCTGTTCTTCCAGGCTGGCCTTTATTTCTGCCTGGTTGTCACCAAAGACTATCACCTCATTGCCCTGTTCTTCCTCTATCTTTATTTCCATATTTACAAACAGCAATATTTGCTCTACTGTTCCGGAATCACCTTTATCGATGCGGGCCTTCACTTCGTGAACTCCCGGCACAAGGGAAGCTATAGCACCGATTTGACCTTGCATTTTTTCCTGAATTTGTTGATCATTACTCTCCATTACCTGCTGATTGATATCTAATCCCTTTTCCAGCATTTTATCTTCCAGGGCCTGATCATACTTATGATCCCACAAGTCTATTTCCAAGCCCCGGTCCTTAAAAGCGATATTTAATAAGGGGTTCAGTATAGCGATTAAGACAAACAAACCCATGGTAAAACTCACAAAAGGTTTAAGACTGCTTTCGGGCAAAAGCAGTTCCAGAAAACTGGCCACAATAATGATTACTAAAACGGTTTTTACTATTTCCGCTAAAATATCCAAATCCCGTCTCATCTCCGTTGCATACTCTTTTAATTCATCCCGTAATGACTGGTCATTGCTACCACAATGGCAATCATCACAAAAAACATCATCCCCGCTGATGCTACCGCAGCCAGCATCAACATCAGATGATTGCCCATTGATTCTAATACCGCTGCCGTTTTACCGTCTCCCATCGGTTCGGCTACGGCAGCGGTAAACTTATATATAAGTGCTATCGCCGCTATTTTTAAAAGAGGAAATAGCAACATGCCCAGAATAATAATAACGCCGAATATTCCAAGTGCCTGCTTGATCATAACAATATATCCCGCTGCCACTTCTATGGTGTCGGAAAGCATCTTGCCTACTACCGGGATGGTATTATCCGTGATGAATTTTGTTGTTCTTAAGGCTATTTTATCCAGGGCTGAGGCATATAAAGAGCGCAATGTGATCAAACCCACAAATATCGTCAAAAACAAGCCCAGGGACAATTGGGCCAGCTGCCCAAACAATTTTGTCAGCCTTTCCACTTTCACTGTATCTGACATCTGACTGGCAACACTTAAAACAGCTGACAGAATTATCAAAGGAAACACAATGTTTTTGACGGCGTTGGCAAAGGCTGCTGCCGTGGTCATCAGCAACGGAAAAAGTATGGCCGCCGAATTAATATTGCCCAAAGCAGCTACCAGCATTAACATTTGCGGCAGCATCGCCATCATAAAGGTGACCATATTATCAAGGGTCTGTTGTCCGATTTGCAGGACAATCTTGAAGGACGATACCGCAATCGCACTTAAAGCCAGGAAGCAGGCCAGGTATGATATGCGGGCTATTCCGGAAGAAAAAGATATCTGCAAATTGCTGATCAATGCTGTTACTACTGATAGTATGAGCAATTTACCCAGCAGACCGGAATTAGCTGTGATTTCTTTAAAAAAATATTTAATAATATCGGCACTGATTTCCTTAATATCAAACTTCCAGTCTCCCCGCTGAAAATCAACCAGCCATTCTTTTAACGATTTATTGTCCAGATAACGGCTGATTTCCGCATCCAAATTATGCTTATATTCTTCCAGCAGTGTAAAATCTATTTCGGTTAAAGTATCTTCCAGCAAATGCGGATTTCCCGCACTGCTGTCTTCCGCTGCCATCAAAGGCAGCGGCCCAATGAAAAGTAATACCAGCAATATAAACCAACCAATTTTCTGCATAGATCCCACCCATATTTCATGACATACTTTGATTAACCGGGCATCAATTCCAGCAGGGATTCCAAAATTGCAACTATAATAGGTATGGCCAGTACTCCAATGATGATTTTGGCAGCAAACTCAACCTTTT
>JAAYZA010000068.1 GCA_012515055.1 Syntrophomonadaceae bacterium | reverse complement strand
ATATTTGAATTAAACATTGTCGATTAAACTATAACTCGCTATAATAGCGTTATAATGAACGCGGGAAAGATAAGGCGAAAAGTGAAGGAGTGGTAGATTTAATGGGTAAAAAAATGAGGTTGATTTTATCGGGATTGCTTATTATGGGATTGGTATTTGCTGCAGCAGGCTGTGGCAATAAAGCTGATAATAATGCACCGCCAGCGGGAGACTCTAATGATGCCCGGGCTAAATTGGTAGTTGGTTCGGAAACTACCTTTCCTCCCATGGAATTTATGGAAAAAGGTGAATATGTTGGTTTTGATATGGATTTGATCAGGGCCATTGCTGATGCAGAAGACATGGAAGTCCAAATTAACAGTCTGGGCTTTGATGCTTTGATACCAGCGATTCAAACCGGACAGATCGATTGCGCCATTGCCGCCATTTCTATAACCGATGAGCGCAAAGAATCAATCGATTTTACCGAACCCTATTTTCAGGCCGGTCTCATCGTGGCAGTGAAAGCTGATAATAATGAAATAAAAGGATTGGAAGATCTGGAAGGCAGAAAAATTGCTGCACAGATCGGCACCACCGGTGCGGATGCCTCCAATGGCGTGAAAGAAAAGAATTCGGCTACGGAAGTCAGCATATTTAATAGTACCGGCGAAGCCTATATGGCACTTGAAAATGGTGTTGTCGATGCAGTCATCAATGACCATCCCGTTACCATGTATTATGTGAACACTGAAGGCAGTAACAAAGTTAAAACAGTTGGCGAGGTATTTGCTGCTGAAGACAACTATGGCATAGCCGTTAAAAAAGGCAATACCGAGTTACTTAATAAACTCAATGATGGTTTGCAAAAGATCAGGGATAATGGCACATATGATGAAATCTATGCCAAATGGTTTGAATAATTAATTTTAGCCCCGGGAAAATAAGCGCGGGCAACCGCGCTTTAATTATGACAAAAAAAGGATATATTTATGTTTGTTACAGCAATCAATATAATAACCGGTTTTAGCATTTACGAATATCTGACGGGCATCAGGGGATATGTCATCCTCACATCACATTTGGGTTATTTACTTAAAGGCGCCCTCTTGACATTGAAAATAACGGCCTTATCAGTTGCCTTTGGTATGATACTGGGACTGTTTTTTGGCCTGTTCAAAATGTCAGGATCCCGCCTTATGCGATTTTTCGCGGCGATCTATATTGATTTTTTCCGGGGCACCCCCTTATTTGTTCAGATACTTTTGATGTATTTTGGGGTGCTTCCTTTGATCATGGATAAGCCGGCACCGTTTCAGGCGGCGGTTATTACCTGTTCATTAAACAGCGGTGCTTATATTGCCGAAATCGTCCGGGCCGGCATCCAGGCCGTTGATAAGGGCCAGATGGAAGCGGCACGCTCTTTGGGCATGACACATGTACAGGCCATGTGGATGGTTATTTTGCCCCAGGCTTATAAAATCGTTATTCCACCGCTGATCAATGAATTTATCATGTTGCTGAAAGATACTTCACTGGTTTCGACAATAGCTGCCGAGGAGCTTACCCATCGCGGACGCCTGGTTTATTCCACATATTATGAAGCCGTATGGATATGGGGTGGTGTTGCCATGATATATCTGGTCATGACCAAGGTTTTATCTGTACTGGGTGACTTTGCCGAAAGGAGACTGGCAACCGAATGATTGAAGTAAGGGATCTGCATAAGAGTTTTGGTCAGCTGAAAGTATTAAAAGGCATCAACTGCCATATTAAGCCCAAAGAGGTCGTATGTGTTATCGGGCCCAGCGGTTCAGGCAAAAGCACCTTTTTAAGATGTATCAATCAATTGGAACAGGTGGATTCGGGACAGATATTCATCGATGGCCAGGAATTGACCAATCCCCAAACAGATATAAATAAAATCCGTCAGCAGCTGGGTATGGTTTTTCAGCTGTTTAATTTGTTTCCCCATCGCACCACACTGCAGAATATCACTATGGCCCCAGTGCGCATTAAAGGCATGAACAAGAAAACCGCGGAAGACCTGGGCATGGAATTGCTGCGCAAGGTGGGATTGGTGGAAAAAGCTGCGGTATTTCCGGCCCAGTTGTCAGGGGGGCAGAAGCAAAGGGTAGCAATCGCCCGGGCTCTGGCTATGCAGCCTAAGGCCATGTTATTTGATGAACCCACCTCCAGTCTGGATCCGGAAATGGTGGGGGAAGTCCTGGCAGTAATGAAAGAACTGGCCCTGGAGGGGATGACAATGGTTGTCGTCACTCATGAGATGGGATTTGCCCGCGAAGTAGCTGACCGGGTACTATTCATGGATGAAGGACTGATAATCGAAGAAGGTTTGCCTTCGCAGATCTTTGATAACCCGCAAAATGCACGGACCCAATCTTTTTTAAGCAAAGTTTTATAGATTCTTTATTATTTATTATGATCATTTCCTGCCTATTAAGGCAGGAATGATCTTGGAATCAGGAGTGTATCATCATCAAACCCGCACAGGCACTTGAAATTATCAGCATTTTACAAGAAGAATACCCGGATGCTAAAACCAGTCTTAATTTTGACAGTATTTTTGAATTGACGGTTGCAGTGGTATTGTCGGCCCAGACTACCGATAATCAGGTCAACAATGTTACGGCCCGGCTTTTTAAAAAGTATCGGACCCCGGAAAAAATAGCGGAACTGGATGAAAAAGAACTGGAACAGATGATCTATGGTGTGGGACTGTACAGGACCAAGGCCAGGAACATTAAGAAACTTTCCCAGGTATTGATAGAAGATTATCAGGGCAAGGTACCCGATGTGTTTGAAGAATTATTGAAACTGCCTGGTGTGGGACGTAAATCAGCCAATGTAATTTTAGCAGTCGGATTTAATAAGCCCGGGCTGGGGGTCGATACCCATGTGCATCGGGTAGTGAACCGGATCGGCATGGTAAAGGCCAAGAATCCGGAAAAAACCGAATTAGGTTTAAAAGAACTTATCCCCATGGAACTATGGAGCGAATCCCATCATCTTTTTATAAGTCATGGCCGTAAAGTTTGCTCCGCCCGTAACCCTGGCTGCTCCGAATGTATAATTAATGGATTATGTGCCAGAATAATGGACTAAGGGCAAGAGTGAGGGGGTAGGCGTGAGGGGTGAGGCGAAGCCGCGTAAATGCGGGGTGTGCCATTGCGGCCTGCGGTAGTATTGACACTAAAGCTGGTGGGCAGTAGTGATGAATAGTTGTTTACCCTGGCACAGTATGATAAAATTAATAAGATTTTAAAAAGTTGACATATGATCAGCTGGGAACAGGACAGTAGGCGGGGACAGCAAATATCAAGCGAGTCTGGAATGGTGTGAGCCAGATTATTGCAGCGGCGCTGAAAATCACCTGGGAGCTTTCATTCCGAAATTAATTAGGATTGAACGTTGCTTGCGTTAAAAGTTTTAAGAGGCATCGACACTGATGCTATAAGGGTGGTACCGCGGAAGATACCTTTCGTCCCTGGGGATGAGAGGTTTTTTTGTTTAAAAGAATTATTGAATGAGGTGAAATTTGAGTGGGTAAGGGAAAATACGATGATACTTTGAATTTACCCAGGACTACCTTTCCCATGCGGGCCAATCTGCCGGCACGGGAACCTGAGATCCTTAAAAACTGGGAAGAAACAGACATTTATGCCCGGGTACAGGAAAAAAACCAGGGACGGCCAAAATTCATATTACATGATGGGCCGCCTTATGCCAATGGGGATATTCATCTGGGCCATACTTTGAACAAGGTCTTAAAGGATATCATTATCAAATTCCATTCCATGACGGGGTTTGATACTCCTTATATCCCAGGTTGGGATACCCATGGACTTCCCATCGAACAACAAGCCATTAAAATGATGGGGTTGGACAGGAATAAAACCGATGTGGTTAAGTTCAGGCAGCATTGCCGTGATTATGCCTTAAAATATATTGATATTCAAAAAAAGGGCTTCAAGCGGCTGGGGGTCAGGGGCAAATGGGACAATCCTTATATAACCCTTAAACCCGAATTTGAAGCTATCCAGATAAAAGTATTTGGTGAAATGGCTTTGAAAGGCTATATATATAAAGGCTTAAAACCAGTCTACTGGTGTTATGATTGCGAAACGGCTCTGGCTGAAGCCGAGATAGAATATAATGATAAATCCTCACCTTCCATCTATGTAAGATTCCCGGTGAAGGATGGCAAAGGAATTATTCCGGAAGATGCTTTTGTCATCATCTGGACAACTACTCCCTGGACGATTCCAGCCAATACCGGTATTGCTTTAAACCCCAAACTGGATTATGTTCTGGCTGATGCCGGCGAAGGCAAATATGTAATGGCCCGGGGGTTATTGGAAAAGGTTGCAGAAGAACTGGGCTGGGACAGCTATGAGATAATCAGGGGATTTAAAGGTGCTGAACTGGAAAGGGCTGTTTGCCGTCATCCCTTTTATGAAAGAGATTCCCTGGTGGTGCTGGGTGAGCATGTTACACTGGAGGCTGGAACTGGATGTGTACATACGGCGCCCGGTCATGGGGAGGATGACTTTTTTGTGGGAAAAGAATACGGTTTGGAAGTCATCTCGCCAGTGGATAATAGCGGCAGGTTTACTGAAGAGGCGGCACCTTTTACCGGCATGCAGGTCAATGATGCCAATAAAGCCATAATAGAGCTGCTGGAAGCTGAAGGGATGCTGCTTAAAACCTCCCGGGTCGACCACCAGTATCCTTTCTGCTGGCGTTGTCAGCATCCCATTATTTATCGTGCCACTGAACAGTGGTTTGCTTCCATTGATTCTTTCCGCCAGGCGGCACTGGAAGCCATCGATAAGGTGGAGTGGATACCCTTCTGGGGAAGGGACCGCATTTATAATATGGTCAAAGACCGTGGGGATTGGTGTATTTCCCGTCAGCGTACCTGGGGGGTTCCCATTCCGATATTCTATTGTGAGCAATGTAATAAACCCATTATTACACAGGGTACCATCGACCATATCAGTAAATTGTTCGGTGAATTTGGTTCTGATGTGTGGTTTGCCCGGAAGGCAGAGGATCTGATCCCGGCGGGACTGGAATGTGCCGATTGCGGGGGAAAAACCTTCCGCAAGGAAACTGATATAATGGATGTATGGTTTGATTCCGGTTCCAGTCATATGGCGGTTTTAGAAACATATGAAGAGCTTGAATGGCCGGCAGATATGTATCTGGAAGGCAGTGACCAGCACCGGGGCTGGTTTAACTCATCCCTGTCAACAGCTGTTGCCATCAGGGGGACGGCACCTTACCGCAAGGTGCTTACCCACGGATTTACTGTTGATGAACAGGGCCGTAAGATGTCCAAATCTATGGGTAATGTTGTTGACCCTCTTAAGATGATCGACCAGATGGGAGCAGATATATTAAGGCTATGGGTTTCTTCAGCTGATTATCGCAATGATGTTTCAGTATCCAATAATATCATCAAACAAAGTGCAGAAGCATACAGGAAGATCCGTAATACCTGCCGCTTTATGCTCAGTAATCTATTTGATTTTGATCCCCAAACAGATACCGTGGCCTATGAAAAACTGACTGACCTGGATAAATGGGCATTGCATAAAATGGATAAGCTGATCCGCAGGGTCACCCAGGCGTACCGGCAATATGAATTCCATGTTGCTTTTCATTCGGTGCATAATTTTTGTACCATTGAACTGAGCAATATTTATTTTGATATTTTAAAAGACAAATTATATTGCTCCCTGCCCGACGATCCAGAGAGAAAAGCAGCACAGACTGTTTTATTTGAATTGATCAATAAACTGGTACTTATTCTTACACCAGTCCTGGCCTTTACCAGTGAGGAGATATGGAGTCATATCAGGCAGGAGGATCAGCCTGACAGTGTTCAGCTGATGGAATGGCCTCTGCCCAATGATGAATATGTCAATACTGAACTGGAACAAAGGCTGGATAAGCTGCTCCAGGTCCGTGAAGTGGTTACCAAGGCCCTGGAAGAAGCCCGGGTGGCGAAAGTTATCGGTCATTCCCTGGGGGCCAGTGTCACCATCTATGCCAGTGAAGAATGGATCAAGCTGCTGGAAAGCACCCCTGACCCGGCCAGATTTTTTATTGTTTCCGCGGTGCAAATAGCGGCAGCAGATGGTTTTGACGGGACAGTTAAACTGGAACATGTCGACGGAATCGGGGTCAAGGTGCAGGCAGCCGCCGGCGAAAAATGCGAACGCTGCTGGATCATTGAAGAAATGCCGGCTGGTGACGAAATAGCACTATGCCAGCGGTGCAGTGATGTTGTGGCAAGGTTAAACAAGAGTTAGGGGGCCCGGCTGTGGAAAAAACGGAAAGAATAATAATCACTGTCCTGGGTATCGATCAGATTGGGATAATGGCTATGATATCAACGGCCCTGGCCGAACAGGATGTCAATATCCTGGATATCAGTCAGACGATATTGCAAGGGTTCTTTACCATGGTAATGGTGGCAGATATCGCTGCCAGTCCGATGGATGTCGGGGAACTGAAAAAAATGCTGCAGGATAAAGGGAAATCATTAAATCTTGAAATAACAGTGCAGCATGAAGATATTTTCAAATTCATGCACCGAATTTGATAACGCAGGGGTTATGCCAGATAACAAAGACCATCGACATAACCCCTTATCATATATAAGGGGGTGGCTTTATGCCCTTTAGTTTCAGCACTAAAGAAATACTGGAAACGGTTTCTATGCTGCAAACGGAGAAACTGGATATAAGGACTATAACCATGGGGATCAATATTCAAGACTGCCGGGATACCGATGGGGTGAGTACCGGCAAGAAAGTTTATGATAAAATCAAGGGATATGCCCGGAACCTGGTTCAGGTGGGGGATGAAATTGAAAAAACCTATGGGATCCCCATCATTAACAAAAGGATAGCCGTTTCCCCGGTTTCCATTGTCGGCAATGGACTTTCCCCGGCGGAAATGGTCACCATTGGCCGTTATCTTGATCAGGCCGCCCAGGATGTTGGTGTAAATTTCATTGGCGGATTTACTGCACTGGTCCACAAGGGTTTTAGCAATGGAGACCGGGCTTTGCTGGAGGCCATACCGGAAACCCTGGCTGTTACTGAAAGGGTTTGCGCTTCCGTCAATATAGGCACAACCAAAGCAGGTATCAACATGGATGCCGTTTACCAGATGGGGCATATAATAAAGGCAACGGCAGAGCTCACCGGGGATGAAAATGGATTGGGATGTGCCAAACTGGTGGTTTTCTGCAATGCAGTCGAGGACAATCCTTTTATGGCAGGCGCCTTTCACGGCATTGGTGAAGCTGAATCGATTATCAATATAGGGATCAGCGGACCGGGGGTTATTCTGAATGTGGTAAAAGAGCACCCGGAGGCCAGTCTGGGGGATCTGGCCAATATTATTAAAAATACCGCTTTTAAAATCACTCGCATGGGTGAACTGGCTGGCAGGGAAGCCTCCAGGCGTCTGAATGTGCCTTTCGGTATTGTCGATGTGTCATTGGCTCCTACGCCGGCAATGGGTGATAGTGTAGCGGAAATACTCAAAGCGATGGGGCTGGAAAAAGTAGGAGCACATGGCAGTACTGCTGCCCTGGCTTTACTCAATGATGCGGTGAAAAAAGGCGGGGCTATGGCTTCTTCCAATGTGGGCGGTTTGTCAGGTGCTTTTATTCCCGTCAGTGAAGATGCCGGCATGATGGATTCTGTTGTGGCCGGGGCTTTGAACATAGACAAACTGGAAGCCATGACAGCGGTTTGTTCCGTGGGCCTTGATATGATTGCCATTCCCGGTGATACGCCGGCCGCGACTATTTCAGGGATAATTGCTGATGAAGCGGCAATTGGCATGATAAACCGTAAAACGACTGCTGTTCGCCTGATCCCGGCACCGGGAAAAAAAGTCGGTGATTGGGTGGAGTTTGGCGGGCTGCTGGGCCGGGCTCCGGTCATGGCTACCAATAGTTTTTCCTCGGAAAACTTTATCAAGCGCCAGGGAAGAATACCTGCCCCCATCCATGCCCTGAACAATTAACAAGTATAATTTACCGTCGGGAATTCTGCTTAACCCCGGAAGCTGTCTGTAAATGAATGTTATAATAATTTTATGGCAATAATAACTATTAACAGACAGGAGGGGGGTAGTGTGAAATTCAGGATAGTACCGGAAAAAGAGGGAAAGAACCAGCTGGAATTTTTAACGGCCAGGATTGATGAACTTTCTATTAATATGGAAAAGATGAAACTGGCTGAATATGTTGACATGTTAAATAACCCTCGCCGTCTGCTGTATATAAATTTTCTGCAGGGAATATCCCGTGGTTTTGGTACGGCAATAGGCTTTACCATATTGGCAGCCATTATTATTTATTTCATGCAAAGAATTATATTGATAAATATTCCCCTGATCGGACAATTTATTGCTGATCTGGTGGAAATTGTGCAGATGCAGCTGCGGGTGGGGGCCATTATAATATATTTTTGATGAACGAGGTGTAGTTTTGGACTATAAAGAAAAACTCCTGGAGGAAAAAAAACGAATCGAGGCTATGAAGAACAAGCGGCAGGAAGAATTCCGGGTCCCTCTGGCCGAAATGACCGGGGACCTCTCCATGTATGATCAGCATACTGCCGACCTGGGTTCGGAGCTGTTTGAACGGGAAAAAGATTATGCCAGTTTGGAATTGATGGAGTTTGAATTGAATAAAATTGAACAGGCTTTGATTAGACTTGAGACAGGTGTTTACGGAATTTGTGAAATCTGCGGCAACGAAATAGAAGCTGCCCGTATGGAACGTTTGCCGGCTGCCGAACTATGTTCTTCCTGTGCCCGGCAAAGGGAAGCTGATGGCACTGCCGAAAGATTACAGGAGAACTTTGATAACTCAGCTGAAGCACTGGAATTTGGACGGACTTTCACGGTGGCAGGTTATGAATTCTATGAAGAATAATTTATCAATGTGTGTAAGAAAATAATATTTTTTATCTAGATATTTTAAAACAATTTAATCAGGCTGAAATAGTTCCTGTATAGCTTTATTGAACTCCAACCAGACCAGAAAGGAAAGCTGAAAATGCGCATTGGAATATTCACAGATAGTTATAAACCGTATACCAGCGGGGTAGTAACCTCGATCATAACTTTTAAAGCTGAACTGGAAAAGCTGGGGCATAAGGTTTATATTTTTGCCCCCAATTATCCTCATTATGATGAAGAAGAACCTGATGTGTTCCGGTATCTTTCCGTCCCGGCACCGACCAATCCGGATTTTACCCTGGCAATACCTATACTGCCCGGCATGCGCCAGCAGATTAAAAGACTGCGCCTGGATATAATTCATGTTCATTCACCGGCTATAATGGGCCGGGTGGGGATGCACTATGCCAGGCTATTCCGGCTGCCCATTGTTTTTACTTACCATACTTTATATGAGCAATATACGCATTATCTGCCCGTTGCCCAGGATTTCGCCAAAGATATGACGGTAAAATACAGCAGTAAATTTTGTAATGACTGTGACCATGTGGTGGTTCCGGCGCAGGAAATAGAGGAAATGCTCAGTGGCTACGGTATCAGAACACCGGTATCTGTAATACCAACTGGTGTTCCTTTGCATAAATTTGTTCACCTGGATGGTGACTGGCTGCGGAAGAATTATAGTATCCCGGCGGAAAACAAAATATTGCTCTTTGTGGGCCGGCTGACCAAAGAGAAAAATCTGGATTTCTTGATAAAAACCTTTAAGCAAGTACTGGAAGAACGTTCCCATACCACATTGGCAATTACTGCTCAGGGTCCCGAGGAAGCACATCTTAAGAAGCTGGCTGTCCATCTGGGCCTGAAACTGGGGGAAGATATTGTTTTTACCGGTGCCGTTCCCTATGAAACTCTGGTCCAGGTTTATTATGCTGCTGATCTTTTTGTTTTCTCTTCACTGACGGAAACTCAGGGACTGGTACTGATAGAAGCGATGGCAGCAGGGCTCCCCGTTGTTGCAGTAAGAGCCAGCGGTGTGCATGAGATGGTAGATGATGGGAAGGATGGTATTTTGACCGATCTGGACCAGGATGAATTAGCGGCAGCCATTCTAAAAGTACTGGAGGATGAAAAACTATATCAGTATTTTAGCAATAATGCTTTGCTTAAAGCCCAGGCTTTATCATCCCAGAACATGGCACTGAAGCTGGAAGAAATATATGAAGAACTATTGTCGAAAAAGTTCTATCGACCCCGCCGCTTTCTGGATGTTGGTTCATGGTTCAGCATTTAAGATTTATCCTATATAATAAAATCAATGACATAAACTGGAGTTGCACCGGCATACTCCAGTTTTGGTATGAAGAAAAATTATTAGTTGATCATAGGGCGGAGAGGAATGCAAAATGAAAATTCGGTTATTTATGGCCCTGCTTATTGGTAAAGCAGCTGTAGTGTTAAGCCGCCTGGCAGGAAATCAGGGCACAGATTTTCCCGGGCGTATTGCCCGCAGGATTAATCCTGCTGTCCTGTCAGAATTAGCTGGCAATATAAAACAGGGGATTATTATTGTTACCGGTACCAATGGAAAAACCACCACCAGCAATATAATGGCGGCCATCATCCAGGAAAATGGCTCAGCTCTGGTACATAATCAGGAGGGGGCCAATTTAATCACCGGCATAACCACCGCCTTTATTTCCGCTGCCGGTCTCTTCCGCCGCCGGTATTTTGATTATGCGATACTGGAAACTGATGAGGCCAATATACCTTTGCTCCTTGATGAAATTCAACCCCGGGCAGTTTTGATCACTAATTTTTTTCGTGATCAATTGGACAGGTTCGGAGAACCCTCCGCTGCCATCCATATGATCAAAGATGCGCTGAAAAATAAGAGGGATATTGAACTGATACTGAATGCAGATGACCCCTTTTTGTCAGACTTTGAGGAACAAACGGGAAATAAGGCTTTATTCTTCGGATTTGCCCCGGCAGATTATGAGGGATCAACTGGCGGCCTGGACCAGATGGGCAAATATTGCGTGATTTGCGGACATGAGCTTGATTACCGGCTCAGTTATTATGCCCAGCTGGGGAAATATCATTGTCCCTCCTGCAATAATAAAAACCCGATGGCGGATTATACCGCCTATGACCTGCGGATGACTCCGGAAATCGAGTTCAAAATCGATGAAATGCAAATTAAAAGCCCTTTCCAGGGATTTTATAATGCATATAATATACTGGCTGCAGCTGCGACAGCCAGGTATTTAGGCATTGACGACCCTGTCATAAAGAATGCCATAATGAAACATCAACCCCAGGCTGGACGAATGGAGAAATTTATTATCAATGGCCAGCCCTGTCTGCTGATATTGGTAAAGAATCCGGCTGGTTTTAACCAGGTCCTGACGATGATGACCCGGGAGGCGGGGCCTAAGAATCTTTTTATAGTCTTAAATGATAATGCTGCCGATGGAAGGGATGTTTCCTGGATATGGGATGCAGATGCGGAGATAATAGCCAGTGCAGATACCGGAGTAACAGAGGTTATTTGTGCCGGACTGCGCGGCGCTGATATGGCCTTGCGGGTGAAATATGCGGGGATAAAGCCGGATAATATTACCATAGTATCCGATCTGCACTCTGGAATACAAAGGACTCTGGCCGGGGAAGGTGAAACTGCTTATATACTTTGCACTTATTCGGCTTTGTTTGAATGTCAAAAAATATTGAGCCGGATGCAGGAACAGATGCTGGCAGCCCCGCCGGAATATCAGCGCAGCAAAGCAGGCAGCAATTGATATAAAAGCTGGATGGCTCAAGGAGGATTTATGGAAAAACTGATAATTGCCCATATGTATCCGGATCTGATGGATCTTTACGGTGACCGGGGCAATATGATCTGCCTGGAAAAAAGGATCAGGGACTATGGTTATAAATGTATAATAATCCCGGTCCGGCTGAATGAAGATATTCATTATCAGGAGATGGATATGATTTATATGGGCGGTGGTTCACTCCGGGAACAAAAGCTGGTCAGTGACGATCTTCTGCAAAAAGCTGAGGGTTTTAAGGAAGTGATCGAAGATGGTGTGCCGGCTCTTTTGGTGGGCGGAGCTTATCAGCTGCTGGGCAGTTATTATAGAGATGACAGCGGTAATACCATAAAAGGATGGGGCCTTTTCGATTTTTACACCGAAGCCCAGAATGAACGTTTAATTGGCAATATCCTTATCGAGACGGAAATAGAGGGGGAAAAACGCAGTGTGGTCGGTTTTGAAAACCATGGAGGCAGGACCTGGCTTAAAACTGGTTCTTTACAGCCCTTCGGCACAGTTATAAAAGGTTTTGGCAATAATGGGCAGGACGGCAGTGAAGGGATAAAGTATAAGAACTTGATCGGTACATATATCCATGGCCCCCTTTTGCCCAGTAATCCCCATATAGCAGATTATTTTATTACAGCAATGGCTGCCCGTAAAGGCTTGAGACTGCTGGAACACCTGGACGATGAATTGGAATGGCTGGCCCATGAGCAGAGTAAAATGAAGATATTGTCACAGAGATAGGGGAGATATGAAAATGCGCTTCTGGTTCACCATGATCACAGTGATCATTATCGATCAGATATCCAAATGGCTGGTGGTAAACAATATGGTCCTGGGGGAAAGCCGGCCCTTTATAAAAGGCATTATGAACCTGACCTATGTGCAGAATCAGGGTGCTGCTTTCGGACTATTTGACGGCAGCACCTGGCTGTTCATCATTAGCGCAGTGGTGGTGGTGACTGCTGTCATCTATTATAATTTAAAACACCCCCTGCCTTTTAATATGCAGATTATACTGGGCCTTATCACCGGGGGGGCCTGTGGAAATTTTATCGACCGTTTTCTCTATCAATATGTAGTGGATTTTTTTGATCTGGGCTGGTGGCCGGTTTTTAATATTGCCGATATGGCTATCGTCATCGGGGGCATTTTATTGATCATCTATACTTTTAAATATGAGGAGAAAGAAGAAACAAATGGGTAAACAGGAAATATTAATCGTCAGTGAAGAGATGGAAGGGGAAAGGCTGGATAAATTGGTAACGGAGTATTTGGAATACATGTCCCGCTCCGCCATCCAGGCTTTGTTGACTGAAGGGCAGATCGCCCTTAATGGAGAAATATGCAAGGCCAGTTATCGGGTGAAAGAAGGGGAGGAAATAATCATTAATATTCCTGCACCTGAAACACTGGAGATATTGCCCCAGGATATCCCGCTGGATATTGTCTATGAGGACCAATACCTGGTTATAATCAATAAGCCCCAGGGCATGGTGGTGCATCCTGCTCATGGCAATTGGGACAATACTCTGGTTAATGCCTTATTATTCCATATAAAAACACTGTCCGGAATCAATGGGGGACTGCGTCCCGGCATAGTACACCGGCTGGATAAGGATACTTCCGGCTTGTTGGTGGCGGCTAAGGATGATGTGACCCACCGCCATCTGGCGGCCCAGATCAAAGAACAAACAATGGAAAGGCAATATACCGCTTTAGTCCATGGGGTGATCAGCGAAAAACTGGGCAAAATCGAGGCACCCATTGGCCGCAGCAAAACAGACCGTAAGAAAATGGCCGTTATTAAAGAAGGCAAAACAGCTGTAAGTGAATATCAGGTTTTAGAACGTTACGATAATTATTCCCTGGTAAAAGTTAAACTGGTGACAGGCCGGACCCATCAGATCAGAGTACATTTCGCTTTTATCGGTCATCCTGTTGTTGGTGATCCTTTATACGGCCCGGGGAAAAAACATTTTGATCTGGATGGGCAGGCACTGCATGCCAGTACCCTGGGCTTTGTTCATCCGGTGACAGGCCAGCCTATGGTATTTCAAACCCCGGTCCCCCAATATTTTGACGATATTTTAAATAATATGGAAAAAACAAATTGACATATTATTTCTCATTGTTTAGAATCATATCAGTAAAGTTCCTTTAAGTTGACCCTGTGAGGTTAGCAAGGCCAACGATATATACTGTCAGCCTGCCGTTGCCTTGCCCATATGGTAGGTTTTTTTATGCCCGGCATGGAGGAGGTTTAAAAATTGGAACTGCGCGAAAAACATGTTCTGATGGATGAAATGGATATCAAAAGGGCCCTGACCCGCATTACCCACGAGATTATCGAAAAGAATAAAGGCGTGGAAAATGTAGCGGTGATTGGTATCCGCCGGCGGGGAGGTCCGCTGGCCGACAGGTTGGCAGAAAATATTGAAGCAATCGAAGGATTTAAAGTACCGGTGGGTATTTTGGACATCACTTTATACCGGGATGATCTGACCACAATGGCTTCCCAGCCATTGGTCCGCCGGACAGAAGTGAATTTTGATATCAATGACAAGGTTATAGTTCTGGTTGATGATGTATTATACACTGGCAGAACCATCAGGGCGGCCCTTGATGCCCTGATAGACCTGGGGCGTCCTCAAAGCATACAACTGGCGGTGCTGATAGATCGGGGGCACCGGGAACTTCCCATCAAAGCAGACTTTGTAGGGAAGAATGTCCCTACCTCCCGCCTGGAAAGCGTAGCGGTTTTAGTCAAGGAATTTGATGACCGGGACGCAGTTATCATCCAGGAGATAATAGAATGATACCAACCCTTTAAACTGGTCCGAGAGGCTGGCAAGGGAGATAGGGAAAAGGATTGAAGCCTTCCTTGCTAAACCAGGGGAGGCTTTTTTATATAAACAAAGAAAGGGGGATAAATACAGAAATGATACTGGCTCAAAAGAAAGATCTATTAGGATTAAAAGACCTGAGCAAAGAAGAAATCGAGTTGATTTTAGAAACTGCGGCACCCATGAAAGACATTATCAAAAGGGATATTAAAAAGGTGCCGACATTAAGGGGCAAAGCCCTGGCAACAGTTTTTTACGAACCCAGCACCAGGACCAGGACCTCCTTTGAAATCGCCGGCAAATACCTCAGTGCCGATGTTGTTAATCTTACGGTAGAAAACAGCAGCGTTAAAAAAGGTGAAAGCCTGCGGGATACCATCAAAACAATTGAAGTAATGGGTTTTGACATTATGGTGATGAGGCATTCAATGAGCGGGGCCCCCCATTATGTAGCCCGGAATACTGATATAAGGATCATCAACGCGGGGGATGGTTCCAATGAACATCCGACCCAGGCATTGCTGGACTTATACACCATCAGAGAGAAAAAAGGCACACTGGAAGGATTGACAGTGGTAATCGTCGGCGATATCCTCCACAGCCGCGTGGTCCGCTCCAATATTTACGGACTGAGTAAATTTGGCTGTGAGATAAGGGTGGTGGGGCCTTCCACATTAATGGCTCCGGAGATAGATAAGCTAGGGGTGAAATGCTTCTATAACCTGGAAAAAGCCCTGGAAGGAGCAGATGTGGTGAATATTCTGCGAATCCAGAAAGAAAGGCAGCATTCCGGTTTGTTCCCCACCCTGGATGAATACGCCAATTTATACATGGTGAATGGGGAGAAACTTAAAAGAGCCCGGGAAGATGTTCTGGTACTCCACCCGGGTCCTATGAATCGCGGTGTGGAAATCTCCAGTGAACTGGCTGACGGCACCCAGGCATTGATCAATGAACAGGTAACTAATGGAGTGGCGATACGCATGGCTTTATTATTCCTGATGGCGGGAGGGACACGAGATGAGATTGCTAATTAAAAACGGCCGTGTTATCGATCCGGCTAACAATATCGATGGGAATTTTGATGTGCGGATAAATAAAGGGATAATTGACGCTGTCGGGGCCAGCCTCAAACCGGGGAAGAACGACCAGGTCATCGACGCCGCCGGTAAAATTGTCTGTCCGGGATTTATTGATATGCATGTCCATTTAAGGGACCCGGGCTATTTATATAAAGAAGAAATCGCCACCGGGACCAGGGCGGCGGCAGCCGGGGGTTTCACCACCGTTTGCTGTATGCCCAACACCAAACCTGTCAATGATAATGCCGCAGTGGCTGCCTATATACGTCAGATCGCAGCCCGGACCGGTATTGTTGATGTTTTGCCCATTGGAGCCATAACCAGAAATCAGGCCGGTGAGGAAATAACTGAAATGGCAGATTTGATCGCGGCCGGATGTGTTGGGGTGTCAGATGACGGCAAACCGGTGGAAAAAGCTGAAATCATGCGCAATGCTTTGGAATATGCCAAAATGTTTGATTTGCCGGTGATATCTCATTGTGAAGACTTGAGTCTGTCCCGGGATGGACAGATACATGAAGGCTTTTTCTCTACTTTTTACGGATTCAAAGGCATACCAACAGCTGCGGAAGAAGTCATGGCGGCCCGGGACATTCTTTTAGCCCAGCTGACGGGAGGACATATTCACATTTGCCATATATCAACCAGAGGTACCCTGGAAATGATCAGGAAAGCCAAGGCCGAGGGTGTGAATGTGACCTGCGAAGTGACCCCCCATCATCTGACATTGACTGATGAAGTGACCGGGACATATGATGCCAACACCAAAGTCAACCCGCCATTAAGATCGACAGAACATGTCCAGGCATTGCTGACCGGGATCAAGGATGGGACAATTGACTGCATCGTCACCGATCATGCCCCCCATGAACTGGAAGCCAAGGACTGTGAATATCAATTAGCTGCTTATGGCATCTCCGGTCTGGAAACAGCGGTGCCTTTAATTATGGGCCTTGTCGATGAAGAGTTTACCCTGGAACAAATGGTAAGATTGTTTACGGTGGGGCCGGCAGAAGTACTGGGCATTGACAAAGGCAGTATAGGAGCCGGTGATATTGCTGATATTACCATACTGGACCCCGCTGCTGTTAAAACTGTGGACCCGAAGAAATTTTACTCCAAAGGAAAGAATACACCATATGGCGGAAGGACGCTTAAAGGCTGGCCTTATATGACCATAGTCAACGGCAAAATCGTAGCAGAAAATGGCATTATCATTGAGGAGTGAAAATAAGTGAAAGGATACCTGGTTTTAGAAAACGGCAGGATATTTTCGGGTAAACTATTGAATGACTGCACATTGAGCAGTGGTGAAATGGTTTTCAGTACGGCCATGATCAGCTATCAGGACATCATTACAGATCCGTCCTATTTTGGACAAATAGTTGTCATGACCTATCCCCTGGTAGGAAATGTGGGCTTGAATGAAAAAAGTTTTGCTTCCCAGAGGGCAATGGTAAAGGGTCTGGTCCTTCGGGAGGCCACGGATTTTCCCAGCCATTATGAAATGGATATGGATTTGATAAGTTTTTTGAACAAAAGCGAAATAGCCGTTTTAACAGAAGTGGATACCCGTGCTCTGACCCGTGTCCTGCGCAGCGCTGGTACACTGGGAGGGGTAATTACTGACAATATAGATGATTTGCCCTGGCTGAAAAAAAGGGCCGCCAAGGCCGTTCAGGGATTAAAAGGCGATCAGGTGCAGTTTGTGACCCGTAGAAATATCATGAGATTTGGTTCCGGCAGCAAAAGAGTTGTCTTGCTGGACCTGGGCACCAAAAGAGGGGTGATCGAATCCTTTAATCGGCGTGATATGGAAGTTTACGCAGTGCCGGCCCGCACAGATGCCGGGGAAATATTAAAACTGGATCCCGATGGTGTTTTCATATCAGATGGACCAGGTTCCCCGGAAACCATTGATTATGTCATCGAAACCTGCCGTAATCTCATCGGTAAGAAGCCGCTGATGGGTATCGGCCTGGGGCATCAGATCATTGCCCTGGCAAGTGGTGCTGAAATATACAAACTGGATTTTGGTCATCGCGGCACCAACCACCCCGTCAAAGATCTTAAAAATAACCGGGTATATATCACTACCCAGAATCATGGTTATAATATCGATGCTGACAGTCTTGATAAAACTGAACTGGAAGTTACACTGGTCAGTATGAATGATAACAGTATCGAAGGTATCAAACACAGGGATCTGCCGATATTTTCACTGCAGTTCGATCCGGAAGGATATCCGGGCTATAGTGAGACGGGATTTTATTTTGACCGGTTCTATGACCTGATGGAAGAATCGATCAATGATGGAGGAAGATTGAATGCCCCGCAATTATAATATAAAGAAGGTACTGGTGATTGGTTCCGGTCCCATAATAATCGGTCAGGCGGCAGAATTTGACTATGCCGGCACCCAGGCATGCCGGGCGCTGCAGGAAGAGGGCATCGAAGTGGTCCTGCTAAACAGCAACCCGGCAACTATTATGACCGATGCAGATATAGCTGATCATGTTTATCTGGAACCAATAACACTGGAGAATGTAGAAAAAATCATAATTAAAGAACGCCCGGACGGGATCCTGGCCAATCTGGGCGGACAGGTGGGGCTTAATATGGCTCTGTCCCTGGATAAAGCCGGCATATTGGATAAATACGGGGTGCCTTTGCTGGGCATGCCCCTGGAGGCCATTGCCCGGGCCGAAGACCGGGAATTATTCAAAATAACCATGGAAGAAATCGGTGAGCCTGTACCAGAAAGCGCTATTGTCGAAGATATACAGGCAGCAGTGGATTTCGCTGATAAAATCGGTTACCCGGTAATCGTTCGGCCCGCCTATACTCTGGGCGGAACCGGCGGCGGCAATGCTGCCGATGAAGGTGAACTGCGCAAAATCACTGCCAAGGGCTTAAAAAGCAGTCCCATAAGACAGGTTTTGATCGAACAAAGTGTCAGCGGTTTTAAGGAAATTGAATTTGAAGTGATGCGGGACAGCAATGATAATTGTATAACGGTTTGCAGTATGGAAAACATGGACCCGGTAGGTATACACACCGGTGACAGCATTGTGGCGGCACCGGCCCAGACCTTGACTGATGAAGAATATCAGATGCTGCGTTACTCAGCTATGAAGATCATCCGCTATCTAAAAATATCAGGCGGGTGTAATGTCCAATATGCTCTGGATCCTTTTTCCCAGAGATATTTTGTAATCGAAGTTAATCCCCGGGTCAGCCGTTCCAGTGCCCTGGCTTCCAAAGCTACCGGTTATCCCATTGCCAGAGTGACCACCAAAATAGCCATCGGTTACACTTTAGATGAGATCCCCAATGCCATAACGGGTAAAACCACCGCCTGTTTTGAACCAGCCATTGATTATGTGGTATTAAAAGTTCCTCGCTGGCCATTCGATAAATTTGTATTCGGCGACCGCCATCTGGGTACCCAGATGAAAGCCACCGGTGAAGTTATGGCCATTGATAGGAGTTTTGAGGCCGCCTTCCTGAAATCCATCCGTTCTCTGGAAATCGGGATCAATGGTCTGCGACTGGCACAATTCAAAGAGTTTAGCGATGAGGATTTAAAAGATCGTCTGCAAAAAGCTGATGATGAAAGGATATTTATAATTGCTGAGGCATTAAGCCGGGAAATATCTATTGATGATATATGGAAGATCACTAAAATAGATAAATATTTTCTTAAAAAGATAAAAAACATCATCGATTTTACCATGGGACTGAAATCAGCCCCCCTGGAGGCAGAAAAATTGAAGGAAGCTAAAAAATTGGGGATATCGGATGGTGAAATCGCCCTGATCAAAGGGCTCAGTGAAGAGGAAGTTAGAAAACTCAGGAAACAGCACGGTGTTTTGCCCACCTATAAAATGGTGGATACCTGTGCCGCTGAGTTTGACGCCCTCACCCCCTATTATTATTCTTCCTATGAAGAAGAAAATGAGGCGGCACACGAAACTAATACCAGGAAAGTGCTGGTCATCGGTTCGGGACCCATCCGCATAGGGCAGGGGGTTGAATTTGATTATTGCTCGGTGCATTGTGTATGGGGACTGCGGGAACAGGGCATCAAAGCCATCATCGTCAACAATAATCCGGAAACGGTCAGTACTGATTTTGATACTTCCGACCGCCTGTATTTTGAGCCCCTGATATTTGAAGATGTCATGAATATAATCGACGAAGAACAGCCGGAGGGTGTCATTGTGCAGTTCGGCGGGCAGACAGCTATCAATCTGGCGGGTCCCCTTACCCGGGCCGGAGTGAATTTACTGGGGACTTCCAATGACAGCATTGACCGGGCTGAGGATCGGGATAGATTTGATGCCCTGGTGGAAGAACTGGGGATACCCCGCCCGCCGGGCAAGACCATTTCTGATCCGGCCGATGCAGCTGCTGTGGCCAATAAAATAGGGTATCCGGTCCTGGTCAGGCCCTCTTATGTCCTGGGAGGAAGGGCCATGGAAATCGTGTATAATGATGAAGAACTATTGCAATACATGACAATGGCGGTACAAATCAATCGGGAACATCCGGTT
>JAAYZA010000086.1 GCA_012515055.1 Syntrophomonadaceae bacterium | reverse complement strand
GCCGCCCCGGATACAGGGTCAGTAGTTATCCCCCCGGCAGCAAAACCAACCGGGGATACATCTTCAGTGCTGCCGTCTGATTTGGTCAAAGTGACAACCAGCCCGGTGAGATCAAGGCTTTCGCCTTCAGTGTAAGTGAGTTTGCCCGGCATGGTTTTGATCTCTATTCCAGTTATCGTTAGTGGATTAACGGTTATGGGCTGGATGGCCTCTTCACCATTTACAGTGACAATCACTTCTGTGTTACTGGTGTCAAGTATGGTACCATCAGCTGGTGAAACATTTATGCCGTAATCGGCAAAATCAGCCAGGGCCACATCCTCGGAACTGCCATCTGATTTGGTCAGAGTGACAACCAGACCGGTGAGGTCCAGAGCATTGCCCTCATTATAATCAACATTAGCTGGAGGAGTTTTAATAGTCACACCGGTTACAGAAACAGGGGCGGGCAGTACAGTAACAATACAGGTGTCAGTAAAACCCCCGTCCACTGTTGTGACCGTGATAACCGCATTGCCTGCCGCGACCGGAGTGATAACTCCATTAGTATTGACCGTGGCCACACTTTCGTTATTTGATGACCAGGTTAATTTTTTATTAGTTGCTTTGGCAGGAGCAATAGTGGCCGTCAAAGTGCCGGTAACTCCATCTGCCGTCAGTTCAAGGTTATCCCGGTCCAAAGTGACGCCGGTTACAGCAACGGTTGTCCCCTCGCCGCCGCCGCCACCACCGCCGCCACCGCCGCCGCCAGCCGGTGCTGGTGTAACGGTGATTTTAAAATCGGCTGTTTGGCCTCCGGCAGTAATAACTACAGATGTATTACTGGCAGCCAGTTCAGCCCCAGCAGCCGGTGCTGCGGTTATTCCCCGGGAAGCGAAATCTGCGGCAGCTATTTCTTCTGTGCTGCCATCTGTTCTGGTCAGGGAAACAACTAAACCGTCGAGATTTAATTTTTCTCCTTCAATATAATTGACTTTTCCCGGCATAGTTTTAACAGCGATGCTGCTTATGTTTGAAACTGCCGGCGGATCAACAGGAACCGGGTCGATACCGGCACCATCACCAGCGGCTTCGTATTTTTCCACCCCTCTGTCCAGAACAATAATAGCTTCCGCCCGGGTGGCATTGTTCAAAGGGCGGAAACTGCCATCCGGCATTCCGGTAATAATGTTATTGTCGTATGCTGTCGCAACTGCATCCTTCGCCCAGGAGGAGACCTGGTCACTGTCGGTACATTTTAAAGCGCCGGGTGTAATTGGCAGCTGAGCCGCTTTTACCACCATCAGAGCCATCTCTTCCCGGGTTATATTATTATCCGGCCGGAAGGAACCGTTTTCGTATCCGCTGACAATGCCATAGGCGCTGGCAGTGGATATAAAATCTTTCCCCCAGTGCTGGCCGGTATCATTAAAGGTTTTTCCTGCTTTACTTTCCAGCTTAAAGGCTTTGACTAATAATGTACAAAATTCGGCTCTGGTGATATTGATATCCGGCCGGAAGGATCCATCTGGAAAACCGGTGGCAACGCCTTTATCCGCCATTTTTTGAATAGCGGCTTCAGCCCAATGTCCCTTGATATCGGTGAATTGGACAGCGGCATTGCCCCCCGGGGCCATAATGAATACGAAAGCCAGCATCAATACCATAAGAGGAATAAGATTATAGCGCAGTTTTTTCAAAAAACATCCTCTCCTTTAGTTCGTTGGGGATAATAATTGACGGTTACCACACCTCCTTGATAAAAACTTGTCGTCATCCCTGCCGGGCTTTACATTTAGTGACAGGAATCCGCTGTCGGTTCAGTAAACCATTGATAAATTGGGTAAATTGTCATTTCGGGGATGCTGTTACGAGTAAAAAAGCGAATATTGAAAGCACTGGATGGACGAATATTGATAATATTTGCTATTGTTTGATTATTCTGTGAGTTGTGGCAAATCTCCTGCAATTTCTGCAAAAAACTTTGCTGGTTTTGACAAGGAAACACTGAAAGGGATTTTCCGAAATGCTTCTGGCGGGGTAATCACCGGAGACAGATAAGATACACCCTGTTGTGACAGGATTTATAAAGGAAAGGTTTTTAATATGCCGGGGGGTACATTTGGTCCAGCACTGGTGCCGGGGTATATTGCTCTGGTAATAAGGAGGAAGGAACCCTTGCTACCTGGTTTTATCGCCTAAAATAGGCTCGATTTCGTCAGGGGGCATGGGTTTAAAAAAGTAAAATCCCTGAATATCATCACAGAGATGTTCATGGAAGAAAATATACTGAGTTTCAGTTTCCACGCCTTCAGCAATGACTTTAAGCTGCAAATTTTTGGCCAGCTGGATTATGGTTTTGGCAATTGCTTCGTCTTTACTGCCTTCTTCGATCCCGTAAACAAATTGCCGATCGATTTTCAGACGGTCAACAGGTAAGCTCTTCAAGCGGTTCAATGAGGAATGATTGATGCCAAAATCGTCTATGGCAATGGTTACCCCCAGTTCTTTGAGGTCGTGAAGTACTTCTATCATATTAAGGGATTCATTGATAGCCGCCGTCTCTGTTATCTCCAGTTCCAGATATTTGGCCTCCAGGCCCGTTTCCGCCAGTATTTCAGAAACCATCCCCACCAGATCTGCATTATGGAACTGCTCAGTGGAAAGGTTGACAGCAATACGTATCGGGGGCAGACCTGAATCCTGCCAGGCCTTGCCCTGACTGCAGGCCGCCCTCATTACCCACTGGCCGATGGGTTTTATCAGGCCGGTCCGTTCGGCTATGGGGATGAAGGTGACCGGGGAGATCGCCCCTAATTCGGGATGATTCCAGCGCAGCAAGGCTTCAATGCCCACGATGGCCTGAGTATTGGCATCGATCTGCGGCTGATAATGAAGTGACAGCTCATTTCTTTCCAGAGCCCGGTAAAGACTGTTGGTAAGTTTCATATTGGACAGGATGTCATCTTTCATATGGGGGGAACAAAAAGTGAACTGATCCTTGCCCTTTTCCTTGGAAGTATACAT
>JAAYZA010000395.1 GCA_012515055.1 Syntrophomonadaceae bacterium | reverse complement strand
TATGTTCCCGCTGTTATATTGAAGGGTACTGCGGCACTGGTGTTTATCATTATAGGTGTTTTAAGTATGCAGCTGGCAAGCAACCAGAGCTTTGCTATACTGGTTGTAATTGGTCTTTTGTTGGGCGGGATCGGTGATGTGCTCCTTAATCTTCGCTTTGTATTTGAGAAAATCGGGCAGAAGATTTTTTTAATGGGTATTGCCGTGTTTTTAGGCGGACACATTATGTATCTGGTAGCACTGAGCACATTGTCCAGCAATCTGCTGGTGAGTCTGATCTGCGGTCTGTTTGCGGCAGCCCTGCTGCTGCGGTGGATCTTCAGCCGAATTGGGGAAGTCCCCAGGGCTTTTGAAATATTCGGCTATGTATATATTGGCGCAATCGTCCTGATGACTGCTGTGGCAATTGGCAATCTGATTTCGAACCCCGGTTCTACCAGCGCTCTGCTGTATGTCATCGGTGCACTGTTCTTTACCGCCAGCGATGTTATTTTGATATTTAACACCTTCGGCGGAACGCAGAAGTTCTCCCTGCGGGTTGCCAATCTTTCGCTGTACTATCTGGGACAGCTGCTCATTGCCGTAAGCCTGCAGTTTATTTAACAGTGACAAGGGGACTGTTTGTTTCTTTTGTCTCGGAGTCCTGTCGTCTGGATATCACCGTCCGCGAAAAAGGTCATGGGGCATGAACCGAAAGGTCTGTTACTTCATGTATCTTTTCAGTTCTTCATAAAAATTTTCGCGGGTACCCGCCATTATAATAACAATTATTTCGTCATTTTCTTCAACAATGGTATAAGCCAGTTCATAGTTGGTTTTATTGTGGAATATATCACAGCAATATATGCCGCTAAGATCGCCGGTTTTAGGTTCACCCCAATAGGGATCCTTTAGAATCTGATCGATAGCGGCCTGGAATTTATCTTTCAACGACTTTTCTTTAAGCTTTTTTAGATAGCGGGCAGCCGGGGGCAAAATGATTAATTTGGCCATCAGTCTGCCTCTGAGCCGAAGACATCTTCATAACTATCACCTGGTGCTTGACCCTTAGCTGCCAGACGAGCCTCGTCAAGCAAGCGTTCCACGGCGGGACGAATCTGGCGGCGGGTTTCTTTGAACTTATCCAGTAGTTCTTGTCCGGAAAGACCTTGAGCTATTAAATCAGCCAGGAGCTGTTCGTCAAATTCTCCGCTGCTTTCCCGAACGGGACGGATGACGATGGCATTATTTTCGACATAGCATTCTACTTCCTTGTCAATGCCGACGCTGTTATAGAATTCTATCGGTATGGTTATCTGGCGTTTCTGTGACACTGAAATACGTTTTTTAATCATGGGGTTTTCTCCTTTGGTTCTAACCCGGGACATTTGTACTCCTCCTTTGGCAATCTATGCTGATCCAATAGAAAATATGCAAAGAATCTTTGATTAATAATAGCAAGGAAACAAGGAAAACTCAACCTTGACAAAGGAGGCCGTCCTTTTGTCACTTGTCATTTAAAAAGCGTTCAGGTTAATATAAAGGGCAGGGGAGGCGGCTATGACCAACATTAACGGAACGACAATAATTAATTTGATCATATTGATTCTGGTGGTATTAATAGTCTTATACATTATTAAAATCAGAAATGATAAGCGGAGCAAGAACGACAAGTTTTTAAACAAGGGTTACTTCGACTCTAAAACCATCAAATTAAGAAATGAATTTATCAGTTTACATGGTGGCACCCGAATGGC
>JAAYZA010000147.1 GCA_012515055.1 Syntrophomonadaceae bacterium | reverse complement strand
GGATTTTGGTGTTGCTGGTGCAACCATTGTTTAATTTCCTCCTTTAAAAAGATTAAAGAATGCTTTTAACCTTTTGCATAATATCGTAATCTATTATTCCAACGCCTGGCATAAATAAGGTTTCGATAGGCAGTGTCTGACCATAGATCTCATTTTTTACGATCCGTTCCAGCTGCCCCAGAGCCGATTCAGCAATCAATATCTTTTTGGCATTGCTTTTTCCGATAATATTCAACAGCTGTTCCCGGGGAAATGGCCGCAGGGTTATGGGCCTGAAGCTCCCTGCTTTGACGCCCTGTGACCGGAGTGCTGTGACAGCATCTTCGGCTGCCCGCGAGACGACCCCATGGGATATTATGATAAGCTCGGCATCTTCGCACTGGAATTCGCTGTATTCGATAATGTCATTTTTTATAGAATTATATTCTGCTTCAAAACCCAGTACTACATCATATAGTTCTTCTTCCATACTGTATATATTTCGTAAGTGCTGGGGTTCCCTGCCTTCGCTGATATATCCTTCAACACCTATTAATGCATGGGGTTTAATAATCTCAATGCCGCGCTCTGAAGGCTCATATAGTTCCAGGGGTTCCCTCATTTTTGCCTGATATCCATCCCCTAATAAAAAAGTGGGAAATCGGTATTTCCAGGCGGTATTAAATCCTTTGATCGTATAGTCATAAAGCTCCTGATGGGTTGCAGTGGAATAAACGATTCTGTGCCCTTCTCCATTCCCACCGAAAGCTGTCAGGGAAACCTCCTGCTGCGAGTATATGACTGTCCCCGAAGAGGGTCCGCCCCTTTGCTGTATAACGGCAAAGACCGGCAATCGCATGGCTTCTGCCATGCCAAAAGGTTCCTGCATTAGGACATTTCCCGGGCCAGCGGTAGCAGTAAAAGCTTTTATACCCCCCTGGATAGCACCGCAGACGGTGAAGCCGGCGGAAATTTCATCCTCTGTTTGCAGAAAACCTTTGCCATATTCAGGGGCTAACCGTGTCCAATAATGCATTATTTCATTTTGGGGAGTAATGGGATATCCAAACATGATTTCCGCTTCAGCAGCAAGACATCCCCACACAATTGCTTCATTTCCTGTTAAGAATGCTTTTTTGGTTTCACCAATAACCTTTTGCACTGAGATTAACACCTCCAAAAACATTAAGACCACATTGCTTCTGGCATATATCTGTTTATAAATTTAATTGGTACCGAAAAACTTTGTTTTTCAAGTTCCGCAGCCAGGCTTATATCCGCCGCTATAAAGGCTACAGGCAATCCAATTTCATCAGCAACTGCCAATATTTCTTGATTGCCCTTTATTATTATGTCAACGGTGGTTTGATCCCCTAAATGAGTGTTGGCAATAATATAATCGATCCTGTCAAAACTTTTAATATACTCTTTGATCCTTTCCCTGGAGTTTGTCATGGGGCGGGAATAATTCAGCACCAGCATAATCTTTAATTCTTTTGATTCATTGGCACCTTCAACCAGATTTAATGTCCGTGCTCCATAAACACCGTACCCAATATCAAGTATTATATCACCTTCATGTCGTAATGCCCATCTGGCTTTAGGGTTAAGCATTGCACCAGTTTCCCCCAGACCAAAAGCATCCTTGGCAGACAGGCAGATAATATTAATACCCAGGCTTTCCAACTTCTCCTGTAAGGGTCTCAATGTATAAAAAGGCTCAACTGTATCCAGATCGACCAGTGTTACTTGCCGACCCTGACCGATTAGTTCGAGAGCCCTGTTTATCGCTATCTCACTTTTTCCACTGGCATACTCACCAACATATGCCTCCACTGATCTGGTTACAAATTCCTTCGTCAAATACACCTCCCGGACAATAGTACTGGCGAAAAAAGATTATTATTAGTATAAGTTAGTCCCCAATTAGGCGTCAACATTTATCTTTTAAATCCAAATTGTTACTCATATTGTTTATATGTTGTATACTATTTGGCTGCTGGGCCATAATAATCTTCCCGTTGTGGCTATTTTAATGTAATTCAAGGCAAAAAAAAAGCTTTAAATAAGCTTTTCTCCAATATTTAATTATGTAATCAATAGTGAAAAGCCAATTAAAAGCACTACACCGGGAATACCAAGGAAACCTGCGATTAATACTGTAAGGATATTGATGGGCAGATTCACATCAACAAAAGCGCCAAAATAATTGGTCAGTAAAAGAAGACCCAGGCCTATTGCCGAATTCAGCACCAGTTTCCACAATAATTTAATTGGTTTCACTGCGACCTGGGCGATTATGTATATAACAGCCAGTAAAAATAAAGCGGCGATGATTATGTTTAATGACTCCATTGCCAAACCTCCCCCTATTAATTAATTTACTCGGCCTTTTTTCTTTTTAATTCCCTGACCAGAAAATCAAACCTTTTTTCCGCGACTTTAATATTAAGGACGGCAATTTCTACTAATTCCGGTTCAGAAACATTACTAAAAACATTATACGCTTGATTGAGTTCTTTCATGGCTTGCCGCATCAAGTCCTCATCCCGAATTGGTTTTATATCAGTTTCGGGACTGACCATCAATCCCAGCGCCATTGGAACTAAATTTTTTAACCCCCGCAAAAAAATACCTCCCCGAAAAAAAATACTGTAGTTCTCTACAGTATTTCTATTCCGGGTTTGATTATTTAATACTAAAATTCATGTCGTCCTTCAATGGCCCGCCTCAGAGTTATTTCGTCAGCATACTCAATATCGCCTCCCACTGGCAGACCATGTGCCAGGCGGGTCGTCTTTATATTATATTGACCGGCAATTCGGGACAGATAGCGGCTGACTACTTCGCCATCAATATCCGGATTCAATGCCAGAATCACTTCCCTGATCCCTCCGGCAGCTAATTTGGTTTTAAATTTTTCCAGAGTTACGCGGTCCAATTCGTTGTCATCCATAAGTTTAAAAGCCTGATTGATGACAAAATAGCGTCCATTAAAACCTGCCTTTTCAATAGCAATAATATCGGATGCTTCTTCCGCCACGCATAAAATACTGCTGTCGCGCTTTTCATCGATGCATAATAAACAGGGATCGGTATCAGTCAAATATCCGCAGTTGGAGCAAGGTGCTATTTTTTCCTTGGCATCTATAACCGCTCTGGCCAGTCTTTTAGCATCAGCCTCAGAAGCTTTTAAAATGTATAAAGCCATTCTCTGAGCTGTCTTGGGTCCTACGGAAGGTAGTTTCATCAGTTCGTCGATGAGGGTTTCCAATGGTCGCGCCAACCGCATATTATCCCTCCTGCCAATGGATGTAAATGGTATTCCCCCGTTCTTTTACAGGCCCGGTATGTTTAATCCGCCTGTAATTCTGGCCATTTCCGTGGAGACCATCTCCTGTGATTTTCTTATTCCTTCATTGATTGCCGCCATTATCATATCTTCCAATAATTCTATATCTTCCAGGTCCACTGCGTCAGGATTAATTTTTAAGGCCGTGATCATTTGTTTTCCAGTTATTGTAACTGTGATAGCTCCTCCGCCGGAAGAAGATTCTATTTCCTTTTGTTCTAATTCCTCCTGCATTTTAGCAATTTGCTCCTGCATCTGCTTGGCCTGTTTGAGCATCTTGGACATTGAACCGCCGCCCATTCCTGGATTAAACACCATAACCATTTCCTCCTTAATCTTTCATCTCCACTATATCTTCACCAAAATATTCAATGGCCTTTTTAGCAACTATATCATTATACTGGTCTTCATCCAAGAAAATAAACTGCATTTGCATCTCTTTGTTAAACAATTCCTTTACTACTTTTTCAACTATTTCGCGGTTTCCCTTTTCCTCCATCCGCTCTTTATGAAACTTAAAACCTTTTTTAAAACCAATAAACATCACGTTATCCTTAGTGCCCAACAGCTTACCCTGGCAAAGCAAAGCATGAGTGGGAATCTTTTGTTCTTTTACTCCCTGTAAGATTCTATTCCACACCGCATCGCGCTTCTCAGTTTTATCCTGTCGGGCGGCAGCAGGTTCGCTTTTAACCTGGATAGGATCTGGTTTGATTACTTCAGTTTTGGCATTGGCCAGGGCCGCGATTTCCAGTAAAGCAATTTCCAGCAAATATTTATTACCATCACTGAACCTTAGTTTGTCACCGGTTTCCATCATGATTTTCAAAGCGGTAAATATTTTTTGTTTATCGGCTTTTGCCTGTTGTTCAATAAGCTGCAGACTCTCCCCTGTAACCACGCTGAATTCTGCTTCCCGGCCCAGGACCATAAAAAGCAAGAGGTCACGTAAATAAAGTGATGCTTCCCTGGCTAATTGCTGTACCTCTTTGCCTGAATTCAATACTTCTCCCAGCATTTTTATGGCTGCCCCTGTATCCTGTGCAAATACCCGTTCCATTAATTGGGCCAGAAATATATCATCGACAATCCCCAAAACTTCCTGGACATCCT
>JAAYZA010000003.1 GCA_012515055.1 Syntrophomonadaceae bacterium | reverse complement strand
TAGGGGGCATCTGGGCGGCAACAGCTACGGACTTGATCCAATTCACCTGGGTAGCCCTGGCCAGTTTCATAATCCTTCCCATTTATCTTATATTTGCTTACGGCTGGCCGGATGCCGGCCAGCTGCCGGCCAATTTCCTGTCACTTCCCTTTGGGACTTTGCCGGTGATTAAGTTTATAGTTCCTTCAGTACTCACCTTCCTGCTCATGCACCAGTCGCTTTTAAACCAGGCACCCTACTGGGCCCGTTCTGCAGGAACCCGTAACCTGAAAACAGTGCAAACCGGCTGGATATGGACAGTTGCTATTGCTTATACAACTGGCGTTATAGGAGCTTTCACAGGATTATATGTAAGACAGTTGGTTCCTAACCTGGAAGCACCTTCACTGGCTTTGGGGTCCATGCTCAATCTGGTTCCGATCCCCCTGGCGGCAATTATTATGGCGGGGATTATGGCTGCTACTATGTCTACCAGTGATATTTATCTTGTTTCCGGTGTTAATCAGCTGGTCCGTGATATCGCCCAGTATTTCCTGAAAATAAAAGACAGCGGCAAACTTCTTAGCTGGGCGAAATGGGGTACAGTTATTTATGGTGTTACCGCCGTCCTATTTGCCCTGGTCTGGGCCAGAGGTCTGGGTATGCTTTTTGCATTCGGCACTGGCATCGGGGCGCCCCTTTTCGTCTTCTACCTGGACTCCTGGCTTATGAGAATCGGAAACGCCAAGGGTGCTATCGCCGCAGTAATCGCTTCACTAGGCACCGTGCTATATTGGGAACTGTTAACCGATAATTACCAACAGATACACACATTATGGCTGGTCTTCCCCATAACCTTTATTACCCTGGTAGTCGTGAGTCTTCTTACACAGGATAAAAAGATTGAAGCCATTCCTGACGGCACTGAACCTGACGAACTGGGAATCCATATTTTAACTGCCCTGCGCAGAGGATATAGCGATACAGCAAATATCGTCAACATTCTCACCAGTTATTTAACTGAAAATGATATTCAGGCTGCTCAGGTTCATCTGGAGCTGGACGTTCTGGAAAAGAGCGGATTGGTAAAACGCCTTGCACCCAGATTGATCAAGCAGTTATATTTTGAACTTACACCAAAAGGAAAACAAATGGCGGATAAACATCTGGATGAAAATGATCTGCAATTGCTTGAATCCAGGAATATAGACACTCGCAGTATGGAATTCATGCGTCATTTGCAGGATAATCCCGACTATCTATATCTGATGGCAGATAAATTCAAAGTATATATGACAGAACTCACCGCTGTGGCCGAAAACCTATCCAATCTAAATCTGGTGAGGATTTTTGGCCAGGGCCGTATTCGAGTAGAATTAACTGAACAAGGCAGAGATTTGCTAAAAAGTGTTGCATAAATAAATACAGTTGGAAAAGCTTTTTGTCCTTTACAACACCCCCCCGGCCCAGCCCAGGGGGTTTTTTTTGCCATGAGGCAGTCCGATATGATATAATGCTATCTGATGAAGGGCCGCATTAAACCAGGCGAGTCATTTATTACAGCGGGTGAACCATTTATGGTTCACCCGCTGTTTCTATTGCCCATCACTCTGTTGCCAGATGATTCCCCATTGACAGCGGGGTTTTCAACCCAGCTTCGATTTGATAACGGTTCAAATCCCCCTCCTTGGACTATTTCCCCCCTTATCACGACCTGTCTTGCCGCACCCTGCCTTCTGATTATATGCCGATATTATGCCAATGCAATTATCTTTCCTGTTGGCTGGCCTAGAAATTGCAAGTTATAAAAATGAACTGTCGGAAAGAGAGATCTGTATTGGTGGTTGTTGGTTAATCAAATACTACAAAACAAAAGGAGGGGCTCAATTAAATGCTTAGAAGGAGAAACACAAAGGTTAT
Source organism: Syntrophomonadaceae bacterium (assembly GCA_012515055.1). Lineage (GTDB taxonomy): Bacteria > Bacillota > Syntrophomonadia > Syntrophomonadales > Syntrophomonadaceae > UBA1368. Next base: position 7,088 of record JAAYZA010000003.1, on the reverse strand, counting down.
CGGTTTATTGGTAGTAATGGTGATGTTATTTAGTCTGGTCGCAGGCTGCGGCGGCGACAAAAACACTTCCGATGTCGCTGAAATAAAAATCGGCAATATCATTCCTCTTTCCGGTTCGGCAGCACCCCTGGGGAAAATAGGCCAGGAAGCCCGTAACATGGCAGTAGAAGAAATCAATGCTGCGGGGGGCATAGAGTCCATGGGCGGTGCTAAAATCAAAATGATTTATGCTGACAGTAAAGGTGACCCTGCCGTTGGAGTATCTGAAGCAGAACGTCTTATCACCCACGAAGAAGTTGCTCTGTTAACTGGTACGTATCAAAGTGGTGTGGCCATGCCGTCCACTGAAGTAGCCGAAAGATACGGCGTTCCCTTCGTGGTTCCTGTTCCATCCGAAGATATGATTACTGAACGTGGTTTTAAAAACGTTTTTCGGGTAGCAGAAAAAACCAGCTGGAGAAACCGCGACCAGGTAACTTTTATTCAAGAAATGGCAGCAAAATTTGATACCCCCGTTAAAACCATCGCATTGATCTATGAGAATACTTCCTGGGGACAGGGAGCAGTCCGCGCCTGGGAACAGTATATTCCTGAAGCAGGTATGGAAATAGTTTTAAAAGAACCATATCCCAGCAATTCTTCAGATTTGACCCCGGTGGTTTTAAAGGCGAAAAACCTTAATCCTGACATTATTATGATGGTTTCCTATGTGTCTGACGCTGCTCTTCTGACCAATACTTTTGCCGAACATAATGTCGTGCCAAAGGCATTCATCGGTACCAGCGGCGGATTTGCTGATCCGGCCTACTTTGATTTGACTGGTGACAAATGCGAATACTATTTCGATATTTCCACCTGGGAACCAGATGTTAACCGCCCATATTCGGAAGAAGTAAATAAAGCTTTCGAAGAGAAATACGGTTATGCCATGAATGCTGAAGCGGTCAAAGCCTATGCTTCCATGTATATTATCAAAGACGCTCTGGAAAGAGCTGGTTCAACAGATCCTGAAGCTTTGAGAAAAGCTTTTTCTGAAACTAATATTACCGAAGGCCCGACTCAGATGTATGCATCTGAAATCGTATTTGATGAAACCGGGCAAATGGTAAACGCCCCGCTGGTCATTTCCCAGAATCGCAAAGTTGACGGCAAGATGGAAAGAGTCAGTGTATGGCCTGAAGCCGAAGCACGGCCTGGAATGGAAATTGTCTGGCCGTATCCTGGTGCAGGGAATTAAGTCTTGATTGCAGTTTTATCCGGTAAAGCCATTAAGGCTTTACCGGATAATGTAAAGGGGTGATGTATAAGATGGAATCTCTCTCTGTTATCGTTAACGGCATAAGTATGGGAGCAATATATGGACTGATTGCCCTGGGTCTTACTCTTATCTTCGGTATCATGAAAATTATTAACTTTGCCCATGGTGCACTCCTGATGCTTTCCATGATGCTTTCTTACTGGGCCTGGAAGTTTACGGGAATCAACCCTTACCTGTTGATTGTAATTATTGCCCCGTTGATGTTTGTAGTTGGCTATGTGACCGAAAGGTTTTTCATTAAGCCGGTTTTAGATGCCCAGAAAGATGTGCGTGAACCGATAGCGGTCTTGCTATTAACCGCCGCCCTGGCAATTGTTCTGGAGAACCTGTCACTCATGGTGTTTGGCGGTGATTATGTCATGGCTAAAACCACTGTAACTGATGCCACATTAGTATTTGGCGGAGTAACATTAAGTGCGGCGAGATTTTATGCCTTGCTTATTGCAGTGGTGGTTTCCGGCGGATTTTATCTGTTCCTGCAATATTCCGAATTGGGCCGTAAACTTAGATCCTGCGGTCAGGATAGAAATACTGCCTCTTTAATGGGTATTAATGTCCCTAACACCTATGCCATTGCCTTTGGCATTGGTACAGCTCTATTGGCCGTAGCTGCCATAACCCTGTTGCCCTTCTATTATGTACATCCAACGGTAGGAGGCGTTTTTATGACCAAAGCCTTTATCGTTGTGGTTTTGGGGGGACTGGGCAGTGTCCCCGGCGCCCTGCTTGGCGGCATTATAATAGGATTGATTGAATCCATCGGCGCCCAATATATGACGGCAACTTTAACGACCGTAATCGTTTACGCAATCTTCCTGCTCATACTTTTTATAAAACCGTCGGGCCTGTTTGGTTCCCGGCTGGAATGGTAGGTGACGAAAATGGATGCAGTAAAAACAAAAAAAATAGGTTTAGTAGTATTAGTGGTGGGTCTTGCGCTCGTCATTCCCATGTTTGTCACCAAGCCTTATTATTTACATGTTATTACAATGTGTTTGTTATGGGCTTACCTGGCTTCTTCCTGGAATTTATTCTGCGGATTTGCCGGACAGCTTTCTTTGGGGCATGGTGTTTTCGCGGCGACGGGAGCCTATGTAGCCGTAATGCTTTTCAATGATTATAACCTGTCTCCCTGGATCGGTATGTTTATAGGGGCAGGTGCCGCGGTTCTGCTCAGTATTTTGATCGGTTATCCGACTTTTAAACTACGCGGTGCTTATTATGCCCTGGCAACCGTCGCCATAGGTTCAGGCGCCGTGGTTCTGATTGAGAACACCCAGACATTAGGACCATTTAATATGGGCGGTGCTGAAGGCTTGATCATCAAGCTGATGGGAAATGCACCGGCCTATTTTCAGTTTATGACCAAACAACCCTACTATTATATTGCACTGATCATGCTTATTATAATCGTTATCTTTGCCTTCTGGCTGAAAAATTCACGGCTCGGTTATTACCTGTCAGCACTGAAAGAAGACCCGGAAGCGGCCGCTGCTTTAGGCATTAACGTCCGCAATGCCAAATTGGTAGCTGCAGCCTATAGTGCATTTTTCACGGCCATAGGCGGCGTTTTTTACGCTATGCTGATACGCTATCTGGAACCACATGCCATAGCCGGACCCCTGATGTCCAATGAAATGGTTTTTCTGGCGGTGGTTGGAGGCACCGGCACTGTATTGGGCCCGGTCCTGGGCGGTATTACCCTGCATGCCATCAGTGAAGTAATCCAATTTTATTTTGGTCACCTGGCACAGGGACTGCACCTGTTTATCTATGGTTTGATCGTTGTATTCATGATCATGTTCAAACCCCAGGGTATCATTGAGATCTTGCAGAAATACTATAATCGCTTTTTAGGCATATCTGACCGGGGGGAGGAGGATAATGATGTCAAGTCCACTTCTGGAAGTTAAAGAACTGACAATTAATTTTGGCGGCCTGATCGCTGTCAATAGGCTGGACATGAAAGTCAATACAGGAGAAGCTATTGGTCTCATTGGACCAAACGGCGCCGGCAAGACATCGGCTTTCAACTTAATCTCCGGTGTCTATAAACCTACCCACGGCCAGGTAACATTTAACGGGGAGAACATTACCGGTTTACCGCCTTATATAATCAACCGCAAAGGCATTGGCCGAACTTTTCAGGTAGTCAAGCCATTTGGATCCATGACTGTTTTAGAAAATGTTATGGTAGGCGGATTTGTCCACACCAGCAAACGTTCACAAGCACGAGAAATTGCTATGCAGGTAATTGAACAGGTGGACCTTAAGCGAAAAATAAACTCACTGGCTAAAAGCTTAACTTTAGCTGATCGTAAACGGCTAGAAGTAGCCAAGGCACTGGCTACTCAACCTAAAATTCTCTTACTGGACGAAGTCCTGGCCGGATTGAATCCGACCGAGATAGAGGAGTCGGTGAAAATGATTAAAAACATTAATTCGAGCGGAATCAGTATTTTAATGATCGAACATGTTCTTCAGGCTACTATGGCGATTTGCAATCACATAGTTGTCCTAGATTATGGAAAGAAAATTGCTGAAGGTACACCTCAGGAAGTAACCAGCAATCCTGAAGTTATCAAAGCATATTTGGGTGATGACTATGAAGCTGTTAACAATTAAAAACCTCCATTCAGGATATGGTGATGTAAAAGTCATCAAAGGCATTTCGCTCGAAATAAATAGTGGTGAGATCGTCAGTATTGTTGGTGCCAATGGGGCCGGTAAGACTACGCTCCTGAATACAATATCCGGCGTTATCACAGCAAATAGCGGTGAAATCAGCTTTGACGGTCAGCGGATAGAACAACTGCCGCCACATGAGATTACTGATTTAGGCATTATCCATGTTCCGGAAGGCAGAAAAATATTCCCCATGTTTACTGTATACGAAAATTTACTGATCGGCTCGACCATGCCCCGCACCATAAAGGAACGCAAGAATAATCTGGAACGGGTGTATGAATTACTGCCGCGGTTGGCCGAAAGAAAGACCCAGGTTGGCAGTACACTTAGCGGGGGCGAGCAGCAGATGCTGGCTATCGGCAGAGCACTTATGGGAATGCCGCGTATTCTGATGCTGGATGAACCTTCGCTGGGTTTGTCCCCCAAATTGGTATCGACTGTTTTCGAAATTATTCAGAGAATCAACGGTCAGGGGATTACCGTAGTACTGGTGGAACAAAATGTCAAGCAGGCCCTGAAGCTTAGCCAGCGGGCTTATGTTCTGGAAAACGGCATGATTGCTCTGGAAGGCTCATCTGATGAAATAATCAATAATCCCCGGGTTAAAAAAGCGTATTTAGGCTTATAACTATATTGATGAAAATCTTATTTAATTATGTTTTTAGGGAGGAATGGTTGTGTTCAACTGGCTGGATCATTATCAAAACAATATTTGTACAGCAGATGAAGCGGTAAAAGCTATCAGATCCAAAGATTATGTAATTGTTTCCCATGCTTGCGGAGAGCCCCGTTCATTAACCAGGGCCATGAGTGAACGATACGCAGACCTTCGTGACGTGAAGGTTGTTCACCGAGTCGGTATGGGTGAATGCTTGTATGCCCAGCCGGGTATGGAAGAACACTTCCGCCATATTTCACTGTTTGGAGGTGTCAATACACGTAAAGCCATTTACGAAGGCCGGGCTGATTATATCCCCCGTTTTATTTCGGAAACACCTTCATTATTTCTGGAGGGGCATATCCCGGTGGATGTTGCCTTGATCACAGTGAGCCCTCCGGATAAATTTGGTTATTGCAGCCTGGGTATATCGGTGGATTACTCTTTACCGGCAGCCAGGATGGCTAAAATCGTTATTGCGGAAGTAAACAGTAATATGCCCAGAACTCTGGGTGACAGCTTTATTTCCGTTAAAGATATTAATCATTTTGTATTATCTGATTTTCCTTTGATGGAAGTTGCTCCGACCATTCAGACTGATATAGAAATTCAAATTGGTAATTACTGTGCCGATTTGATTGAAGACGGCTGTACTTTGCAGATGGGCATTGGTGCCATCCCTGATGCGGCACTGGCAGCAATGGTAAATAAAAAAGACCTGGGAATTCACACCGAAATGTTCTCTGATGGTCTTATTCCTCTGGTCGAACAGGGGGTCATCAACGGGTCAAAGAAAACCCTGCACCCCTACAAAATCATTTCTACCTTCATGATGGGCACCAAAGCTCTATATGACTGGGTGGATGATAATCCTTTAGTCGAAATGCACCCGGAAAATTACATCAATGACCCCTGGATCATTGCCCAAAACTATAAGGTTGTATCAATAAACTCGGCATTGCAAATCGATGTCTTAGGACAAATATCCGCAGACGCCATCGGCCCCAAACAATTCAGCGGCGTAGGCGGTCAGGTGGATTTTATCCGCGGTGCTAAACGTTCTGTTGGTGGGGGGAAATCCATTATCGCCGTTCCTTCAACAGCTTCCCGCGGCACAGTAAGCCGTATAGTGCCTGCTTTATATGAAGGAACCGCAGTGACAACCACCCGCAATGAAGTCGATTATGTCATAACTGAATACGGTGTTGCACAGCTGGCAGGCAAAACCAATCTGCAGCGGTTGAACGCACTGGTCAGTATCAGTCATCCGGATTTCAGGGATGAAATAATGTTCAAAGCCAAAAAACTATATTACGGAGCTTAATGCTATTTAAAAATAAATGAACCAAAATGCAAGGAGGAATTAAAATGGATTTTGCACTCACCAGTGAACACGAAATGATAAGGACTTCTGTCAGGGATTTTGCGGAAAATGTTTTAAAACCCAAAGTAGCTGACCGGGACGAAAGAGAGTATTTTGACCGGCAGGTGTTTACCCAGATAGGTGAACTCGGCTTGACCGGAATACCCTTTGACGAAGCCTATGGCGGTTCTGCTATGGGTTATATCGCTTATGCCATTGCTGTTGAAGAGCTTGGACGGGTCGACCCTTCCGCCGCTGATACATTGTCTTCACATGTCAGCCTGGGAGCCTGGCCCATTTATCAATATGGGACTGAAGAACAAAAGCAAAAATATCTGGTGCCGCTGGCCACTGGTGAAAAAATTGGGGCCTTTGGACTGACTGAACCCAATGCCGGCAGTGATGCCATGGGCATGACCTGTAAAGCTGTATTGGATGGCGACAACTACATTATAAACGGACGCAAAATATTTATTACCAATGCTGAGGCAGCAGACACCTATATCGTATTTGCCCGTACCGGCCCTGCTGAGTTACGGAGCAAAGCCTTTAGTGCATTCATAGTTGAAAAGGGTTCTCCCGGCTTCACCTTTGGTAAATTCGAAAAGAAGATGGGACTCCGCGGCACTCAAAACTGTGATTTGATATTTGAAGATTGCCCGGTTCCAAAAGAAAATTTGTTAGGCAAAGAGGGTGAGGGCTTTAAAATCGCCATGGCAACTCTCGATGGCGGCAGAATTGGTATTGCTGCCCAGTCAGTGGGAATCGCCCAGGGCGCCTACGAAGAAGCCTTAAATTACGCTAAAACCAGAGTGCAGTTTGGCAAACCCATAGCATCTTTGCAGGCCATCCAGTTTAAACTGGCTGACATGGCTATGGAAATCAAGGCTTCCCGCCTGCTTACCTACGATGTTGCCTGGAGAAAGACTCTGGGTATGGAATATGCAGTAGACGCTGCCATGGCTAAACTAAAAGCATCAGAAACGGCCAACCAGGTTGCCAACCAGGCAGTACAGATACATGGTGGTTATGGTTATACCCGGGAATACCCGGTAGAACGC